>NZ_CP017561.2:2215500-2532000 GCF_001865575.2 Paraburkholderia sprentiae WSM5005
GCGAAGAACGCAAGCTTCGTGTCGAACTCGCCTTCCACGAGCGCACCGCGAATGAACAGCTCGCGCGCCCGCGCCGGGTCCTGTGTGCCGAACGCCACCCGCCGCCGGTGATAGATCGGCAGGCCGTACAGCATCGCGCGCTCGAACGCGGACACCTGCGCCGCGCGCTTCTCCCAATGTGGCTCGGACAGCGACTTCTTCAGCAGGTGCGCGCCGACCTTCTCGACCCACTCCGGCTCGATTTTCGCGATACAGCGCGCGTAGAGCCGGCTCGTTTCGACGAGTTCGGCAGCCATCACCCACTTGCCCGCTTTTTTCACGAGTGCCGAGCCGGGCCACAAATAGAACTTGATGGCGCGCGCGCCGAGGTAATACGGCTCGTCGTCGGCCTTCAGGCCGAGGTTGCCGAGCAGACCGGTCAGCAGCGCAAGATGGATCTGCTCGAACGTCGCCTCCGCTTCGTTCAGCCGCCAGCCGTGCTCGCGCACTACGGTCAGCAGTTGCGAATGGACGTCGCGCCACTCGCGCAGCCGCAACTGCGACAGGAAGTTCTTGCGGCACTCGTCCTGCAGCTGCCGGTTCGATTTCTTGTGCGCGATCGCTTCGTCGAACCAGTTCCAGATCTTCAGCCACTGCAGGAATTCGGAACGCTCGTCGGCGAAACGGCGATGTGCCTGGTCGGCCTGCTCTTGCGCTTCGATCGGACGATCGCGCGGATCCTGCACGGACAGCGCACTCGCGATCACCAGCACTTCCTTCAGCGCCTGCTGGTCACGCGCGGCGAGAATCATGCGGCCGACGCGCGGATCGAGCGGCAGTCGCGCGAGTTCGCGGCCGAGCGGCGTCAACCGGTTGTCGTCGTCGACGGCGCCGAGCTCGTTGAGCAACTGATAGCCGTCGGAGATCGCACGGCCCGGCGGCGGCTCGATAAACGGAAACGTTTCGATCGCCGTCAGATGCAGCGACTTCATGCGCAGAATCACCGAGGCGAGCGACGAGCGCAGAATTTCCGGATCGGTGAAGCGCGCGCGGCCCTGGAAGTCGGTTTCCTCGTAGAGACGAATGCAGAGGCCGTCAGCGACCCGCCCGCAGCGCCCCGCGCGCTGGTTCGCGGCGGCTTGCGAAATCGACTCCACCTGCAGCTGCTCGACCTTGTTGCGATAGGAGTAGCGCTTCACGCGCGCAAGCCCGGTATCGACCACGTAGCGGATGCCGGGTACCGTCAACGAAGTTTCGGCGACGTTGGTCGCGAGCACGATGCGGCGGGTGTTCGACGCGCGGAACACGCGCTCCTGCTCGGCCGCCGAGAGCCGCGCGAACAGCGGCAGAATTTCCGTATGCGGCGGATGATGCTTGCGCAGCGCCTCGGCGGCGTCGCGAATCTCGCGCTCGCCGGGCAGGAACACCAGTACGTCGCCGGGGCCTTCGCGGCACAGTTCGTCGACGGCGTCGACGATTGCCTCCATCAGATCGCGGTCGGTCTCGCGCTGCGTCTTCGTGCGCTCGCGGCCAGACGAGGTTGCACCCGAGGTCCCTTGCGCCGCCTTGAGCGCAGGGCTCTCCTCGACGACCGGCCGGTAACGCACCTCGACCGGATAGAGCCGCCCGCTCACTTCGATCACCGGAGCGGGCTTGTCGTCGCCGCCGAAGTGTCGCGCGAAACGGTCGGCGTCGATCGTCGCCGAGGTGACGATCAACTTCAGATCGGGGCGCTTCGGAAGAATCTCCCTCAGGTAGCCGAGCAGAAAATCGATGTTCAGGCTGCGCTCGTGCGCTTCGTCGATGATCAGCGTGTCATACGCTTTCAGGAGCGGATCGGTCTGTGTTTCGGCGAGCAGAATGCCATCGGTCATCAGCTTGACCGATGCGCCTGGCGCGAGGTTATCGTTAAAGCGCACCTTGTAGCCGACCACTTCGCCGAACGGCGTGCCGAGTTCCTCGGCGATCCGGCGCCCGGTCGCCGACGCGGCGATCCGGCGCGGCTGCGTATGGCCGATCAGACCGTCGCCGCCGGCACCGAGACCACGCCCGAGCGCGAGACAGATTTTCGGCAGCTGCGTGGTCTTGCCCGAGCCGGTTTCGCCCGACACGATCACGACCTGATTCTGCGCGATCGCCCGCGCAATCTCGTCGCGACGACCGGAGACAGGAAGCGCTTCGGGGAACGTGATCGGTGGAATCGGATTCGGCTCGACGAGCCGCGACGGCCGCGGTGCGCGCGGCGCGCGAGGTTCCTTGCGCGGCTCGTCACGCGCCGCGCCGCGCGCGCCAGCACGCTCTTCGCGCGCTTCGCCGCTGCCGTCCGACGGCACTTTTCGCGCAGACGCGCCGGCCCTCCGACGCGCGTCGCGCGCCTGATCGGATCTCGCCTCCTGCGCAGGGCGGCGCACCGTGTCGCCGGGGTGAGCCTGCTCACCGGCCGGCGCCGGTTTCTCATTCGCCCCAGCGGGACTTTTGGGTACATTCGACATGGGGGCGCATTATAATCCCCGGCATGAATTCCCAAACCGACCTCGTCCCCGCGTCCGCGAGCGTCCCGGCCACCGCCGACTCGCCGGAAACCCTTGCCCTGCATGCGCAATTCGTCGACTGGATGCGTTCAGTCGCGCCGTATATCCACGCGTTCCGAAACAAGACATTCGTCGTCGGTTTCGGCGGCGAAGTGGTGCATCAGGGGCTGCTGAATGCGCTCGTATCCGACATCGCGTTGCTGCAGGCAATGGGCATCCAGATCGTACTGGTGCATGGCTCGCGTCCACAGGTCGAGGAGCAGATGAGCCTGCACGGCGTCGAATCGGAGTTTTCGCACGGCATGCGCATCACCGACGCGCGCGCGCTCGAGTCCGCGAAGGAAGCGGCCGGCGAAGTGCGTCTCGACATCGAGGCCGCGATCAGCCAGGGTTTGCCGAACACGCCGATGGCGCACGCGCACATCAGCGTCGTGTCGGGCAACTTCGTGACGGCGCGCCCGGTCGGCATTCTGGACGGCGTCGACTTTCAGCACACGGGCCTCGTGCGCAAGATCGACGCGGATTCGATCCGTCACTCGCTCGCGAGCCGCAAGCTCGTGCTGCTGTCGCCGCTAGGCTTCTCACCCACCGGCGAAGCGTTCAATCTGTCGATGGAAGACGTGGCCTCGGCCGCGGCGATCGCGCTGCGCGCCGACAAAATCGTGTTCCTGACCGAGACGCCGGGCCTGATGGAAACCGACGAAAGCGCCACCGAGCTGATCCGCGAACTGTCGCTCGACGACGCCTACAAGCTGCACGAAAGCGGCGAAGTCACCGGCGACGCCGCGTTCTATCTGAAGCATTCGATCCGCGCCTGTCGCGGCGGCGTGCCGCGCGCGCACATCATCCCGTACGCGCTTGACGGCAGCCTGCTGCTCGAACTGTTCCTGCACGATGGCGTCGGCACGATGATCTCGTACGAGAATCTTGAAAGCCTGCGTGAAGCGACGCCGGACGACGTCGGCGGCATTCTCGCGCTGATCGAGCCGCTCGAATCGGACGGCACGCTGGTGCGGCGCGGCCGTCATCAGATCGAACGCGACATCGACCATTTCTCGGTGATCGAGCACGACGGCGTGCTGTTCGGCTGTGCGGCGCTGTATCCGTATCCGCAGGAGCGCATCGGCGAAATGGCATGCTTGACCGTCGCGCCCGAAGCTCAAGGCACCGGCGACGGCGAGCGCCTGCTCAAGCGCATCGAACAGCGTGCGCGGGCACGCGGTCTCACGCGCATTTTCGTGCTCACCACGCGCACCGAACACTGGTTCCTCAAGCGCGGCTTCGTCAAGGTTACGGTCGACGACCTGCCTGAAGACCGCCGCCGACTCTACAACTGGCAGCGCAAGTCGCTCGTGCTGATGAAACAGCTTTGAGTAGCCCGTGGTCGCCCCCATCTGATCCGAACCGGCGTCTGCCCGCCCCAAGTTGATACAGCAACCATTTTTCTGATACAGCAACCATTTTTCATGGGACCGGAGTAAGTGCTAAAGCACCAACTCCGGTCGACACAGGAGAAGCACAGCATGACTCGTATGGTTCAATGCGCGAAGCTCGGCAAGGAAGCCGAAGGCCTCGATTTCCCGCCGCTGCCGGGCGAACTCGGCAAGCGGATCTACGAAAGTATCTCGAAGGAAGCCTGGCAGAGCTGGTTGAAGCAGCAGACCATGCTGATCAACGAGAACCGCCTGAACATGGCCGATCCGCGCGCGCGGCAGTATCTGATGAAGCAGACCGAAAAGTTCTTCTTCGGCGAAGGCGCGGATACCGCGTCGGGCTACGTGCCGCCGTCGGCCTAGGGTCGGCGCGTCCGGCATGATGCGACGTCTCGCCCGAAGCGGGTGACCGCACGCCAAAAATCCGCGCCGCGAGCGCGGATTTTTTTCGCCCCGACCTCGGCTGTGCGTCGCGTCATCTTGGGCTAAAAAAGCGCTCGGAAATGTTCTAAGCGGTTCGTTTCGGAGACCGCTCCGACCCCGCCAGATCTCCCGCCCCACAATGGATTGAGCCGAATCAGCGGCCCGGCGTGACACGCCCGGTTTGCATGATCCTCTGCCATCGTGCTAACATGTGCGTCGTTTCAACGGCAATTCACCTTCATTCGCGTTCTTTCATGTTGACTCGCCCTGCGCTTTCCGCGCTCGCGTCATCGTGAATTGAACTGTTTTTAAACAAGAAGGCTCGTCGGTCGTTTCCCCGCCTAACGCGGAAAATTCAAGACCGGCCTTTTTCGTTTCAAGCCTTCAGCGGCGCATGGGTCATGCTTCCAGCCAGCCCGGCGTCCTCCATGCATCTGCCCCCCTTCCACGGCCACGCAGGTGCAACAGTCAGCACAATTTAGACGAGTGTTTTTTCGCGAACTTATCGCGAGGCGCGGGCGTTTGCTTCTTTTCGCCATCTGTTTCGCCACCGGATAACCGGTGTCGCGGATATTCTCGCCTTGCTCACGAAATTGCACTTCCCAGCAACCGTGGCGGAACGCATCACCAGTTTCGTCGCAGTCATTGGAGTTTTAACCTTGACCGCTTCCAGCAACGGCTTCTGGCGACATCACAAGCAGGAACAACGCCTTTCCCTCGACGACATCACCGTCGTCGATCACTCCCTCCTGAAACGGGCCGTCGGCGCGATGGCGCTCGGCAACGCGATGGAATGGTTCGACTTCGGCGTGTACAGCTATATCGCGGTCACGCTCGGCAAGGTGTTCTTCCCTTCGTCGAGCCCATCCGCGCAGCTCATCGCGACCTTCGGCACGTTTGCCGCGGCATTTCTCGTGCGTCCGATCGGCGGCATGGTGTTCGGGCCGCTCGGCGACCGCATCGGCCGTCAGCGTGTGCTGGCCATGACGATGATCATGATGGCCGCGGGCACCTTCGCGATCGGCCTGATCCCCAACTACGCGACGATCGGCATCCTGGCGCCCGCGCTATTGCTGCTCGCGCGCCTCGTGCAGGGCTTCTCGACCGGCGGCGAATACGGCGGCGCAGCGACCTTCATCGCGGAATTCTCGACCGACAAGCGTCGCGGCTTCATGGGCAGCTTCCTCGAGTTCGGCACACTGATCGGCTACGTGCTCGGCGCGGGCACGGTCGCGCTGCTGACGGCGACACTGTCGAACGACGCGCTGCTCTCCTGGGGCTGGCGTGTGCCGTTCCTGATCGCCGGACCGCTCGGCCTGGTGGGTCTGTACATCCGCATGAAGCTCGAGGAAACCCCCGCGTTCAAGAAGCAGGCCGAAGAGCGCGAAGCCGAAGAACGCGCGCTGCCCAGCCAGTCGTTGCGCCAGTTGCTCGTGCAGCAGTGGAAGCCGCTGCTGCTATGCGTCGGCCTCGTGTTGATTTTCAACGTGACCGACTACATGGCGCTGTCGTATCTGCCGAGCTATCTGTCGGCGACGCTGCACTTCAACGAAACGCACGGCCTGTTTCTTGTGCTGCTCGTGATGATCCTGATGATGCCGATGACGCTCGCCGCCGGCCGTCTGTCCGACGCGATCGGCCGCAAGCCGGTGATGCTGCTCGGCTGCGTCGGTCTGTTCGCGCTGTCGATTCCCGCGCTGCTGCTGATCCGCATGGGCACGGTGCTGCCGGTGTTCGGCGGTCTGATGATTCTCGGCGTGCTGCTGTCGTGCTTCACCGGCGTGATGCCGTCGGCGCTGCCTGCGCTATTCCCGACCAGGATCCGCTACGGCGCGCTCGCGATCGGCTTCAATATCTCGGTGTCGCTGTTCGGCGGTACCACGCCGCTCGTGACCGCATGGCTCGTCGAGCGCACCGGCAATCTGATGATGCCCGCGTACTACCTGATGGGCGCATCGCTGATCGGCATCGCGTCGGTGCTGGCGCTGCGCGAAACCGCGCGCAAGCCGCTGCTCGGCTCGGGTCCGTGCGTCGCGACGCGCGCCGAAGCGCATGCGGTGCTGCGTGGCGAGCGCGAGGCCGAGGAGATGGATGAAAGGTTTGCGGCAACTGCGACCGCGCGCGCCTGATCCGCACAGTCATCCCGCGCGAAGCGTAGTGTCGAAGCGGGCCGGCGAAATTCGCCGGCCCGCTTTTTTTACCTCAGCAGCGCATCGAAGGTCGCACTGACCTGCGCGCCTTCGACAATCAGCCTGCCCGCGCACACCGGCAGCGTGAAGCGCCGCGGCCCCGCACTACCCGGATTGACGTACAACACGCCGTCGCGCTCGGCGATCGACGGCTTATGCGAATGACCGCTCACGACGACGCGAATGCCTTCGTCCTGCGGCACGCAGCCGAGCTCGGCGATGTCGTGCACGACGAGAATCGTCACTTGCTGCACGGTCAGCCGCGCGTGCGTCGGCAGCGAAGCGGCCCAGTCGCCGGTATCGTTGTTGCCGCGCACCGCGGTGAGCGGTGCGATTCGCGCGAGCGCGTCGAGCACGGCCGGGTTGCAGATATCGCCCGCGTGAACGATCGCGTCGCAGCCGTCGAGATAGCGCAACGCTTCGGGACGCACGAGGTTGTGCGTATCGGAGATGAGCCCAATGCGGGCAGCAGGCGAAGCGGATGAGCGGGAAGTCATGCGCAGTCTCGCTCCGCTTGCGGTCCAGCCAGTTCTCGCGCCGCCGCCTGAGCGCTGCGCTGCGCAGACAGCATGCGCCGCGTCAAACCTTGCACGACGACCGACACCACCGCCGCACACGCAAACCCCGTCGCCACGCCGTACAGCGGCAGCAGCATTGCCGTCACCGCGAAGAAAGCCGCCAACGAGCCGCGCCCGACCACCATGCCGCGCATCAGTAGGGCGACGAAGTCCGCGCCATGCGCACGCTGCGCCGACACCGCGAGCACGCTGCCGAGCAGCGGAAACACCGACAGCACACCACTCCACGCCGCACCCATCGATACCGACGTCGTCGTCACCGCCAGCGTCAGCAATGCGCCCGCGAGCATCCGCACGGCCAGATCCGCTCGCCCGACGCGCGCCGCCGGCACATGGCCGGTCGCGCGCGGCAAGCTGCCCTGCGACACCGCGACGGCCACGCATGCGGCCGCCACCGCCCACCCCAGCGAGCCGGGCATGCGCACGATCAGCAGCGCCGCGCCGAGCCAGCCGGCCATGCCCGCGACCAGCGCCAGCGGCCAGTCGAAGCGCCGGCAGGTCCACCCATAAGCAAGATTGAACGCCTCGGACGCGGCGATCGCGGCAATCGACGCCGCCGACGCCTGCGCCGCGAACGCGGGCCCGCGCTCGAGCGCGAGCAGCAGCACGATCGGTCCGGCGACGACCGGCAGCCCCGCGAGCCATCCCGCGACCGAGGGCCCCCAGATACGCGCGGCCGCCGTCAGTGCGGCGAGAAAGGCCGGCACCAGCACGAGCTTCAGTGCGAGCAACATGCTCAGGCCTCCAACACGTGTTCGATGCGCCGGTCCGGCACGAACCACCACGCGGCGGCGAGCGCGTACAGCGCGGCCGACGCCCACGGCACGACGAACGCGAGCCCGATGCCGGTCAGGTAAATGACGACGGAGACCTTGCCCTTGAAGTCCTTGCCGAGCGCTTTGGCCAGCGTCGACTCGCGGCCGTGCTGAAGGATCAGCGTGCGCGTCAGCATGAAATACGCGATCGCCGCCATGAACAGCACGATGCCGTACATCGCGGTCGGCCATGCGGCCAGATGGTTTTCGCCGACCCAGTGCGTGACGGCCGGCAGCAGCGACAGCCAGAACAGCAGATGCAGATTCGCCCACAGCACCTTGCCGTTGACCTTCTGCACCGCATGGAACATGTGATGGTGATTGTTCCAGTAGATTCCGACGTAGACGAAGCTCAGCACGTAGGCGCAGAACACCGGCACCACCGGGCGCAGCGCCGCGAGATCGTGGCCTTCGGGCACCTTCAGCTCGAGCACCATGATCGTGATGATGATGGCGATTACGCCATCGCTGAAGGCTTCGACGCGTCCCTTGCCCATGCTGCGATGTCCGGAAAATGAATGCGGTGGGGCGCACAGCCCGCCCGCGCCTTGCAGGTGAGGCGAGCCGCGCCGCTGCCGATTATCCGCGATGGTGCAAGGCTTTGTCGATGCGCGCGAGCCGGCCACGCGGATGGTGCGATCCGCCGCGACTCACGGGTAATACACCGCGAGCCACACGCTCGGCTCGGTGTCGCTCGTCCATGCGACGCGGTGCCGGCAATGCGCTTCGATCAGCATGTGATCGCCGGGCTTCATAGGATGCGGCTCGGCGTCGCCGGCGAATTCGAGCACCGCGGCGCCGGCGAGCAGCACGACCCATTCGGCGCGCGGGCTGTCGTACCAGAAGCCGGGCGGACTCGCGTGCCCGCTCGAAACGATCCGCTCGATCGTCACGCCGCCTTGTTCGACGAGCGCGTCGACACGCTCGTCGAGGGCGCCCCCGGATTGCGCGACGGCATCGAACAGGTTGCCGCTGCTACGCGCGGGTTTGATCGAGCTTGTCATGTGCGAGTCGTGCGGGCGTCAAGGCCGCTCATCGCATCGGCTTCAGACCATCGAGCAGCGTCGGCACCAGTTCGCTGATCGTCGGATGCACGTGCATCGCGTATTGCAACGTCGGATACGGCGCACCCGCGGTCATGATGTCGACGAACGTATGGATCGCCTCGTCGCCCTCGATGCCGTGAATCGCCGCGCCGAGTATCTGTTTGCTGTGCGCGTCGACGAGCGCCTTCATAAAACCGTCGGTTTCGCCGCGCTCGCTCGCGCGGCCCACGCGCGACATCGGCATCGTCGCGATCAACGCTTCGCGGCCGCTCTTGCGCACCTCCTCCTCCGACATGCCCACGCGCGCGAGCGGCGGATCGACGAACACCGCATAGGTCATGATCCGCGTGTCGACGCTGCGCGCGCCGCCGTCGAGCAGGTTCGCCGCGACGATGTGGTAATCGTCGTAGGACGTATGCGTGAACGCGCCGCGGCCGTTGACATCGCCGATCGCCCAGATGCCCGGCGCGCTGGTGCGCAACTGGCCGTCGACGATGATCGTGCCGTGCCGGTCGGTCTCGATGCCGGCCGCGTCGAGACCCAGATCGTCGGTGTTCGGCCTGCGGCCGGTGGCCAACAGCAGGTGCGACGCCTCCATGGCCGGAATGTTCTGATCGAAGCCGATGCACACGTCGTTCGGCCGATGCGCATGCGGCTCGACGCGGGTCGGCTGCACGCCGAAATGAAACTCGATGCCCTCGCGCGCGAGCACCTGCTGCACCGACTCCGCCAAATCGGCATCCTCACGATTGAGCACGCGCTCGCCGCGCACGAGCACGCTGACGCGGCTCCCGAAGCGGCGAAACACCTGCGCGAATTCGAGCGCGATATAGCTGCCACCGACGATCACCAGATGATCCGGCAACGCGGTCAGTTCGAGCAGCGTCGAGTTCGTGTAGTACGGAATCCGCTGGATGCCTTCGAGCGGCGGCACGACGGCGCGCGTGCCGGTGTTGATGAAGACCTCGTCGGCGCTGAGCTCGTTCAGCAGTTGGCCGTCACGCCCGCTGATCACGAGCGTGCGCGCGCTGGTGAAGCGCGCGTGGCCGTTGAATACCGTGACGTTTTGCGTGCCGCGCAGCCATTTTTCGACGCCGTTGCGCGACTGTCCGATGATCTGGTCTTTGCGCGCCTTAACGGCGGCGAGATCGACGCTGACGGAGCCCACCTGCACGCCGAGGTCCGCCGCATGGCGCGCCACGTGCGCCGCGCGGGCGCTCGCCACATAGGATTTGGTCGGCGTGCAGCCAACGTTGACGCAAGTGCCGCCAAACTCCGCGCGTTCGATCACCGCGGTGCGGCGGCCACTTTGAGCGAGGCGCACGGCGAGCGGCGAACCGCCTTGTCCGGTACCGATCACGGCTGCGTCGAAGTGCTGTGACATGGCAACTCTCCCCGGCTGGGTGCAGGTCGTAGCATCTTACGCTCAGTGCCACGCGCTGCCATGCCATGTCTGATTGTGCGGGCGCTTGGGGGATGACTGCGTTGTTACTGCGCTTGCTCCGCGGGACTTCTCAGCCGTGGCAATGAACCGCGCAAATTAATTCGCGCGAACGTTGCAGCGCGGCGTGCGCGCCGCGCGCCGCGAATACCCAGCCAACCTGGCCGAGATTGAAGTCCTGCGACACCATCACCTGCATGAGCGCGACCATCGGCAGCACGACCGCTGGCCGGTAAAGCTGGTTTCTGAGCAACTCTGACATGACGACCCCCATCGCGGGGCGCCGCTGCGGCACCGCGCACCCATAACGTTTCGATGGGGGAATTTTAGGGACTGCGTTGCCGCCGATAAATAGCGGCAACGCGAAGTCACTTGTTCGGCAATCTGAACAATCGCATCAGGACGCGTTCGCCATGCCGATCATCTGCGCGTCGCACAGCGTGCGCGCATACGCACTCGCGCCCACCGGCCGGCTGTACAGATAGCCCTGCTGCTTGTCGCAATCGATCGCGCGCAGGAATGCGGCCTGCTCGACGGTCTCGACGCCCTCGGCGGTGACGTTCATGCCGAGCGAGTGCGCCATCGCGACGACCGCCTGGGTGATCGCGATCGAATCGCGATGATCGGGCAGCCCCGCGACGAACGAGCGGTCGATCTTCAGGTTATGCAGCGGAAAGCGCTTCAGGTAGGACAGCGACGAATAGCCGGTGCCGAAGTCGTCGACCGAGACGCGCACGCCCATCGCGTTCAGCGCGCTCAGCATCGGCAACACGGTGTCGCTGTCGCTCATCAGCAGCCGCTCGGTGATCTCGAGTTCGAGCGCGGACGGTTCGAGCCCGGAGCGCGCAAGACAGCGTTCGATGCGCGCGAGCAGCCCGTCGTTGAACTGCCGCGGCGACAGGTTCACCGCGACGATCAGATGGGGCGCCAACGTCCGCCGCCACTGCGCGACCTGCTCGCAGGCGCGTTCGAGCACCCAGTCGCCGATCTCGACGATCAGACCGGCGTCCTCGGCGACCGGAATGAATTCGCCCGGCGACACGTTGCCAAGCTCGCTGTTGTACCAGCGCAGCAGCGCTTCCGCGCCGATCGTGCGGCCGCTCTGGCTATCGACGATCGGTTGATACACGAGGCTCAGCTCGTGGGCGGCGAGCGCGCGGCGCAGCGACTGCTCGATCGTGAAACGCCGCTGCAGATGCTGGTTCAGCTCGGCGGTGAAGAACTGGAAGTTGTTGCGGCCGCGCTGCTTGGCGTGATACATCGCCGAGTCGGCGTTGCGCATCAGCGTCGCGACGTCCTGACCGTCCTCCGGAAAAAGGCTGATGCCGATCGACGCGCCCAGGTAGTACTCGTTGCCGGCCACCGCGAACGGCACCGCGATCATGTCGAGAATGCGGTGCGCGAGGCCGATCAGCTCGCCGGTATTGCCGTACGCGCTGGCGACGATCACGAACTCGTCGCCGCCGGCGCGCGCGAGCGTGTCGCTGCGCCCGACGCAGGCCGACAGCCGCTCGGCGACGCTGCGCAGCAAGGCGTCGCCGGCCTCGTGACCGGCGGTGTCGTTGACCTTCTTGAAGCCGTCGAGATCGACGAACAGCACCGCGACGCTGGCGAACTCACCACCATGGTCGCCAGCGGCGCGCGGCGCGAACAGGTCGTGCATCCGCTCGGTCAGATAAGCGCGGTTGTAGAGACCCGTCAGGGAATCGCGCGTGGCGAGGTACTTCAGTTGGCGCTGCGCCTCGCGCACCGGCCCGATGTCGGAAAACGAAATCAGCACTGAGTCCGGCTCACTGTCGCCGGGACGCAGGATCGGCACGACGTTCTCCGTGATCCACACGACTTCGCCGCTCGTCAATTCGAGGCCGACCGTCACGCCGAGCATCGGTTTGCCGGTCGCAAAGACCTGCGAGACCGGACGGTTGTCTTCACCGATGACCGAGCCGTCCTCGCCGAACGCACGTGTCATCACGGTCCCCATGCTGCGGCCGACCACCTCCGGTGTCACGTGCAGCATGCGTTGTGCACTTGGATTGCAGGCGAGCACGATGCCGGTGCGCGACTGCACGACGATGCCCTCGCTCAGATGATCGACGACCAGCCGGTGGCGCTCCTCGCTATGCGCGAGGCGCCGCGCCATCGCGTCCTGATGAACCGCGAGGCCGACGCTGCTGCCGATGTCGCGCAGCATCGCCTCTTCCTCGGCCGTCGGACGGCGGGTGGCACGATAGTAGACGGCGAAGGCGCCGAGCACGATGCCGGCGTCGTTTTCGAAGGGCACCGACCAGCATGCGCGCAGGCCGTGCGGCAACGCCAGGTTCCGGAAGTTTTCCCATAGCGGATCGGATTCGATGTCGTCGACGATCACCAGACGCCGCTCGAACATCGCGGTGCCGCACGATCCGGCGCGCGGACCGATCGCGGCGCCCTCGATCGCGGCGCTGAACGCGGGCGGCAGCGACGGCGCGCCGCCGACGCGCACATGTACGCCGTCCGGGTCGAGTAGCAGGATCGAGCAACACGCGCCGTCGCCGAGCAGCGCCTCGGCGCGACGGCAGACTTCGTCGAGCAGCTCGGGCAGCGGCGCGTTGCGAGTGATCAGCCGCAACACGCTGCGCTCCGATGCGAGTACTTCCTCGGCCCGTTCCAGCCGATAGCGCGCGCCTTCCGGCGCGGCGGTCGTCGTGCCACGTGATGTCGCTTCGCAAATCATAATTGCGCCCCCCCAACCCAACATCGGCAAGTAAGTGTACGCGGCACACCGGGGTTTACGCTAAGTCAGCGCGAAAATCTGCCATGTATCGCATGCGGACGGTTGCGGGGGTGACGGCGGGGTCAGGCTTCAATGGTTGCCACCGCCTCTCGGAGGGCGCGTTCCGCCGCCACCACCGGGTCCACCGCCTTGGTGGCCGCCTTGGGACCCGCCGTGATGACCGCCAGCAGGACGATTGCCGCCGCCCGGCGGATGACCGCCTCCGCCGCCTTGCGGTGCGCCGGGAGGACGCCCGCCGGCGTTGCCCGGATGCGGTCCCCCCGGCGCACGCCCGCCGCCATGCCCAGGCGGCGGCCGCCAGTTCGGTGGCGGATGCCCGGCGCCGGGTCGCGGCGGCGGGGGCGGCGCATGACGCGCCCAGCGAGATCGCTGGCCGTACCACGGCTGCCCGCGATAGTAGTTGCCCCAGTAATCGTTGATCGAGAACGCGAGGATCGGCAAGCCGAGCGCGGCGCCGTAGTTCAGCGGCATGTTGCCGCCCTGGTACGGCGAACTGAGCCGCGATGCATACACCCAGCCGCGCAGATTCGGCGCGGCGACGTCGCACCACTGATAGTTGCTCAGGCACCCCATCACCGTCACCGGAACCCCACCCGGCAGTTGCGCGACGATCGGGTAGTCGGTCGCCGGGCCCGCGCGCACGTTGGTTCCGCTGTTCGTATAGGCCTGCGACTGCGCGCTGGCCACACCGGGCAAAGTGAGCAGGCCGGCTGCCACCGAAAGACCGGCCACCAGTTGTCGTTTCATTCGTTCTCCCATTTTCGACGGCCGCTTTCGACCGGGCTGGCCATGGGCCCCCACTTCCTATATAGACGTTGCGCCCACTACATGACATGCGAACCTGCGCCAGCGCCGATCGAAGCCGCTCGGTACCGCCGCCGCGCCGCGCCCGCGCCCGTCGCGCTCACGTCCGGCAGAATGCCCGCCGACAACCGGCGCGGCAACATCTGGTAACGACCGGCCCGAACTCCCGCGTTGTTCGGACCTCCGCGCCGCGCGCGACCGGTCGATCATCGGCGGCATCGTCAATCGATGCACCACCGGGAACCCGATGAACCTCTTCCGCTCGCTTCTGATCGCCGGACTGCTGCTCGCGCATTCCTACGCCAACGCCACGAGCTTCGACTGTCAGCGCGGCCGCTCGCCGACCGAGCGCATGATTTGCGGCGACGCCGCCCTCTCGACGCTCGACGACACCTTGGGCGAACTCTACTGGAAGGCACGTCGGCGAGTCGCCCAGCGCCGCGCGTTCATCGACGACAGCGACAGCAAGTGGGCCTGGCGCGAAGCGAACTGCCGCGACGCTGCCTGTTTGCGGACGTGGTACGCGACACGTATCGACGAATTGCAGCGGCTGCTGGCGAGCTGGTCGAGCGGCGCGCGGCATGCGGCGTCCGTCGATGCGCAAGCGAACGCGGACGCGTCGACGCTGCAATGCACGGCCGCGAAGCCCGGCCTCGTCGTGAACGAGCAGTGTGCGAGCGTGTTCGGCCAGTCCGGCAAGCGGTGGAAATATCAGCCGCGTGACGCCGACTGGTTCTGCGGCGTGGCCACGCTCGCGGCGGCGGACATGACGCCATTGCAAGCCCCAGCGCAGATGCAGATGCAGACGCAACGGCAGGTGCAGGCGAGCGCCGGGCAATGAGACGGCGAGACCCGCTGGCAACGACCGCTGTCATCGCGCGTGCCGAACGAATGGCGCGTCGGCGGCAGTTTCGCCGGGCGGCTTAGTCGGCGGCGGCGGACGGCTCGCCGCCCTGTTGCGTGCCGAACAGTTCCGCGCAAAGCTGCGCGCCGATTTCACTCAGCGACGCCGCCCCGGTGCCATCGTCGTGGAACATCGTGTCGACGAGACCGCCGTCCGCGAGCGCCGTCAATTGCCGCCGCAGGCTGCTCATCGGCACGCCCGCCTGCTTCGAGAGCTTCGCGAGCGACCACGAGCGCCGGGGCGTCTCACGGTGCGCGCGCCATAGCTGCGCGAGTATCGCGGCGAGCTGCGGGTCGATGTCGTCGTCGTTCATGCGCGTCTCCTTGTCGTGATTGTCAATTGCATCGGCACCGCGCCGTTCACGCCATCCGCGTGGCAAGCTCACCGAGCGTTTTCAATGCCGCCTCGGCCTGCGCGGTCCACGGATAGCTGTAGTTGAGCCGGATAAAGTGCCGAAAATCGTTGCGCGTCGAAAACATCATGCCCGGCCCGACCGTGATCCCGCGTTCGAGCGCCGCCTGATAAAGCCGCATCGAATCGATCGTCGCCGGCAGTTCGACCCACAGCACGTAGCCGCCCCGCGGCGTCGACACGCGCGTGCCGACCGGGAAGAAGCGCAGGACCAGCGCGCTCATGATGCTCGCCTGCTGCCGGTACACGCGGCGCAGGTGCCGCAGATGCCGGTCGTAGCCGTCCTGGCGCAGATAATCGGCGACCGCGACCTGCGGCACCGACGGCGTCGTCAGCGTATTCAGGAACTTGAGCTTCTCGACCTGCGCGCGATACCGCCCCGGCAGCGCCCAGCCGATCCGGTACGACGCCGTCAGGCTTTTCGAAAACGACGCGCAATGCAGCACGAGCCCTTGGGTGTCGAAGGTCTTCAGCGTCGACGGCCGCGTGTCGCCGAAATACAGCTCCTGGTAGACGTCGTTCTCGATCGCCGGAATCTCGTGCGCGGCCAGCAGTTCGACCAGTTGCCGCTTGCGCTCGTCGGACATGCAAAAACCGAGCGGATTCTGGAAGTTCGGCATCACCATACATGCGGCGATCTTCTGCCGCGCGATCACTTTCGCGAGCGCGTCGATGTCGATGCCGTCGACCGGATGCGTCGCCACCTCGATCGCGCGCATGCCGAGCCGCTCAATCGCGTGCAGCATCGCGTAGTAAGTCGGCGATTCGACCGCGACGGTGTCGCCCGGCTTCGCCACCGCCTGCAGGCTCAGGTTGATCGCCTCGGTCGCGCCGAGCGTGATCACGATCTCGCCCGGATCGACCGGCAGACCGTTGTCCGCGTAGCGCCGAGCGATCTGCCGGATCAGCTCGGGGTTGCCCGGCGGCAGATCGTCGATCAGGTTCCAGCTCGCGTGACGCCGCGCGATCGCGTTGGCGTACTGGTTGATGCGCCGCCACGGGAACAGCGACGGGTCCGGATACGGCGAGCCGAACGGCACGGCGTCGTGGGCGCGGATGCTGCGCAGTGTCGACAGCACCAGCCGGCTCACGTCGACCGTCGCAGGCACCGGCGGCGGCGCGGACTTGCCGCCCGCGCGTGCCGCGGCGGGCGCCGGTGCGAGCGCCCGCGCCGCGGCGTCGCGCACGAAATAGCCGGACTGCGGCCGGGTCTCCACGATGCCGCGGCTCTCCAGCAGCGCATACGCATGCAGCACCGTCTTGATGCTGACGCCGTGCTGGTGGCTCGCCTGACGCACCGACGCGATCCGCTCGCCGGCCGCGAACACGCCACGGCGCACGGCTTCGGTGATTTCGTCGGCGAGTTTTTCGTAGAGCTTCATGCGGTTCGGGCGGCTTCGGGTAGCTTCCGGCGGTTTCAGATACCGTCCCGGCACTGTACTCCTATTCTTTCCGATTTTCTGTGTCCGATCAGATTTGTGGAACACAGTACGCTTGTGCCGTTGGTCTCCAAAGCCCCTCGAATCTGTCCATCGCCACGTCATGAAGAAGAACGAAGCACAAGCCGAAGCCCGCATCGAGCCGTACAAGCACCCCGCCGCCGGATGGGGCGCGCTGAAGTACGTCGCCATCAACCTGCTCAAGGAGAAGGTCGCTGGCGGCAACTACCGCACGCTGCTCAAGCAGAACCAGCCTGACGGCTTCGACTGCCCCGGCTGCGCGTGGCCGGATCGCGAACACGCGTCCACGTTCGAGTTCTGCGAAAACGGCGTGAAGGCCGTGGCCGCCGAGGCGACAGGCAAGCGCGTGACGCCCGCGTTCTTCGAGCGGCATAGCGTCGCCGAGCTGATGACGCAATCGGACTTCGAGCTCGAGCAGCACGGCCGCCTGACCGATCCCCTCGTCTACGACGCCGCCCGCGACCGCTACGTGCCGATCGGCTGGGATGACGCATTCGAGCTGATCGCAAGTCATCTGCAGCGCCAGGGCGATCCGAACCGCGCCGCTTTCTATACGTCGGGACGCGCGAGCAACGAAGCCGCGTTCCTGTACCAGCTGTTCGTGCGCATGTATGGCACCAACAATTTCCCCGATTGCTCGAATATGTGCCACGAGGCGACCAGCCGCGGCCTGCCGCATACGGTCGGCGTGGGCAAGGGCACGGTCACGCTCGACGACTTCGAACACGCGGACACGCTGCTGATCTTCGGCCAGAACCCGGCCACCAATCACCCGCGCATGCTCGGCGAGCTGCGCGAATGTGCGAAGCGCGGCGCCACGATCGTGTCGATCAATCCGCTGAAGGAGCGCGGCCTCGAACGCTTCGCGAGCCCCCAGCATCCGGTCGAAATGCTGACGATGGGCAGCACCAGGATCAGCTCGGTGTTCATTCGCCCGAAGGTCGGCGGCGACTTCGCGCTGATCAAGGGCGTCGCCAAGCGCGTGCTCGAACTCGACGATGAAGCGCTCGCATCGGGCCTCGAAGGTGTGCTCGACGTGGGCTTCATCGCCGAACACACGGTCGGCTTCGCGGCTTTCGCCGATGATCTGCGCGCCGAGCGCTGGGACACGATCGTCGCCGAGGCAGGCGTGCCGCTCGACGAGGTGCTGAAGCTCGCCGATATCTATGTGAAGGGCCGCGCGGTGATCTCGACGTGGGGCATGGGTCTCACGCAGCACAAGAACTCGGTCGCGACGGTGCAACTGCTGTCGAACCTGATGATGATGCGCGGCAATATCGGGCGCCGCGGCGCGGGGCTGTGCCCGGTGCGGGGACACTCGAACGTGCAGGGTGACCGCACCGTCGGTATCGAAGAGAAGCCGACCGACGCGTTTCTCGACCGCCTCGGCGCGGCCTACGATTTCGAGCCGCCTCGCGAGCACGGACTCGATGTCGTCAACACGATTCAGGCGATGCTCGATGGCAAGGTGAAAGTGTTCATCGGCCTGGGCGGGAATTTCTCGATCGCGACGCCGGACACGCCGCGCACCTGGGCCGCGATGCGCGCGTGCGACCTGACCGTGCACGTGACGACGAAGCTCAATCGCAGCCACCTCGTGCATGGTCGCGACGCGCTGATCCTGCCGACGCTCGGGCGCACCGAGATCGATGTTCAGAACGGCGTGGCGCAAGGCGTCAGCGTCGAGGATTCGATGAGCATGGTGCACATCTCGTACGGGATGAACAAGCCGGCATCGGACAATCTGCTCTCCGAAGTGGCGATCGTCGCGCACATGGCGCACGCGACGCTCGGCAGCGGCAAGGTGGACTGGCTCGCGCACGCGGCCGATTACGCGCTGATACGCGAGGGCATCGCGAAGGTGATCGACGGTTTCGGCGACTACAACGAGCGCCTGAAGCATCCGGGTGGCTTCCATCTCGGCGTTGCGTCGCGCGATCGCATCTGGAAAACGCCGAGCGGCAAAGCACAGTTTCTGGTGCACCCAATCGCGCTCGACACGCCGATTCATCAGGCGCGCAAGCGTTACGGCGAACGCCTGATGACGCTGATGACCACCCGTTCACATGATCAGTACAACACGACGATTTACGGTCTCGACGATCGCTATCGCGGTGTGTACGGACAGCGGCGCGTGCTGTTCGCCAACAAGGACGATCTCGCGATGCTCGGTTTCGCGGCCGGTCAGCGCGTGGATATGACGAGCGTGTGGGCCGACGGCATCGAGCGACGCGTGGATGGTTTTCTGCTCGTCGAGTACGACATTCCACGCGGCTGCCTCGGCGCATATTATCCGGAGACGAATCCGCTGGTGCCGCTCTCCTCGGTCGCGGATGGCGCGGGCACGCCGACGTCGAAGTCGATTCCGGTGTTGTTGACGGCATCGGTGCTTGAAGATGCCGTTGTTGTGGCGGCTTGAATCAGCACTATCTTCCGCGCCTGCTGCGCGGTCGGTTTCACGCTGTCTTTTTCGCCAGATCGCGATGCGTCAGATAGAGACGCAGATCGAATTCGATCTGGTGGTAACCCGGCTGCATGAACTCGCATAACCGATAGAACGCCTTGTTGTGATCGCTCTCCTTCAGATGAGCGAGTTCGTGCACGACGATCATCTTCAGAAACTCCGGCGCCGCGGCCTTGAATAACGACGCGATGCGGATTTCCTTCTTCGCCTTCAGCTTGCCGCCCTGCACGCGCGAAATGCTCGTGTGCAGACCGAGCGCGTGACGCATCACGTCGAGCTTGCTGTCGTACGTGACCTTGTCGATCTGCTCGGCACTGCGCAGATGTTCGCGTTTGAGCTCCGCGCAGTACGCGTAGAGCGCGCGGTCGGTTTGAACGTCGTGCGTGTTCGGGTACCTTTGCGCGAGGTAGGAGCCGAGCTGATCGGCGGCGATCAGCGTTTTCACCTTGTCTTGCAGAGGTGCGGGGTAGCCGGTGAGGTATTTGAGGGGGGACATGAACGCGGATTCGGATTTGCGGGGCTGATGTTACGCATGGTCGGGCTGATGGACAAGCTTGGGCATTTTCCGGATGCCGCCCCGTTCGGAGCTGAATAAAAATCAGGCTAGGCAGCTCCATGACGATATCAGTAAGCAAGGTCTCGGGTATCACGAAATATTGGAGCGGGGGCACGACATGTTTGGAGGCGGTGATGATTGATACAAGGACAGAAATTGCGGGGCGGCTTACCGTGCTCGTCGGGCTTGATGTGAGCTGGGTCAGTCATGCTGGAGACATGGTCACTGTGCAATTTGGCCCGCAGCGACGGTACACGCTTAGGGGAAGAAGTCGGGAGGATGGAGCGTGGGCGCTTCATGTGCAATGTGCCTGGCAGCTCGAACGAGAGGGCTTCACCGTAGCGACGAGAGCGGATCTGCGGGACTCCGATGAAAAGGCGCACGCCACGGCGCGGCGCTTGCATGAAATATTCGTGGGGCAAGGACCTGTCAAGGTCGAGGATGCATCGGCAGACGACGCAGGCGGCATCGTCGTTTCGTTCTCGCGAGGGTATCGCCTTGTCGTGATCCCGGACCGCGTTGAAGATGACGAAGACTGGCGCTTCTTCGCGCCGGGCAACGATGCCGCGCATCTGGTCATCGAGGGGGGCGCGGTCGCACCCGAGTCTTTCGACTGATACGCAGAGGCCGATCGTCGCGGGTCGGCTTTTTTTGTGCGGGCCGGTAAGGCACAGCCTGAGTGTCGATTTTTTGTCTCTTCGAGGAAGCGCTCGCGGACGTACGCGCCGTATTGGCGCGAACAGCGGCTTCGGGCGCATGATCTGCTGCGCGAGGGCCACCAGCGGCTGGAAAAGCTCATAGACCAGCGATACGGTCGCTGCCCGCGAGCATTCGCGCTACGGGCGCGAAAAACCGCAGTATTCCTGCGGGCGCTTTTCTCTCTTTCACCGAGAGCCGTGGAGATTTTGGGCGGTCGCCCATGTACGGACTGCCTGTCGCACGGTAATTATCTGACTGCTGTCAACCCCGTCAGCGATTTCAGATAGACCATCGACACACCTATGTCCCAGTCCGTATTTGAGATGCACTCCGTGGAGCTGTCCTGCCAGCGGCCACCAGGGGCCTGTTATGTCATCTGCGACGAATGGCACTATAAAGCGTGCCTCGGCAAGGCCGCAGACCTTCAGAGGGCCAAGGCGGAGACCCGGGAATTTCTTGACATTGCCCAACTGAATCACAGGGCGTGGCAGAAGGACCGGAAACTGATCAGGAATCTCATTGGCAGTCACTGGCTGTTTTTTCATCGCGTACGGGACCGCAACCCTGACACCGATGGCTGGTGGGTCATCGTCGCTCTTCTCGAAGAGGTGCGCCGGGGTGCCCTGCTTGCCATTAAAGGTCCGCGTAATGGCCTGTTTCCGTCACCGTACAGCAGCACGCCGTTGCGGAATATCGCAGCGAGGGCCGGCAATCGCCGGGACGGCGAATCTGCGCTGTCTGTCCAGTATGATCCGGCCACCTGGCAAACCCGGCTGAACGCTGCGCGCGCAGCCAGGGCTGGCGATAGAGGCGCATCAACGCTGCTCGGCGACGCGCAGCCGTTCGAGTATGTGCCTGATGCGTTGAGCGGCGATGTCGTTGAACTCGCCGCGAGCACCAATAACCCACGCTATGCCGCCAAGATGCTTGGATACGATCAAAACACGTTCAGCGACATGCTTCACGCTATGAAGCAGTACAACAAATTGCGCGGCGACAACAACGTAATCTGGCATGACGTTGGAGACGTGGAATTTAACGGCGTGATTATCGACAACATGCACAGTTGGGCACCCTAAAGGAATGTTATGGTAACGACCCATCAACTTGCACATGCTTCTTTCACTATCTATCAGGACGTGGAGCGGCCCGAATTCTGGACAAACTACTTTGGCGTTGAACCGGACATGCAGAGTGTTCGGGGACAATTCCGCACTACACCATCGGGGCGCACTAGCAAGTACCCCGCTCGAATTGGTGTATGGGGTGTGCATAGCAAGGGGCATGTTCAGAGTAATATTCTTGCGCCTCACCTTCGCTATCTGGTCGAACGCTTGGCATTGCCCCGATCAGACCTGCCCGAATTGCTCAAGCGCACTGGCGCGCATATGCGTTTCTTCTGTTATTGGGACAACGAGAGCGGCGACCGCGTGCCTGATGTGCCCGACGACATTCGCACCATGATGGAAGCCATGGGCGGCACGGTTGAGATTGATGAATATCGATAGAGCCTCGCTCGAGTGCACAAGCCGATCCTCGCGAGTCGGCTTTTTTTTTGCGAGCTGGTAAGGCACAGCGCGAGTGTTATGGGCCGCACTTCTGAATTAATCCTCTATGCCGCAAACATGCACGGCCCACGCTTCCATCATTGGGCGGCGCTGTTCCAAAAGATTGTCCCGCTGAGGTAGTCAGGCGACCGTCCCGCCTTTGATCGGAATGACTTCGCGATCCGCGCCCATTCAGCCTGTCTCAGTTCAGTATTTGGTGCCGGGGATCGGACTCGAACCGACAAGCCGTGAGGCGGCGGATTTTAAGTCCGCTATGTTTACCAATTTCATCACCCCGGCAGGGGTTGCAATCGCGCGTGGACGCGAATTCTACCATCACGTCGCGGCAGCCCAAAAAGCGTCCGACGCCGCATTCATCCCCAAGTCATAAACGTTTCCGATAATCCGCTCACGAAAACGATTACAGCGGCCAGAAAACCGATGACCCCGACGATCAAGGATGTCGCCGCCCACGCCGGCTTTTCCATCGCCACGGTATCGCGCGCGATCAACGCGCCGCACACCGTGAACCCCATCACGCTCGACAAGGTGCGCCAGTCGATCGACGCGCTGAACTTCCGTCCGAGCCCGCTCGGCCGGCAATTGCGCGGCGAGCGCACGCGCCTGATTGGCGTCGTTCTGCCGACGCTCGCGAATCCGGTGTTCGCCGAATGCCTGCAAGGCATCGACGATCTCGCGTCAGCGCAAGGCTATCGGCTGATGCTGATGACCACGCAGTACGACGTGGATCGGGAACGTCACGCGATCGAAACACTGCGCGAGCATCGCGTCGAAGGGCTGATCCTGACAGTCGCCGATGCCGACACGCATCCGCTGCTCGACGAACTCGACCGCAACGGCCCGCTGTACGTGCTGATGCACAACGACACGGTGCGCCGCCCGTCGGTGTCGGTCGACAATCGCCTCGCCGCCTACGACGGCGTGCGCCGGCTCATCGCGCACGGCCATCGCCGCATCCTGATGCTGGCCGGCTCGTTCGCCGCGTCCGATCGCGCGCGTCAGCGGCATCTCGGCTACACGCAGGCGATGCAGCAGGCCGGCCTCACGGCCGCGCCCGCGCTCGAAGTCGATTTCAACGCCGAAGAACTCGCGCCGTCCGTGCTCGCGCACCTGACGCACGGTGCAAACCGTCCGACCGCCCTCTTCTGCAGCAACGACCTGCTCGCGATGGTCGTGATGCGCGGCCTGCGTCGCGCGCGTCTGAGGATTCCGCAGGACATGTCGATTCTCGGCTTCGACGGCCTAGCGATGGGCGAACTGTTGTCGCCAGCGCTCGCGAGCATCTGCGCGCCGAATCGCGAGATCGGCTGCGCGGCGTGGCAGCGGCTGCTCGCACGGATCGACGGCGCACGCGACGAGCGCGCGTTCTCCGCAAGCTCGCTCACGTTGACGTTGCCGCACAGCGTGCGCGAAGGCGCGACGATCGCGGCGCTCGCGGCGCACGCGCACCTCGACGCAGTGTCGCCAAGCCGCGTGGTGAGCGCCGCGGCAAGCACGGAAAAGCCGTTCGCATAAGAAGCCAAATCAAGGCACGCCGATACGCGCGCCCAACCGTCATCACCAACTCGCGCAACCATCCGACCCAGGAGACCCGCAGTGACCCGCTCATCCTCACGGTTCGCATCCTCGCTCAAACCGCTCTGGCAAAAACTCTCGCACGCCGCTGCAACCGCATTGCCGGCGAGCCTCGTCGTCGCCGGCGCGGCGCTCGTCGCGCTCGCGCCGCAAGCCGCGCGCGCCGACGAAACCGCGATCTGCTACAACTGCCCGCCCGAATGGGCCGACTGGGCGAGCCAGATCAAGGCGATCCAGCAAAAGACCGGCATTCGCGTGCCGTTCGACAACAAGAACTCGGGACAATCGATCGCACAGCTGATGGCCGAGCAGAAAAGCCCGGTTGCAGACGTCGTATATCTCGGCGTGTCGTCGGCCTTCCAGGCGAAGGACAAGGGCCTGATTCAGCCGTACAAGCCCGCGCATTGGGACGACATTCCCGCCGGCCTGAAAGACCCGCAAGGCTACTGGTTCACGATCCACTCGGGCACGCTCGGCTTCTTCGTCAACAAGGACGCGCTCGAAGGCAAGCCGGTGCCGCGCTCGTGGGCCGACCTGCTGAAGCCCGAATACAAAGGCATGATCGGCTACCTCGATCCGTCGAGCGCGTTCGTCGGCTATGCGGGCGCGGTCGCGGTCAACCAGGCGCTCGGCGGCACGCTCGATAACTTCGAGCCGGGCCTCGACTGGTTCAGAAAGCTCAAGGCGAACGCGCCGATCGTGCCGAAGCAGACGGCGTACGCGCGCGTGCTGTCCGGCGAAATCCCGATCCTGCTCGACTACGACTTCGACGCGTATCGCGCGAAGTACAAGGATCACGCGAACGTCGAGTTCGTGATTCCGCAGGAAGGCACGATTTCGGTGCCGTACGTGATGAGCCTCGTGAAGGGCGCGCCGCACGAAGCAAACGGCAAGAAGGTGCTCGATTTCGTGCTGTCCGACGCAGGCCAGAAGCTGTGGGCACAGGCGTATCTGCGGCCGGTGCGCGCAAGCGCGATGAGCGCCGAGACCGCCGCGCAGTTCCTGCCCGCGAGCGAATACGCACGCGCAAAGCCGGTCGACTTCGCGAAGATGGCCGGCCAGCAGTCGAGCTTCGGCGAACGCTATTTGCAGGTGATGCATTGAACGACGTCACGTTCCCGCTGCGCTGGCGCATCGCGTTGCTCGCGCCCGCGCTCGCGGTGTTCATCGCATTCTGGCTGCTGCCGATGGGCGCGCTCGCGCAGCTCTCCGGCGGCGGCCGCGCGTTCGCGACCTATCGCGCGATGCTGACGAATGCGCGCTACATGTCGAGCCTCGGCGCGACCGTCGTGCTGTCGGCGGCGGTCACGGCGGCCACGCTGGTGCTGTCGGTGATCGCGGGGCTGCTGCTCGCGCGACGCGAGTTCGCCGGCAAGCGCGCGCTGCTCGCGCTGCTGACGTTTCCGCTCGCGTTTCCGGGCGTCGTCGTGGGCTTCATGGTCATCATGCTCGCGGGTCGTCAGGGGCTGATCGGCGCGCTGTCGCTGAAACTCGCGGGCGACCGCTGGGTGTTCGCGTATTCGATGAGCGGTCTGTTTCTGGGCTACCTGTATTTCTCGATTCCGCGCGTGATCGTCAACGTGATGGCGTCGGCGAGCAAGCTCGATCAATCGCTCGAAGAGGCCGCGCGCTCCCTCGGCGCATCGCCGTGGCGCATCACGCGCGACATCGTGCTACCGGCTTTGTCGCCCGGACTGATCGCGGCGGGCGCCGTGTGCTTCGCGACCGCGATGGGTGCCTTCGGCACGGCGTTTACGCTCGCCACCGACATCGACGTGCTGCCGATGACCATCTATACCGAGTTCACGCTGAACGCGAACATGATGACGGCCGCGGGCCTGTCGATCGTGCTGGGCATCGTCACGTGGGCGGTGCTCGCGATCGCGCGCAGCGTGAGCGGTGCGGGCGTGGCGGCGAGCGCATGAACGGCGCGTCGCCGGAACCCGGCGTCAGTCAACCGCATCACGATCTATCCATGAACTCAGTCACGGCCCCTTCACCTTCCTCACCCTCCTCACTGTCGCAGCCGGCAGCGGGACCGCGCGCGCGACGCGCGTGGCCTGCCGCGCGAAGCTGGCTCGCCGCGGGTCAGTGGTTCGTCACACTGCTGTTGTGCGCATTCCTGATCGTGCCGGTCGTCATGTCGATCGTCGCGGGGCTGACGGTCAACTACTTCAAGGGCGTGTCGAGCGGACTGACGCTGCGCTGGCTCGTTCAGGTGTGGACCCAATATCACGACTCGGTGTGGCTGTCGCTCGAAGTGGCCGCGGCGACCCTCGTCGTCACGCTGCTGACCGGCGTGCCCGCGGGCTATGTGCTCGCGCGCAGCAAGACGCGCTTCGCACGCGTCGTCGAGGAGTTTCTGGTGTTGCCGATCGCGCTGCCAGGCCTCGCATCGGCGCTCGCGCTGCTGGTGGTCTACGGCGGCTTCACGGCGTTTCGCATGAGCGCCGCGTTCATCGTCGTCGGGCATGTGGTGTTTACGCTGCCGTTCATGGTGCGCGCGGTCGCGGCGGTCTGCGCAAGCAGCGATCTGCGCACGCTCGAAGAAGGCGCGGCCAGCCTCGGCGCCAGCTTCTTCACGCGCTTCGTCACGATCGTGCTGCCGAACGCACGGCCCGGCATCGTCGCGGGCGCGCTCGCGGTGCTCACACTATCGATCGGCGAATTCAACCTCACGTGGATGCTGCACACGCCCGATACGAAGACGCTGCCGGTCGGCCTCGCCGATACCTACGCATCGATGCGCATCGAGATCGGCAGCGCGTACACGATCCTGTTCTTCATCATGACGATGCCGCTGCTCGTCGCGATGCAATGGCTCGGCGTCGATGCGACCGGCCAGCGCAACGCGTCGAAGAAGCGCGGCGCCACCTCTTCCCCGAAGCGCATCGACACGCCATGAAACTGACATCGGTTCCCATCACGCTCACGCAGTGCGCCAAGACGTTTCGCGGCACGCGTGTGCTCGAATCGCTCGACCTGTCGATCGGCGCGGGCGAAACCCTCGTGCTGCTCGGACCGTCGGGCTGCGGCAAGACGACGACACTGCGCCTGATCGCGGGTCTCGAAACCCCCGACGCGGGCGGCCGCATCGCGTTCGGCGACGACGACGTGACCACGCTGCCGATCGAAAAACGCGCGGTCGGCATGGTATTCCAGAGCTACGCGCTGTTTCCGAACCTGACGGTGCGCGGCAACATCGGCTACGGTCTGAAGATCAGACGCGTGCCGGCCGCAGCCGCACGCGAACGCGTCGACGAACTGCTCGGCATGATGCGGCTCACCGCGCATGCCGACAAACCGATCGATCAACTGTCCGGCGGACAGCGTCAGCGTGTGGCGCTCGCGCGCGCGCTCGCGGTGCAGCCGCGCGTGCTGCTGCTCGACGAACCGCTGACCGCGCTCGACGCGCGTCTGCGCGACGCATTGCGCAGCGAGATGAACGCGCTGTTGCGCGAACTCGGCATCACGACCGTCTACGTGACGCACGACCAGGCGGAGGCGATGGAACTCGGCGATCGCATCGTCGTGATGAGCGCGGGGCGCATCGAGCAGATCGGTTCGCCGCGCGACATCTACTATCGTCCGGCGAATCGCACGGTCGCGCAGTTCGTCGGCACGATCAACCGTGTCGCGGGCGAGCCGTGCGACGGCATGCTGACGACGACCGGGGGCGCCGTGCCCTTACCCGCGCATGCGTCGAAACCGGGCGGCCAGCACGAAATCTTCTTTCGCCCCGAGGACGCGCGGCTCACCGACCCCGCGCTCGCGCAGCTGCGCGGCCATATCGAGAGCACCGCTTTCCTCGGCGAACGCACCCGTCTGACGATTGGCGGCGCCGCGCCCGAGCCGCTTGTCGTCGACGTCGCGGGCCGTATCCAGCTTGCGCGTGGCACATCGGTCGGTATTTCGATCGAGCAGGACGCACTCATTGCGCTATCGTAGGACAAAGCGGCGCCGCATCCCGGCGCTCAACACGAAGCAACCCGAAGGACCTCTGTCATGCTGCTGGCTCAAATTAGCGACCTGCATATCAAGCGACCCGGCGTGCTCGCGTATCGCCGCGTCGATACCGCCGCCTATCTCGCGCGCTGCGTCGAGGCGCTCAACGCGCTGACGCCGCGCCCCGACGCGGTGCTGATCACCGGCGACCTCGTCGATCAGGGCGACGCGCAGCAGTACGCGCACCTGAAGACACTGCTCGCGCCGCTCGCGGTCCCCTACTTCCTGATGGTCGGCAATCACGATGAACGCAACGCGTTGCGCGCGGCGTTTCCCGAGCGAGAAGAACTGCTAAGCGGCGGCGAGTTCGTGCAGTACGCACTCGACGTCGGCTCGCTACGCGTGATCGCGCTCGATTCGCTGGTGCCCGGTTCGAGCGCCGGCATGCTGTGCGACACGCGGCTCACGTGGCTCGCGCGCCAACTCGACGAAGCGCGCGGCAAGCCGGTGGTGGTCGCGCTGCATCATCCGCCGTTCGCCTGCGGCATCGGGCATATGGACGAGATCCGGCTCGATCAGGCGGCGTCGGACAAGCTCGCCGCCTTGATCGCGCGGCATCCTAACGTCGAGCGGGTGCTTTGCGGGCATGTGCATCGGTCGATGTTCGTGCGCTTCGGCGGCACGATCGCGAGCGCCATTCCAGCGCCCGCGCACCAGGTGGCGCTCGATTTTCGCGAGGACGGACCGTCGACGTTCGTGATGGAGCCGCCCGCCTACGCGCTGCACTACTACGATCCGGCGACCGGCATGGTCACGCATCATGCGTATGTCGACGCGGCCGACGGCCCGTATCCGTTCTACGACGCTGGCGCATTGATCGACTGACGCGCGGGCCGCTGCCGGCCGTCGCAGCCGGCAGCAGGAACCCCGTCGCTCCGGTATGATCGGCACGCTTGGGGACCGCGCATGGGCCGGTCCGTCGATCCGCCTCTGTCATGTCCACTTCCGACGCCTCCACTTCCGCTTCCTCCACCCCGTCGTTGCGCGGCCTGTTGCTGCTGCTCGCGACGATCGCGGGTATCTCGGTCGCGAACATCTATTACAACCAGCCGCTGCTCGACAACTTCCGCCAGTCGTTTCCGGGCAGCGCGTCATGGGTCGGCGCGGTGCCGGCCGTCACGCAGCTCGGCTACGCGGCCGGCATGCTGCTGCTCGCGCCGCTCGGCGATCGCTTCGACCGGCGCCTGCTGATCCTGCTGCAGATCGCCGGGATGTGCGTCGCGCTCGTCATCGCGGCGTCGGCGCCGACGCTCGCGGTGCTGATCGTCGCGAGTCTCGCGATCGGCGTGCTCGCGACGATCGCGCAACAGGCCGTGCCGTTCGCGGCCGAACTCGCACCGCCCTCCGAGCGCGGCCACGCGGTCGGCACCGTGATGAGCGGCCTGCTGCTCGGCATTTTGCTCGCGCGGACCGCGGCGGGCGTCGTCGCCGAATACTTCGGCTGGCGCGCGGTCTTTGCCGCCTCGGTCGTCGCGCTGCTCGCGCTCGCGCTCGTCATCATGGTGCGTTTGCCGAAGAGCCAGCCGACCTCGACGCTGCCGTACGGCAAGCTGCTGGTGTCGATGTGGCATCTGGTGATCGAGCATCGCGCGCTGCGCGAGGCATCGCTGACCGGTGCGGCGCTGTTCGCGGCGTTCAGCATCTTCTGGTCGGTGCTTGCGCTGCTGCTAGCGGGTGCGCCGTTTCATCTCGGGCCGCAGGCGGCGGGGCTGTTCGGCATCGTCGGCGCGGCCGGCGCGCTGGCCGCGCCGCTTGCCGGCAAGTTCGCCGACCGGCGTGGGCCGCGCGCGATCATCAGCGTGTCGCTCGTGCTGGTCGTGATCGCGTTCGTGATTTTCGGCGCGTCGGCCAAAAGCATCGCGGGACTCGTGGTCGGCGTGATCATTCTCGACATTGGCGTGCAAGCCGCGCAAATTTCGAACCAGTCGCGCATCTATGCATTGAAGCCCGACGCGCGCAGCCGGGTGAACACCGTCTACATGGTCGCGTATTTCATCGGCGGGGCGCTTGGCTCGGGTGTCGGCGCGATCGTCTGGCCGGTGTTCGGGTGGATCGGCGTCAGTGTCGCGGGGATCGTGTTTGCCGGGCTCGGTGCGTGGAATCATTTGCGGCTCCCGGCGCGGGCTGGGCATTGAAGAGAGGCTGACCAGAACTGGACACCGACACGCGTGTGATTTGCCACCGCCAGGCTTGGTTTTGAAACCGGAGGATGGTCTGTAATGAAGGATGTGTGGCTCGACCTCGAGCGGTTCATCCGGGCAACCCGCGCCCCCGCTGCCTTGCCGCTTGACGACAAGCTGACCCGCGACATGGATCTATATCACGATCTCGATTGGGAGCCGGCGAAAATCGTCGAGGTGATGCATGTATGGGCTGAGCGCTTCCAGGTGGACCTGCGCGACTTCGACGTCAGCTACTACGTCCCATCCGCCAACATGCGAAAGCGCGACATCGTCGTGGCCGCGCTGACGTCCCCGTTCAGTGCGAGCGCGCGAGAATTACTCGGTGGACGTTCGCTTACTCTTGGGATGCTCGAAGCAGCGATGAAGCGCGGAGCGTGGAAACAGGACTAGAAACGCCAACTACGTTCGAGTCGTTACACCCCGCCGCCCCGCCCCAACGCATACTCATGCAGCGCATCGAGCACGCGATCGAACTCGAACGATTTGTCGTAGAAATGCCGCACGCCATACTGCTCGCAGCGCTCTCGATACGCGGGCAACGCATGATTGGTCAGCACCGCCGCGAACATCGAATCGATCAGCCCCTCGCGCTGCAAATACGCCAGCACCGGCACGCCCGAACCCTGCTTCAACTGCAAATCGACGATCACCGCGTCGAACGGTTCGTCGCCGAGCAGCGCGATCGCCTGATCAGCCGAATCGGCATAAGCGGCCACTCGCAGCAGGCCCGACGCATCGATCGCCTCGACGAGGCTGCGGCGGATCAGCGGCGAATCCTCGATCAGCAGCACGCGCAACGGCGCGCGGCCGGCCGGCACGGTAACGGGGTTCGATTCGCTGTTCATCGGGATATCTCAATCGTCCGTCATTCGATCAGGCCATTCTTGATCGCGTAATACGTGAGATCCGCGTTGTTCGCAAGACGCATCTTTTCCAGCACCCGCGCGCGATACGTGCTCACCGTTTTAACAGACAGATGCAGCTCTTCGGCGATCTCGGTCGGCAACTGGCCAGCCGCGAGCTTGCAGAAGATCTGAAATTCGCGCTCCGACAGCGCTTCGTGCGGACGCCCAGCGGCGGGCTTGTCGAGATTGTCGGCAAGCGTATCGGCAACCGCCTCCGACAGATAGCGATGCCCGCGCGCGACCGAGCGGATCGCGCGCACGATTTCTTCCGGCTCGCAGTCCTTGTTCAGATAGCCGTTCGCGCCCGCGCGCAGCAGATTGATCGCGTACTGGCTCTCGGGATAGCCCGACAGAATGAGCACGCCCTGCCCGGGACGCACCTGCTTGATCACACGCAACGTATCGATGCCGTTCTTGTCCGGCATCGCGATATCGAGCAGCACGACGTCGAATGCCTGCTCGCGCACGAGGCTGATGGCTTCCTCGCCGGTGGCGGCCTCGGCGGCGACGCACATGTCCGGCTCGTCGGCGACGAACTGTCTGAAACCACCTCGAACGATCGCATGATCGTCAGCTATCAGCACTCGAATCATCGCTTGGGTGTCCGTGCAATTGGCGTCGCTCCGAAGCCGACATTGTAATGATCCGGGCAAAGATCCTGGCGAGCGACGCGGCGGCCCGGCATGCGCGTGGAGGGCCATCGCGCATACCGCCGTCACACGCGCGCGCCAACCGACGCCGGGCTATCGCTTCGCGCTGCTACTCCCGACCCGAGAGCAGATCCGCCATATCGTCGGCATGCTCTTCCTCGACCGCGAGAATCTCCTCGAACAGCCGGCGCGTGGTCACGTCCTTGTCGCCGAGGTAGCGGATGATCTCGCGATACGTATCGATCGCAATGCGCTCGGCGATCAGATTCTCGCGGATCATGTCGGTCAGATCGGTGCCTTCCTTGTATTCCGAATGCGCGCGCGTCTTTAGACGATCCGGCGCGAAATCGGGCTCGCCGCCGAGTTGCACGATGCGCTCGGCGAGGCGGTCGGCATGCTCCTGTTCCTCGCTCGCGTGCTCGGCGAACTCGGTCGCCACCGCTTCCGAGTTGATGCCCTTCGCCATGAAGTAGTGCCGCTTGTAGCGCAGCGTGCAGACCAGCTCGGTCGCGAGCGCGTCGTTGAGCAGCTTGAGCACCGTGTCGCGGTCGGCGCCATAGCTCGACGTGACGGGACCGTCCGATATGTGCTTGCGCGCATCGTCGCGGATCTTCTGCAGGTCCATCACGAACGAGCCGCTGGACTGCGATGCCGTGTCTTGGGCGCCAGATTGCTTCATCATCGAACTTCTCCTTTATCCGGGATGGGAATCGCGCATCGGCATCAATCACGCCAGATGCGCCGATGGGACCGACGGCAAACGCCTCGCGTTCGCGCGCCTTGTTGACTTCCTACGTCTTGCGTGCCTATGTATCGCGTTCATTCAGACCCGTCCGGCTAGGTTCGGAACACGCCCAGCAGCAGCGTGACCACGAACACGACGAGGAAGATGTAGAACAGGATCTTCGCGATTTCGGCCGCGCCCGCCGCGATGCCGGTAAAGCCGAACACCGCCGCGATGATCGCAATCACGAAGAAGACGATGGCATAGTGAAGCATGGCATTTCTCCCTTTTGTTGGCCTTCACATCGACTCGAGCAAACCGCTCGCCTGCTAACAAGGCGCGGCCCGCCACCATTGCGACGGCCGCGCTAATCGATCATTTTCTTCGTCACGACGAAGCCCAGCACGAGGAACACCACGCACAGCACGACAAAGACGAAGAACAGGAACTTCGCGATCGCCGCCGCGCCGGCCGCGATGCCGGTAAAGCCGAGAAGACCCGCGATCACTGCGATGATCGCGAAGAACAGTGCCCACTTCAACATGATGGCTGCCTCCCGAAACATTGAATGAACGATCGGGTCCATGCTATCCATGCGCGGCGCCGCGCGCATTCCGACGTCCGCCGTTTTTCGTGTGAGAATCCGCTTACATTGGATTACGACGACGTTACGCGCGCGGTTTCGCGCGATGCTGGCGTCGATGCCCGATTCTGGAGTCGAACGTGTCGAATGTGCAAAACCCGCCGCAAGCCCATAGCGCGCGCGCCACGGCGCGTCTCGCCGAGTGGATGCGCAACCGCAGCTGGGCGATCGCGATGACGGTGGCGATAGTGATCACGGTGGGCGGCCTCGTGATTCTCGAGACCGCGCGTCAGCGCATCACCGCCGAGTACGAAACCGCGCTCGAAGCGCGCGACGTCACCGTGCAGCTGAGCACGCTCGCGAGTGAGCTGGCGCGCCTGAGCGCCCAACAAAACCAGTTTCTTCTGACGAAGGACGACGCGTCCGCTCACAGCTTCTGCGCGAGCGCCGCGCGCGTTCGCGACACCACGCAGCAGTTGGACCACTTCTATCGCGGCGGCCGCGCGGACAGCGCGGAGCTGGCGAGCTTCACACAGATCCTCGCGCTGATCGACGCGCGCATCGGCGCGGGCGCCGCCGCGATGCAGCGCGCCGCGCCGCATCCGCTCGACCTGCGCGCATGCGGGCCCCCGAGCGACGTCGATCCGGCGGACGCGTCGCTGATCGACAGCACGCTCACGCTGTTGCGCGACAACGAGGAGCGTCGCGCGCAACACGCGCTGGCCGCGAGCCGCGCCGATCAGCGGTTGTCGACGCTGTGCGCGGCGGGTCTGTCGGCGCTGAACATCGTGCTGTTCATTCTGCTGTTTCGCAATCTGGGCATCCAGATCGACCGGCAGGCGCGCGCGCAGCGTCAATTGATCACGCAGCAGGAGGAGCTCGACCAACTCGTCAACGAGCGCACGCGACAGCTCGAAGCGCTCGGCTGGCATCTGCAGGCGGTCAGCGAAAACGAAAAAACGCAGCTCGCGCGCGAGTTGCACGACGAACTCGGCGCGATTTTGACCGCATGCAGGATGGACGTGGCGTGGGCACGCCGCAAGCTGAAGGACAGCGAGCCGGACATCGCCGACAAGCTGCAGCGCACGCTCGCCAACCTCGATCAGGGTATCGCGTTGAAGCGGCGCATCATCGAGGACATGCGGCCGACCGTGCTCGCCAATTTCGGGCTCGTCACCGCGCTGCGCACGCTCGCCGACGAAGCCGCGCAGCGCAACAACTGGACGCTCGAGCTGCACCTGCCCGCCGACGATATCCAGCTCGACGAGCAGACCGAGATCGCGCTCTTTCGGGTTGCGCAGGAGTCGCTGACGAACGCCGCGAAGTACGCGCGGGCCTCGAAGGTCGGAATCGCACTGCAGCTCGGCGACGGCGAGGTCGCGCTGCATATCGCGGACAACGGTGTCGGCATCATGCCGGCCGATTTGAAGCGCACGCATACGCACGGCCTGCTCGGCATGCGCCAGCGCGTCGCCGCCCATGGCGGGCGCTTCGACATCCGCCGCGGCGCGCTAAACGGCACCGAGGTCGACGTCGTGATGCCGAGCGCGAGCACCGCGACGCCGTCGGACGATCTGCCGGCGGCGCCGGCCACACCGTCCACTTAGTCGCGAAGCCCCGTCTGACAGGTTCTCCGCGCAGTGCCGCAAAGCCAGTGTAGGAGTGCGCCGACGCAAACACCGGAGCACGCCTACAACAAAATCGCGGCACGGCCGACAGCACTGCCCCCGCCCTTTTTTTACCATGCAATCAGGCCGGTTCGAAACCGGATCGAAACCTCATCGACTGGCATGGCCCCGGTCGGACGACATCAACCGATGCATTCTCGACAAGGAGAATTTTCATGACTCGACTGATCGCTTTGCTTGTGCTCGCAGGAACCGCCATGCTTGTCACGGGTTGCAACACGATGGCGGGCGCCGGCCAAGATATTTCGAAGGGTGGCCACGCCATCACGAACGAGGCGGATAAGGCGAAATAAGCCGGCACATGGCAACAGGCTTTGGAGAGCCCGTCGCGGGATGCCGCGGCGGGTTTTTTTTCGTGAATGTTTTGCTTGCCGGCTTTCGGCGCGACGCGCTTTCGCAACGCCGTTAAACAGAACGGCGATCCACTCCCGCGGATCGCCGTGCCGTCCTCCCATTGCCGATCTTCCGGAGTCCTTGATTGACTGTGCGAGGCTCGTCCGGCGATCGGCGGCCCGCGTCATTGCCCGGTCAAAGTATTCGATAGCTCGACGCTCGGCGTGCTCGTGTTGCCGTTCTGTACGATCAGCAGATGAATCTGCCCCGGCACCAGCTGGCTCAACGTACCCGCGATCGGCACCGACGTGATCAGCCAGTCGGCGTTATTCGCGAGCGAGAACGAGTTGGACTGGAAGATCGGCGTCTTGCTGCCCGCCACGGTCGCGATCAGCACGTACTGGCCGCCCGAGACATAGATCGAATCCTGTCCGCTCGCCGGCACCGCGTTCTTGAACGACACGCCGGCGATCGTTGGCGACACGTTCGTGATGCTGGTGGCGCTTGCCTGGACGAGGTAAAGGTCGAGGTCCGGCGCGTTCGCCGACGCGTTGAAGCCGCGCACGCGCGCGCTCCCGGACAGCAGCCCCTTGTCGAACGGATCGTCGATCAGGCCAATATCCGGCGCGGACAGACCGGGCAACGCCAGCACCGTGTATTCGTGGCCCTTCGCGACATCGGGGAAGTTGCCGCTCGCGAGCGCGGTTTTCGTGCCGGTCGGGGCGTACGCGACCGTCGTCGATCCCGTGTCGATATTGGTGAGGTTGGTCACGCCTTTGTACGGGATGTTGGTTTGCCCGGAAGGCGCGTTGCCGTTGACGAGGAAGTCGACCGCCGGTCCGCCCGGAATCGCGTGAACGAAGTGGATCTCGGGATTGGTCAACCCAAGCTCCTTGCCTGCATCGCTGCCACCGCCGCCGCCGCATGCGCTCAGGACCGCCGCGGCCGCAACGACCGCCATCATGGTTCGGATCATTTTCATTGTGTTCACCTGTCTCGATGTCGGGCTTGACGCTCATCGCCCATTGATACGCGGGCGACCACGGGGAACCTCGCGGTCGCCCTCCTCCCATCCGTGCAGCACGGCGCGCCGGTTTTGTCGGTTGGCGCGTCCGTGTCGATGGACGCCCGCAATCAGCAATGGCTGTGCCGTGGCCCTAAAATTGGCGTGTGACAACTGACGAATGTCTTGCGGATCAACGGATTGCGGCGATTTAGAGTTTTTCGTCGGCAGCTCCGCTGCCGCGCGCGATCTATCGTGCGTGCTGCTCCCCGCTTACACGGCGCCTGCATGTCTTACCCGTCACGGCCCCGGTAATCGAACCAGAAGGACAAGCCGACGCTCACCAGAATCACGATCGTCGCGATCACAGTCGAGCGCGTGACCGGCTCGCCGAGCAGCAGCGCCCCCAGCGCGACCGCGACGACCGGATTCACGTACATGCAGCTGCTCGCGATGATCGGGCTCGTGTGGCGAATCAGAAAACCGTACGCGACGTACGCGGCCATCGTGCCGATCAGCATCAGATACAGAAACGCGACGAGCGGCAGGACATGCAGCTCGAGCATCCGCTCGCCCGACACCCACGCGACCAGCGTCGACATCGCGCCGCCCAGGCCGATCTGCAGCGCGGTCGACACGAACAGATCCGACGGCAGCTTCAGCTGCCCGGCCAGATGCGCGCCGCCGGCCCAGAACAGCGCGCCGCATAGAATCGCGAGACTGCCGCCCGCCGAGCCCGGCGTGCTGTCGCCATGACTCAGAATCACGATACCGGCGAGGCCGAGCCCGACCGCGAACCATTCGCCGCGGCCGATCTTGCGTCCGGCGACGGCCGCGATCACCGTCGCGAACAGCGGCACGGTCGCGACCATCACGGCCGCCGTGCCGGTGCCGACCGTGCGCATGCCGTACGCGAGCATGCCGCTCGACAGACCGACCAGCATCGTGCCGACGAGGCCCGCATTGCGGACTTCGGCGAGGCTGGGCCAGATCGGCTTGCGGCGCGCGGCGAACACGAATAGACCGATGCCGGCGAACAGATTGCGCAAGCCCGACATCAGCAGCGGCGGAAACGAGCCGAGCGCGACGTGCACCCCGAGATAGGTCGAACCCCACACCAGATAAACGACGGCAAGCGCGAGCGCGACCTGCCCGTTGCGCGACTGCGGCAAATGCAGCGGCCAGCCACGCGAAGAAAACACCGAGCGTTGCGACGACATGCGCTCAGCCCGCCGTCGCCACTCGACCCGCGCGATGCGCTCGATGCCCGCGAGGCGCCGAGCCTGCGTCGATACCTGTGGGGCGGAATGGCGGGCGCCGCATCGGCGATGCGGTTGGATGGGCGAGGCTGGCGGACATGTCGGTGGAACGGTAAGACGAAGGACAGCGCCGGAAGCGCCAGAAACGGCCGTGGCGGCAGCATCGGTCAAAACGACACGACGCCACGCGGCCGCGATGCGCGGCGGCAAGGCTGGCGAAGCCGCGGCGCGCACCGCATTATGCAGTAAGCGCCGAGAACGCCGCGCGACTGAATCGTAACTTTTGGCGTTCCCGCAATAGAAAAGCCGGGGACGCGTCCCCGGCTCGCATTCAATTCCGCATCCCTGCGATGCGCGGCCGCGCATCGGCGCGATGGCCAGGCAAGCTGGCCGCGGACTCAGTTACCCATCGCGCCCGACGCCTCATGTTTCATGCCCATCCCGCCGCCGTCCTTTTTCATCGCGCCGTGTTTCATCGCGTCCTTTTTCATGCCGTCCTTCGACATGTGGTCCTTGTCCATCGAATCTTTGGACATCGCATTCTTCGACATCGCATCGTTGGACATTGCGCCGCTTGCCTGCGCGAATGCCGCGCCGCCGCTTGCCAGCATCAACAACGCGATCGTGGTGATTGCAATCTTCTTCATGGGATGACTCCATTGGTGGTGAATGAATCGAAACCGGCGAGAGCCGGCGTGCTTCCGAAGCCGCTGCCGCAAGCGAGCGTGCGCCCGCATGCGTCAGGAGCCTCCGAACCAGTTGTAGCCCTGATCGACCCAATAGCCGCCGGGATACGTGTTGGTGACGAACATCTCGACGATGTGCTTCGGATTCTTGTAGCCGAGCTTGGTCGGCATGCGCAGCTTCATCGGGTAGCCGTATTTCGCGGGTAGCCGCTCGCCGTCGTAGGAAAACGTCAGTAGCGTTTGCGGATGCAAAGCGGTCGGCATGTCGATGCTTTCGTAGTAGTCGTCCGCGCACTTGAAGCCGACGTACTTGGCCGTCGTGTCCGCGCCGACGCGCCGCAGAAAATCGCCGAACGGCGTGCCGCCCCAGCGGCCGATCGCGCTCCAGCCTTCGACGCAGATATGTCGCGTGATCTGCTCCGCGTGCGGCAGCGCGTACAGCTCAGGCAGCGTCCACGCGCGCTGGCCGGTGACGAGACCGCTCAGCTTCAATTGATAATCCGAGCCGTCCACGTGCGGCACGTCGTCGATGCCGTAGTACGCGTTGAATGGAAATGGCCGCGTGATCTGCGATTCGGTGTAGGTCGGCGCGAGTTGCCGCGGATCGAACAGCGCAGCTTGCGCGCGATCGTTCAACCGCGACACGGCGGTGAGGAAGCGGTTCACCGAAGCGTCGTCGGTCAGCGAGCAGCCGGTCAGCATCGACAGGCCGCCGAGCGTCAGTAGCTGCTTGCCGAACAGGCGCCGCGACGGCATCGCCAGTTCGCGCTTCGCATCGAGCAGGATCGATGCGCGGTCGAGCGTGCGGCCGACACGCGGCGCGGGTCGACCCGCTGGCTTGTCTATCGGCTTGTCCATGATTCGGTCTCCATAACGAGTTCGCGCTGCGTTCTGTTCTGCATCAGCATGGTCTGCCGCGGCTCAACGTCCGCGCAGCATCGCGAGCAGCGAGCGCGGCACGAGCGCGACCATCGCCAGATGCACGGCAAGAAACGCGGCGAGCAACGACATCGCGCTGAAGTGCACGACGCGCGCGTTGTCGTAGCCGCCCATCAGTTCGCGCAGCAGCGGAAACTGCACCGACTTCCAGATCGCGAGACCCGACAGCACGAGCACGATCAGATCGGCGATCGCGAACAGGTAGGCGAATTTCTGTACCGCGTTGTAGACGCGCAGATCGTCGTGCGACAGTTTCCCGCGCAACGCGGCGACGAAATCGCGCAGCACCGAGCGCGGCGTCAGCGGCAAGAACTTGCGCACGAAACGCCCGCTCGCGAGATTCAGCGCGACATACACGACGCCGTTGATCACCAGCAGCCACATCGCCGCGAAGTGCCATTGCAACGCGCCGCCGAGCCAGCCGCCCAACGTGATCGCGGTCGGAAAGCTGAACGCCGGGAAGATCGGCGACGCGTCGTAGATGCGCCAGCCCGACAGCATCATCACGATCGCCGCGAGCGCGTTCAGCCAATGCGTGATGCGCAGCCATCGCGGGTGAATGACGCCGCGCTTCGGTGCGGCGGGCGCGGCCGGTGCGCTGGGGCGCAAGGGGTGGGGCGTGGCCATGGGGCTCTCCTCGAGCAGCGGTGGAGAATGCGGCGGGCGCGATGTCGATCAACGGCACGCGGGAAGGTCGGCCGCTTGCAGTACTTCGCCGCTCGCGTCGCTTTCGACGAAGGCGACCACGCCGAAGCGATCGGCGGCGGCGGCGGCGTGGGGGGTGGGGGCGGCTTGCGCGTCGTCGGGCGCACCAGGTACGTCGATATCCTGAAGAATACGCGCATGACCCGCGACGAGCGGCACCGGCCCGAACCACGCACGCACGACGCGCTCGTGATGCAGCGTCGCGCCGCGGTTTTCGCCCGCGCCGACCTGCGAGGTCAGCGCGTTCTCATAGACCGCGAGATAGGCACTCAACGGACCCGCGCTGGCTGCGGCCATGCTGCTGAACTGCGCATCGACATCGAACGCGCCGGGCGCATGCGGGCTCAGCGCAAGCGCGACGCTCGCCTGCGCGGGTTCGGCGCCCAGTTCGTCGATGCGGCGCTGGAAGCGGTCGCGTTGCGACCAGTCGCGCAGCTCGCGCCCCGCGACGAAGACTTCCGGCGTATAGATCGTGTGCGCACCCGCCAGACGGGTCAGCGTCTGTTGACGTTCGGTGAAGCGATGCTGCGAAAAGCGGTCGGTCCAGCCGAGGCTGTTCCAGTAATCGACGTGCAGCGCGAGCGGCACGATGCCGTGCGCGGCGCCGGCGCTTTTCCATTGACCGAGCCAGCGGTCGGCGGGCGGACAGCTGTCGCAGCCCTCGCTGCTGTACAACTCGACGAGCGCCATCCGGTGCGTGGGGCTGTGCGTGGTGCACCGGGGACCGGCCGCGTCGGCCGCACGGATGCCAGAACCGCTCAGCAGAACAAGCGCGAGGCCGGCGGCGGGTGCGGAAAAAGACGTAAAGCGCTGAAGTATCGAGCGATTGTGCGCGGTCGACATGACGTGCTCCGATCGTAATCTGCACGTTTGTCGAACCGCGCGGCCGCTTATGACACGCCTCTTTTAATTTATTTCCGGCGTGGGATGAGCCCGACAAAATCTCGCTCGGCTCAGTCGTAACTGATCACCACCGTCACGCGCGTGTCCGTATCGGTACGCTTCGCGTTCAACGACAGCACGCCGCCCGTGCGATCGACCGCGTAGTGGCCGTCGCGGGCCGTCGCGACGCGCCCGGTGCCGTCGACGAAACGCGCCGCCAGCAGATCGCGTGAGCTCGTGCTGCCGTTCACGTCGAGGGCGACGTCGGCCCCGCTGACGAAGCCCGGCGGCGCGCTGAACGTCACGGTGCGCGAGAAGCGCTGACCCGCCACGCGCGCGCTACCGACAGCGACGCCGGCGGGCGCCGTCTCCGCGCTGATCTGCATCTGCGGTGCGACGATCATTCCCACGAACCGGATCACTCCGCCCGTCACCTTCGATGCCGCCGGCGCCGCTAGCGGCGCGGCGAGCAACGCCGCGACCGCGATCGTGCGACCGAACGATCGCCACCGCCTTCTTTCCGCTTTCATGTGCACCTCTCTCCGGTCACTCGGCGCGAGTCGCCTCGCGCCCTTCACGCGCCATCCCGCGAATCGCTTCGCCGGAGCGCGGCCTTCGCTGCACTTCGTTTAACGGCAATCTTCCGAGTGGCTTGAACGCAATGCGGACCACATCACTTCCATCTGGCACCGCACAAAGCGACAAATCGACGGGGCGCGACGCCGCGAACAGAAGTGCGCGAGACAGCGTGCTAACATGAACCTTTCGTCTCGCTGCTGCCGCGCGGCCTCCGGTTTTGTCGCGCGACACTTCCCATTCGCTCTGCTGTCAACACTTGGTCGTTTTGCCCGTGACTTCTGTGCGTCGTCCGACCTTTCGTGCTCTCTCCCGCTTGCGCCCATGCCGCGCAGGCGGCTGGGCGCCCGCGAGCGTCGCGTCGCACGGCACCGGCGAGACGTCCCGAACGCTCCCGCTTCACGCCGCCCGGCGCCTTCGCTGACGTAGCCCGCTGATACCTAGGGCCGCGTCGCCGGGCTCCGGGCTTTCCCATTCGCTCACTCACCCGCCAACCGCCCGCGTTGGGTCGTTGCACGCGGCCTTCCTTCACCGGTCCTATCTGGAGTGATGATGATGAAGAAGATCAAAACCTGCTATCTGACCGAACTCGACGTGGCCCGCCTCGAGAAATACGCGGCCGCCGACGCCAAGCTGCAGCAGATGCTCGACGACGTGCTCGAACGCGCGGTGATCGTCGACTCGCACGACATCCCCGCCGACGTCGTCACGATGAACTCGCAAGCAACGCTGATCGATGCGGCGAGCGGCGAGCAGATGACGTGGACCGTCGTCTATCCGCCGAACGCGGATTTCGCGCAAGGACGCCTGAACGTGTTCTCGCCGGCCGGTCTCGCGCTGCTCGGCGCGCGCCGCGGCGAGAGCATCCGCTTCACGCCACCCAGCGGCGATCAGCAAGTGCTCAAGCTGCACAAGATCCTGTATCAGCCCGAAGCCGCCGACGATTTTTCGCTGTAAGCCGGATGTTTCCTCGCTGTAAGTTTTTGAACCATTCGGACAGGTTGCCAAACCGCGGGCGAGCGGTGTATCGTGTGCGCTGCTAACGCGGGGGTCCTGCGTAGCGCGGAGCTGGAGGTCCGTGTTGCGTGGGTGAGAAATACCCTTTGAACCTGATCTGGATAATGCCAGCGCAGGGAAGCGTACGGATTTCGCACCCTGCTTTAACGGCCTCAGTTCTCCGCGATTTCCGACCACTTCCATCTCAGTCTCCTGCTTAGCCGCCCCACTTTGTACGGAGACTTACATGAACGCCAATCCGAAGTTTATTTCCGCCGAAGCCCATGTGGACGAGGCGGCCGTCGCGCCGTTGCCGAATTCGCGCAAGGTCTACGTGAGCGGCTCGCGCCCCGACATCCGCGTGCCGATGCGTGAAATCTCGCAGGCCGACACGCCCGACAGCTTCGGCGGCGAAAAGAAGAATCCGCCGATCTACGTGTACGACACGTCGGGCCCCTACTCCGACCCGGACGCGAAGATCGACATCCGCGCCGGCCTACCCGCGCTGCGTCAGGCGTGGATCGAGGAGCGCGCCGACACCGAACCGCTGACGGGTCTATCGAGCAGCTTCAGCCGCGAGCGCGCCGCCGACCCGGCCACCGCGCAGCTGCGTTTTCCGGGACTGCATCGCACGCCGCGCCGCGCGGTCGCCGGCGCCAACGTGACGCAGATGCACTACGCGAAGCAAGGCATCGTCACGCCGGAAATGGAATACATCGCGATTCGCGAAAACCAGCGCCGCGCCGAGTACCTGGAGACCCTGAAGACGAGCGGCCCGAACGGTGCGAAGCTCGCCGCGATGATGGGCCGCCAGCACCCCGGCCAGGCATTCGGCGCGAGCGCGTTCGGTCCGAACGGCCTCACCGAAATCACCGCGGAGTTCGTGCGCGAGGAAGTCGCGCGAGGCCGCGCGATCATCCCGAACAACATCAATCACCCGGAAAGCGAGCCGATGATCATCGGCCGCAACTTCCTCGTGAAGGTCAATGCGAACATCGGCAACTCGGCGGTGACGTCGTCGATCGGCGAGGAAGTCGACAAGATGACGTGGGCGATCCGCTGGGGCGGCGACACGGTGATGGATCTGTCGACCGGCAAGCACATTCATGAAACGCGCGAATGGATCATCCGCAACAGTCCGGTGCCGATCGGTACGGTGCCGATCTATCAGGCGCTCGAAAAGGTCAACGGCAAGGCTGAAGATCTCACGTGGGAAATCTTCCGCGACACGCTGATCGAGCAGGCCGAACAAGGGGTCGACTACTTCACGATCCACGCGGGCGTGCGTCTGCAATACGTGCCGTTGACGGCGAACCGGATGACCGGCATCGTGTCGCGTGGCGGTTCGATCATGGCCAAGTGGTGTCTCGCGCATCACAAGGAAAGCTTCCTGTACGAGCACTTCGAAGATATCTGCGAAATCATGAAGGCCTACGACGTGGCCTTTTCGCTCGGCGACGGCTTGCGTCCCGGTTCGATCTACGACGCGAACGACGAAGCGCAACTGGGCGAGCTGAAGACGCTCGGCGAGCTCACGCAGATCGCGTGGAAGCACGACGTACAGGTGATGATCGAAGGTCCGGGCCATGTGCCGATGCAGCTGATCAAGGAGAACATGGACCTGCAGCTCGAGTGGTGCGATGAAGCGCCGTTCTACACGCTCGGGCCGCTGACCACCGACATCGCGCCGGGCTACGATCACATCACGTCGGGCATCGGCGCCGCGATGATCGGCTGGTTCGGCACCGCGATGCTGTGCTACGTGACGCCGAAGGAACACCTCGGCCTGCCGAACAAGGACGACGTCAAGACCGGCATCATCACGTACAAGCTTGCCGCGCATGCCGCGGACCTTGCGAAAGGTCATCCGGGCGCGCAGGTGCGCGACAACGCGCTGTCGAAGGCGCGCTTCGAATTCCGCTGGGAAGACCAGTTCAATCTCGGTCTCGATCCGGACAAGGCGCGCGAATTCCACGACGAAACGCTGCCGAAGGATTCGGCCAAGGTCGCGCATTTCTGCTCGATGTGCGGCCCGCACTTCTGCTCGATGAAGATCACCCAGGACGTACGCGAATTCGCCGCGCAACAAGGCGTGACCGACGACGAAGCGCTCAAGAAAGGCATGGAGGTGAAGTCCATCGAGTTCATGAAGCAGGGCGCGGAGATTTATCAGCGGCAGTAAGCGCCGTGAGCGGCTTGCGCGATTTACGCGAGCCAGCGCAGCAGTAGCGGAGCCCGCCCACATGGCGGGCTTTTTTATTCCGCCGCGGGCTGGCACGTTGCGTGCTGAACAGAGGAAAACGTCTGTTTCCAACAACGAACGGAGTGAGCATCATGAAATCGATCCGTCAACTCGGGACTCGTGTTGGCACCATCGCGGCCACCATTTCACTCGTCGCGGGCCTCGCGGCATGCAACGACATGTCCCCGCGTACACGCGACACCGCGATCGGCGCGGGCGTCGGCGGTGCGGCCGGCGCGGCGATCGGCGGCAACGGGTGGTCGACGCTGGGCGGCGCCGCGGTGGGCGGCGTCATCGGCAACCAGGTCGGCAAGTGAGCGTTGCGTCCGAGCGTGGAAATAGACTGAAATATACGATTGCGCTTTTGCCGCAGCGTTGCTGCGGCAAAAGCGTAAGCTCCCCACAATGATGTCGCGCGAAGCGGCATCGGTTCATCGAGGAGCGCGCCATGAAGTCCCGCATCGTCACCCATCTTTGCGTGGTGCGCCGCGCGACGCCACTCGATTCATCCCGTTGTCTCGCAAGATTCGCGCGGCCCGCCGCCGTGATTTCCACGCTCGCCTCGAGCCTCTTTTTAGCAGGTTGTTATTACCCTGCCGGCTACTATCCCGCCGCCTATTACCCGTCGTACTATGCGAGCGCGCCCGCGACCACCGCCGACCCAACCGCATCGACGGCCGATTCGCAGCAGCCGCCTCAAGCCCACGCGCAAGCACAGGTCGCGCCGCAGGATCAGCAGCCCGGTTATGCGGTCCCCGCGCCCGTGTATGTGGCACCGCCGGTCTACCCCGCCTACTATCCGCCACCGGTTTATCCCTACCCCGCTTATTACGGCTACCCCGCGTACTACGGACCATCGATCGCGATCGGCTTCGGCGGTTATTGGGGCGGGCACTGGGGCGGGCATTGGGGCGGGCACCACCATTGACGTCTCTTCTGTCGTCGCGAAGCGTGCTCGCGCCGGCACTGCAGCAGCCGGCACGCACATTCCTGCATAAGCCGTTTTGGCGCGCGTGTCGCATACCACAGCGCCTACCCGCCCGTACTTTCCCGGCTTGACGCGCCGGTATGGCGCCCTATCCTTGGAAAGCTTCACGCAGCACCCGCTTAACTCAGGCGGCGCCGCTTTGTCGAGGCCACTCGCGAGCGTCCGCCGAGCCACAGCGACGCGCCGTCACGCGCAGTCCCCCGCGTCGAATTACACAACAACGAAGGAGACGTGATGTTTCATCAACTACTCACACCGGTCGGCAATTCGCTTTTTCCGTCCTTCATCGTCGCCGCGCTGCCGATCATCGTCGTGCTCGCGCTGCTCGGCTGGGCGCGCAGGCCCGCGTGGCAAGCGTCGCTCGCGGGACTGATCGTCGGTTTGATCGTGGCGATTTCCGTCTGGCAGTTTCCGGTCGGGCTCGCGTTCAATTCGGTCGCGGCCGGCGTCGTGTTCGCGATCTGGCCGGTCATGTGGATCGTATTCACGGCGATCCTGCTGTACAACATCGCGCAGCGCTCGGGTCGCTTCGCGGCGTTCCGTCTGTGGATGATCGACAACCTGCCGAACGACCGGCGCATCGTGCTCGTCGTGGTCGGCTTTTCGTTCGGCGCGCTGCTCGAGGGCATTTCCGGATTCGGCACGCCGGTCGCGATCACGAGTTCGCTGCTGATCATGCTCGGCTTTCCAACGCTCGAGGCGCTGACCTTCACGCTGATCTTCAACACCGCGCCGGTCGCGTTCGGCGCGCTCGGCGTGCCGATCACGGTGCTCGGCGCGGTCACGCATCTGCCATCCGATATGCTCGGGAAAATGGTCGGGCGGCAATTGCCTTTCTTTGCCGTCCTGCTGCCCTTCTATGTGATCGGCGTGTACGCGGGCTTTCGCAACATGCTGCGGATCTGGCCGGTGCTGCTGGTGTCGGGCGTGAGCTTCGCGCTGACCCAGTTCGTCGTCTCGAACTTCGTGAACTACAGCCTGACCGACGTGCTGTCTTCGCTGGTTTCGCTGATTGTCACCGTCGCGTTCCTGCGCGTCTGGAAGCCCGCCGCCGATCCGAAATTCGCGGTCAACGTCGATCGCATCAGCGACGTACGTGGCAAGATCGGCGGCGCGCAGGGCTGGTATCCGTGGATCATCGTGTCGGTCGTCGTGATCGTCTGGACGATCGCGAAGATCTTCACGATCGGCGACATCAAGGTGGCGTGGCCGGGTCTCGACAAGGCCGTGTTCATCACGCTGTACAACACGCCGTACGGCGCGATCTGGGACTTCCAACCGCTCGCGACCGGCACCGCCATCCTCGTCGCCGCGCTCATCACCGCGTTCATCGTACGGCTCTCCCCGGCGGAGTTCGGCAAGGCGATCGCCGATACGTGGGTGCAGACGCGCATCGCGATTCTGACCGTGGCGACGATCGTCGGCCTCGCGTATCTGATGAACTACTCGGGACTCACTTATACGCTCGGTCTCGGCGCTGCGTCGGTCGGGCCGCTGTTTCCGCTCGTATCGGCGTTCCTCGGCTGGGTCGCGGTGTTCCTGTCGGGCAGCGATACGTCGGGCAACGCATTGTTCGGCAATCTGCAGGTGGTCGCGGCCAATCAGCTCAATCTGAATCCGGTGCTAATGGCCGCGACCAACTCGTCGGGCGGCGTGATGGGCAAGATGATCTCGCCACAGAACATTTCGACCGGCGTCGCGACCACCGAGTTGAAGGGCAAGGAAGGCGTCGTGTTCGCCAAGACCTTCAAGCATTCGATTCTGCTGACGGTGCTGCTCGGCGTGCTCGTCTGGGCGCAGCAGAACTTCCTGCAGTGGATGATTCCGCATTGAGGTCGCGCCGATAACGGCGCGAGGCGAACCACATCGTTTCGCACGGCCGCCCGCGTGTCGCGGGCGCCGCTTCACAGGCCGCTTCACATGCCGCTCCCACCGCCGCTGCGCCGGATCGCAATTTTTCTCACATATCCGTGACAATTGCTCGTTTGGCGCGCGCCCTCGCAGCGCTTACGATCGACGTCACCAGACGCGGCCGTCTACCGGATGTTGCCGTTTCATCCAGCACTGAAACATTCGCGCGCTCGCGCTGTTACGATGCGCTGGCGTCGCGACTCAACTGCGCGCGGCGCCATTCCAATGAAAGCCAGAAACCTGCTGCAACTACTGATCCTCGCCGCGCTGTGGGGCGCGTCGTTCCTGTTCATCCGCGTCGGCGTCAGCGACTTCGGCGTCGCGCCGCTGATGGCGCTGCGCGTCGGCATCGGCGCCCTCTTTCTCGCGATCGTGCTGATCGCGCGACGGCCGCTGCAACAGTCGGTCACGGTGTTGCGCGAGCGCGCGCTGCCGCTGCTGGTGGTCGGCATTCTCAATTCGGCGGCTCCGTTCTGCCTGTTCGCGTATGCGGAGCTGACGCTGTCCGCGGGCGTCACGTCGGTGATCAATGCGTGCGCGCCGCTGTGGGGCGCGCTGGTCGGCTTCCTGTGGTTGCGCGACCGGCTCAGCGCGTTGCGCACGCTGGGTCTCGTGATCGGTTTTCTCGGTGTGCTGATGCTCGTGTGGGATCAGATCGCGGCGCCGGCCGGCTCGGCCGCCTCGCCGCTTACCGTCGCGCTCGCGGCCGGCGCCGCGCTCGGCGCCACGCTGCTCTATGGCATCGCCGCCAACTACACGAAGCGTCACCTGACCGGCGTCGACGCGCTGAGCGTCGCGACCGGCACGATGATCGGCGCGACGATCGTGCTGCTGCCGCTCGCGGTGATCTACTGGCCCGCCGCTCCGATTTCGCTACGCGCGTGGGGCGCGGTGATCGCGCTCGGCGTCGCCTGTACCGGCGTCGCGTACATGCTGTTCTTCCACCTGATCGCGGTCGCCGGGCCGACACGCGCGATCACCGTGACCTTCGTGATTCCGATCTTCGGCATTCTGTGGGGCGCGTTGTTTCTCGGCGAGACGGTGTCACCGGGGATGCTCGAAGGATGTGCGGTGATTCTGGTCGGCACCGCGTTGGCGACCGGCGTGGTCAAACGCTTGCCGTGGGTAGGAACGCGGCGCGCGGATACCTGAGTACGCGAATTTGGCCAAAAAAAAACCGCCCGGATTTCTCCGGGCGGTTTTGTCGAACCGGCGGTGTTGGCCGCGAGGCTCTCGTGTCAGCGTAGCTGGTCGACCATCAGGCTCATGATCTGCTTGGCCTGGGAGCTTTCGTCGAGTTGCCCCTTGTCGTCGACCACGGCCACGCGGGTCTGGTTCGGCGTCACCGCGCGTACGTTCACGCGATACTGCTTGGCGACCTTCTCCTTCTTGCCGTGGAAGACCTGGCTCCAGAAGCCCTGCTCGGCCGACGACAGATCCTTCGGATCGACGTAGCGCACAAAATACAGGCCGCGGCTCACGTCGCGGTCGTCGACCGTAAAGTTGCTGCGGTCGAGCGCGAGGCCCACGCGCAGCCATGCGCGGTCGTACGGCTCGCCGAGGGTGAGTTCGGTGGACGAAACCTGCGCCGACGCGTTCGCCGAATCCGCGTCCGGCATCGGTTGCTGGGCCGACAGTGCGACGTTCTGCGCGGCGACCGCGGCCATCCCCGACTTCGCACCCGCCGTCGCCGCGTTCGGCGCGATCTGCGTGCCCGCCGGCGACAGTTCGGCGTTGCGCGTGCCACCCGCGTTGGCACCCGAATCGGCCCGCGAGAGCGAGACCATCAGACGCTTCAGATACTCCTGTTCAAGCGCCGGGTCATTCGGCTTGGGCTGCCATTGAGTCGACTCGTTGTTCGTGCCGGTGAGCGCCTCACGCATGCCTTTCTGGCTCACGAACACATAGGTGCCGCCGTTCGGCGCCGCTTCGAGACGGGTGCGGTACTTATTGCGCTCCGAGTTCACGTAGCTGTTGCCCATCGCCTTCGACAGCGTGTTGCGGATCAAGCCGTCGTTGATCTGCGCATGGGTTTCGTTCCAGTCGGTTTCCATCACACCCTTGTCGCGCTGGTCGACGACGAGCAGGAAGCCCTGCTCCTGCCAGAAGCGGCGGATTTGCGGCCAGGCCTGATCGGGCGTTTTATTGTCTAGCACGAGCCAGCTTTCGGTGCCGTCGCGCTGGATGTGCATGCCCTGCACGGGCGGCACGACCGCGGCCACGTCGCCGGCCGGCGCCTTGGCCTGCACCTGTTTGAGCGTGGACAGCGAGGTTTCGCCGCCCTGCGGCGGCAGCGAACGCTGATCGGACGTCTCGTCGATCATGTTCGGCGGGACGGCAAGCGATACCTGCTTCGAACGGGAGTCGCTCTTGTAGTCGATTTTGGTCGGCGACGAGGTGCCGCAGCCGGCGACCAGACCGCCTGCCACGAGCATTGCTGCAAACCGCTTGGTGAGACGAAGATCAGTCATGTTCGGGGAATCCTTCCGCAACGCCACGGCAAGTTCCGTGGATCAACCCAACATTTTACCGGTCCCGGCGAGGTGTGTGCAAAAACTGGGGTTTGCCCGCAAATTCTATTTACCTTCCTATGAGGTAAATTTAACACCCCCTAACACTTTCGAGTTGACATCGGGAGTGTGCGAGGATCTCGCCGGAGGCTTGCCGAATCAGCGCTTCCGGTCTGCATGCGGCTTGATTTTCGCGATGCCGGGCGGCCACATCCGCCGCGGTTCGCGAAGAGCACCAAAAACCGAGGCGACGTCAAACGAGTTGCCTCAATAAGAATCACGGCGCCAAACGAGGAAGGCCACATGTACAAGTCGTGTCTCAATCCAGCTGCGATCGCATCGGTTGTCGCCCTCGTCGCGTGCTGCGCGAGCGTCGGCGCGCATGCCGAATTGGGCGGCACGATGCCGAGCCAGGCGGTGCCGGGCGCGGGCGCGCCGCGCATGCTGCTCAATGGCGCACTGCGCGAGCGCACGTGGACCGACGCCGGCAATACGACCATCAACGAATATGCGACCAGCACCGGCCAGATCGTCGCCTACGCGTGGCAAGGCCCGACGATGCCGGATCTGCACGCGCTGCTCGGCAAATACGGCGACTCATACAAGACGGGCGCCTCGGCGGCGGCCGGCAGCGGCAATCTGCACGCGTCGCGGGTCACGCGCCCGGACGTGATCGTCGAGTCCGGCGGACCGATGCGGGGCTACGTCGGACGCGCGTGGCTGCCGGCGGCTTTGCCCGCCGGTGTCACCGCCGACGACATCCAGTAACGCGTGCGCTCCGCACGCGTTGCGCGCACCCCGCGCACCCTTCACGCCTGAGATCCATCCGACGGACCGCCACGCCATGAAATCCGCCCTGCGTTTGCATGCCCTGCTTCTCTTCGGCTGCGCGGCCCTCGTCGGCTGCGGCGGCGGAGGCGGCAGTTCCCCGGCCAGCTCGCCGGGCTCGTCCGGCTCGGGCTCGACGCCGTCAACGATTACGCCGACCTCGACGAGCAGTGCCACAAGCCCGTCGAACACGACGCAGAGCACCAACGTACCGCAATCGACGATGGCCAATGTGCAGCCGGTCACGGTCGGCGTATCGCCAGGCAACACCCGCAACATGCTGACGACGAGCGTCACCGTCTGCGAGGCCGGCACCAGCCACTGCGCGACGATCGACAATATCCAGGTCGACACCGGCTCGAACGGCCTGCGCATCCTCGCGTCGGCGCTGCCTACGACCCTGTCGCTGCCGGCCATCACCGCGGGCAGCGGCGCGAGCGCCGAGTGCGCGGTGTTCGGCAGTGGCTACGCGTGGGGCGCGATCCGCACCGCGGATGTTCGTATGGCGGGCCAACAGGCGTCATCGATTCCGATCCAGGTGATCGCCGATACCGCGCTGCCCGCCGCGCCCACCGATTGCGCCAACTCCGGCGCGTCGCTGCTCACGGTGTCGAGCCTCCATTCGAATGGCATCCTCGGCGTCGGTCTGTTTCCGGTCGACTGCGGCAGCGGCTGCTCGAGTTCGGCGTTGCCGCGCTGGTACTACAGCTGCTCGACGAGCGGCTGCACCGCGACCGCGCAGCCGCTCGCGCAGCAGGTGACCAATCCGGTCAGCAGCTTCCCGATCGACAACAACGGCGTCGTCATCGACCTGCCGGCCGTCGCCGATGCGGGCGCGGCCAGCGCGTCGGGCTCGCTGATCTTCGGCATCGGCACCCAGGCGAACAACACGCTGACGAGCACGAACGTCCTCAAGGCAAACTCGGCGACCGGCTATGTGACGACGACCTCGGGAGGCCAGACTTATGCGGTGAGCTATCTCGACAGCGGCTCGAACGGCCTGTTCTTCCACTCGACGCAGTTCCCGTTGTGCGGCTTCTGGTACTGCCCGACTTCGACGCTGTCGGCGAGCGCGTCGATCACTGGCATCGATGGCGCGTCGAGCACGGTGTCGTTCGACATCGGCAATTCGAGCACGCTGTTCGCGTCGTCGAACAATGCGTTCGACAATCTCGCCGGCAATGCGAGTCAGGGCTTCGGCTGGGGCTTGCCATTCTTTTACGGCAAACGCATTTACACGGCGATTGCGGCGCGCGATACGTCGGCCGGCCAGGGGCCGTATTACGCGTTCTGAGGTGGATTGGGTGGATGCGCAGCGCGCGCGTGGCGATCGCGAACTCAGCCGGCCGCGCTAGCCGGTTGCGGGACCGGCGTGGCGAGCTTCGCCGGCGCGAGCCAGCGGAAAACGTCCAGCTCTTCGCCGTGGAACGTACATTCGGCGGCGGCGGGTGTGCTGAGCTTGTTCGGCTCGGCCGGCTTCGCGGCCACCTTGACGTCCGACGCCGACGCCGCGAGCGGCGCGGAAGCCGCGAGCGTCGCGGAAGCCGCCACCTCGGATGCGCTGACCAGATGCTCGATCGATCCCTCCACCACGACGCGCGAGCCGCGAATCGCGGCCCCGCGATGCGTGACCCGCAGCGTATCGGACGACATCGCCGACGGCGCCTCCGCCAGCTTGCTGCGCATCAATTGCTCGCATGCGCTCGAGTTCCGCGTGGCCATCGTGCAGGCCGCCAGCAGCGCCGCTGCGCTCGCGATACAGGCGATTGAGAGGATGCGGATCTTCATCGATGTTCCGTTGTTTTAGGCGTCGGTCATTGTAGCTCACGCCCTCGCCGCGCGGCTCCGCGGCTCCCTGCCGCTTGACCTGCACGCGGCGCATCGGCATCGTGTTGGCCGCCGCGCCGTCGATGGCGCAGCCGGCCGCCGGTTAGGCCACGTGGCGCGGCAAATTCCAAGCAACGCTTCCCCCAGTAACGACCCCGGCTTTTCCATGCTTAGCCTCGTCCTGCTCGCGATCGTCGCCTACGCCGCGACCAATATCGACAATCTGTTCGTGCTGCTCGGCTTTATGACCGAAGCGGGCGCCCAGCGGCGCCACGTGGTGGCGGGACAGTACGCGGGATCTCTGATCCTCGTTGCCGCCGCGCTCGTGCTCGCGGCCTTGCTTACTCACCTGCCGGCCGGTTATGTGGGCCTGCTCGGCTTGCTGCCGATCGTGGTCGGCTTCCACAAGGGATGGCAGCGCTTCGGTCCCGGCCATGCACAGCGCAACGCCAGCGAGGCTAGCGAGGACAGTCAAACGAACGTTCCGCCATCCATTCGCGGCTCATCGAGCTGGACCGTCGCGAGCGTTGCAATCGCCAACGGCTCGGACAACCTCGCGGTCTACGTGCCGCTGTACGCGAGTCATACGCCCGCCGGGAACGCGCTGGTTTCGCTCGTGTTCATCGTCATGATCGGACTGTGGTGCGCGGGCGCGGCATGGCTCGTCGATCATCCGTTGCTCGGCGCGCCGGTCCGGCGGTACGGCTCGGCGCTGCTGCCGCCGATCCTGCTCGCGATAGGCGTATCGGTGATCGTGAACAACGATACGCTACGGCTTTTGTTCGGCGGGTGAGCAATGCGGGGGCCGGTCGAAGCACTGGCCGGGCGTCGAAGAAACTTCGCTACCCTTTTCATCTTCGGTTCTGCTCGGTGAATCGACGACGCCTCGTGACGTCAGCCATTGCGGCCGCATGCCCGCGTCTGCAACCGGGCATGCCGCAGCCCGCGCTGACTCGGCCCTTGACGCACTCTCAATAATATGGTCCCATTGCGCACTATGTACCGCGCCCAGACCACCCTATCGCTACTACTAGCCCGCTCTACCGGGCTAGGTCTGCTGCTGCGCGCGTCCGCTTCTCTCTGATACACCGAAGCATCGCTTGAATCCCCAGTAACTGACCCAGCCCCGGTTTCCGACCGGCGGCCCAGCATCGCGTTTTCGTCGTCCGGTCGACACCCGTTCCACGGTTCCTCCCTCGGATGATGAAAATGTTGAAAAACCCTGCTACCAAGTACCGTTCGTTCAAACCGATCGATTTGGCCGATCGCCAGTGGCCGTCGCGCACCATCACGCGCGCGCCGATCTGGATGAGCACCGACCTGCGCGACGGCAACCAGGCGCTGTTCGAGCCGATGAACGCCGAGCGCAAGATGCGCATGTTCAAGACGCTGGTACACATCGGCTTCAAGGAAATCGAAGTCGCGTTTCCATCGGCATCGCAGACCGATTTCAACTTCGTGCGCGAGCTGATCGAGGGCGGCCACATTCCCGACGACGTGACGATCGAAGTGCTCACGCAGGCGCGCGACGATCTGATCGAGCGTACTTTCGAATCGTTGCGCGGCGCCCCCCGCGCGATCGTCCATCTGTACAACGCGACCGCGCCGGAATTCCGCAAGATCGTGTTCGGCCTCGAAAAGAGCGGCGTGATCGAACTCGCGCAGAAGGCCGCGCGCACGATGAAGCGCCTCGCCGACGCACAGCCGCAAACGCACTTCACGCTGCAATACAGCCCCGAAGTGTTCAGCGGCACCGAGCTCGAATTCGCGAAGGAAGTTTGCGACGCGGTGTTCGACATCTGGCAACCGACGCCCGAGCACAAGGCGATCGTCAATCTGCCGGCCACCGTCGAAATGGCCACGCCGAACGTCTACGCGGACCAGATCGAATGGATGCACCGCAATCTTGCGCGGCGCGATTCGCTGATCGTCTCCGTCCACCCGCATAACGACCGCGGCACGGCCGTCGCCGCCGCTGAGCTCGCGGTGATGGCGGGCGCCGATCGCGTCGAAGGTTGTTTGTTCGGCAACGGCGAGCGCACCGGCAACGTCGACATCGTCACGCTCGCATTGAATCTGTACACGCAGGGCGTCGATCCCGAGCTCGATTTCTCGAACATCAACGAAGTCGCGCGCACGGCCGAGGAATGCACGCAGTTGCCGGTGCATCCGCGTCATCCGTATGTCGGCGATCTCGTCTTCACCGCGTTCTCGGGCTCACACCAGGACGCAATCAAGAAAGGCTTCGCCGTGCAGAAGCCGGACGCGATCTGGGAAGTGCCGTACATGCCGATCGATCCGAGCGACCTCGGCCGCACCTACGACTCGGTGATTCGCGTGAACAGCCAGTCGGGCAAGGGCGGTATCGCGTACCTGCTCGAGCAGAGCTACGGCGTCGTGTTGCCGCGCCGTTTGCAGGTCGATTTCAGCTCGTCGGTGCAACGTTGCACCGACGAGAGCGGCCAGGAAGTCACGCCCGTGCAGATCTGGGAACTGTTCCAGCAGGAATACGTGCGCACGGCGGCACCGGTCCGCTATATCAGCCACAGCCTGTCCGAGGCGGACGGCCGCGAGCACATCAAGCTCAATGTCGAAATCAACGGCACGCCGCGCGTGCTGACGGGCGCCGGCAACGGCCCGCTCGATGCGCTGATGCACGCCTTCGACGTGCCGGTGCGCATTCAGCACTACGAGGAACGCGCGCTCACGCAGGGCGCCGATGCGCGCGCGATCGCGATCGCCGAAATGGCCGGCGCCGATGTGGCCGGCAGCGCGTTCGGCGTCGGTGTCGATGCGAACCTGATCACCGCGTCGATTCGCGCGGTGATCAGCGGTGTCAACCGCGCCTATGCACGCGTGAACGCGGACGCCCAGCAGCGCTTTTTCGACGCCGCGCTGAGCGACGCGACGGTGTGAGGCCGCGGTCTGCCGCGTTGAACCTGCGGCGCGCCGCGGGTTAGCCGGGCTGACAGCAACAAACAAGGGGCGTCTCGACGCCCCTTGTTTTTTAATGTCGATTGATCGGCCGCAGCGTCGGCCGGGTTTCAATGAAACACGTCCCGGCCGAAGTACTTCAGCGAAATCCGCTGATATGTGCCGTCTTTTCTCATGCCGGCGAGCGCGTCGTCGATCGCCACCCGCAGCTTCGGGTTGCCCTTGCGGATCAGCACGGCGGACTTGTCGCTGCTGTCAGGCGACGTGTCGACCGCGACGACCTTGATCCTCGCGTCGGGCTGGCGCTTCTTGTAGTCGAGAAACGACAATGAATCGTTGACGGTCGCGTCGACTCGGCCCGCGACCAGCAGATCGATCGATTCGTCGAAGCCCAGCGCCGGAATCACCTGCGCGCCGTGCGCCGCCGCGATCCGGCCGACGTTGCTGGTTAGCGTATTGGCCGACTTCCGGCCCTTCAGGTCATCGAAAGATCTGATCGTCGTGTTGTCCGACGCGACGATCAGCACCGCACGCGACGTGATGTACGGGTCCGAGTAATCGTATTTGAGCTTGCGCTCGTCGGTGATCGCGACTTCGTTGATCACCGCGTCGTAGCGATTGACGTCGAGACCGGCGATCAGTCCTTCCCATTTGCCTTCGATGAATTGCGGCTTGACGCCGAGACGCTGCGCGATCGCACTGGCAAGTTCGACGTCGAAGCCGGTCAGCTTGCCCGCGTCGTCGTGATAGGTGAACGGTGCGTAAGTGCCTTCGGTGCCGATCCGGAACACGCCCGATGCCTTGATCTTCGCGAGATCGTCGGCACTCGCCGGATGCGCGAGTGCGGCCTGCAACAGCGCGATCATCGCGAGTGAACGAATCGGCTTCATCGGACGGCTCCGGCTGAGTGGCTGCGAGGGCCGACTGTAGCAAACCGCCCGCGATTTTCAAAGCGCTCCGTGTGGGCGCGCCGGCGCGCCGCTCAGTATGTCTCCAGATGCAGCCGCCCTTCGCGCTTGAGCTTCGTCCACAACGCTTCCCAATCCAGCTGATGCTGCTCGCCGATGTCCTGGAGCGCCTGCAGCACACCGTCCTCCATGCCTTTGAGGCCGCACACGTAGATATAGGTGTTGTCGTCCTTCAGCAGATTCGCGACGTCCGAGCCGCGTTCGCGCATCGCGTCCTGCACATAACGCTTGGCCTGCCCCGGCGTGCGCGAAAACGCCAGCGTCGTGTCGATGAAATCCTTCGGCAGATTGGTCAGCGGTCCAAAGTACGGCAGCTCCTGCTGGGTGCGCGCGCCGAAGAACAGCATCAGCTTGCCGGTCGCGCCTTTCAGGCGCTTGCGCCGACGGTACTCCGTCATCGCGCGCATCGGCGCGGAACCGGTGCCCGTGCAGATCATCAGCAGATGCGAGTTCGGATGATTGGGCATCAGGAAGGTGCTGCCGAACGGGCCGATCACGTTGACCACGTCGCCCTTCTTCAGATCGCACAGATAGTTGGAGCAGACGCCGTCGATCGCATCGCCGTGCCGCTGCGACACGCGCTTGACCGTCAGCGATACGTTGTTATAGCCAGGCCGCTCGCCGTCGCGCGGACTGGCCACCGAATACTGGCGCGCGTGATGCACGCGGCCGTCGGCGGCAGCGCCCGGAGGCAGAATGCCGATCGACTGGCCTTCGAGCACCGGAAACGGCGTCGAGCCGAAATCGAGCACGATGTGATGGATGTCGCTCGACGTCGCGCCGTCGGTGAGCCGGTAATTGCCGACCACCGTCGCGGTGGTCGGCGCCTTGTGCGTGTAGAGATTCACGTACGGCTTGGCGGCCGACCACGGCGGCACGACCGCGCCGCGCACGATGTCCACTTCGATGCCGTCCGCCGCCGCGGAACTGTCGCCGGACGCGCAAGCGGCCGTCGCTTCGTCAGCCGGTACCGCCATCGTGTTCTGTTCCGGCAGCACGTCCCACGTGAACTGCTCGTCGATCGCATAGGCGTCGGCCTTCAGCACCGTGCGCCAGTTGTCGATCGCGCCGGTCGGGCACGGCGGCACGCAGGCCATGCAGCCGTTGCAGACTTCGGCCTTCACGACGTAGTTGTTGCCGTCGTGCGTGATTGCGTCGATCGGACAAGTCTCTTCGCAGGTATTGCAGCGAATGCAGATCTCCGGATCGATCAGATGCTGCCGCAGAACGTCGACCGATACTGGGCCGTTCATGACTTCCTCCACCTGGTAATACGGCGCGCGCGGCGCGCTTGCCCGCGTCGCCTGCTTCAGTTGAAGCGCACGTATTCGAAATCGACCGGCTGACGGTTCACGCCCATCGCGGGCGGCGCGATCCAGTTCGCGAACTTGCCCGGCTCGGCGACGCGGCCCATCAGCGACGCGACGAACGCGCGGTCTTGCGGCGTCGCGAGCCACGTCGCTTCGTTCGCGGCCCATTCGGCTTCGCTGAGCACGCGGCCGTCGGGCGACACCCGCGTGCCTGCGAACGTGCCGATCTGCCGGTTGAACGCCTTGTGCGGCACCGTCATGCGAAAGTCGATGCCGGCCTTCTCGAGCACCTTGTTCCAGCGGCCGACGCCCGCGATCGAGTCCTTGATGTAATCGTCGCGCAACACTTCGTTCATCGCGTTGAGCATCGGCACCTCGCGCTCGACGAGCCTGCCGTCCTGCACGTCGAGCAGCCGGTAGCCATGCTCGTTCAGGCGATGATCGTCGTCGCGCTTGCCTTCCTCGTAGCGGCCCTTCAGACCCGAGCTATAGAACGTCGCCGCATTCGACGAATGATCGGCGCCGAACAGGTCGATCGTGACCGAGTAATGGAAGTTCAGATAGCGCTGGATGGTCGGCAGATCGATCACGCCGGCCGCGCGGAGCTTCGCGACATCGTCGGTGCCGAGCTCGTTCATCACCTGCGCGGTGCGCTGAATCACGCGCGACACACCCGATTCGCCGACGAACATGTGATGCGCTTCCTCGGTCAGCATGAACTTTGTCGTGCGCGCGAGCGGATCGAAGCCGGACTCCGCGAGCGCCGACAACTGGAACTTGCCGTCGCGGTCGGTGAAGTAGGTGAACATGTAAAACGCGAGCCAGTCCGGCGTTTGCTCGTTGAACGCGCCGAGAATGCGCGGATTGTCTTCGTCGCCCGAGCGACGGCCGAGCAAGGCTTCGGCCTCTTCACGACCGTCGCGGCCGAAATAGCGATGCAGCAGATACACCATCGCCCATAGATGACGGCCTTCCTCGACGTTCACCTGAAACAGGTTGCGCAGATCGTATAGCGACGGCGCGGTCAAGCCGAGGTGACGCTGCTGCTCGACCGAAGCCGGCTCCGTATCGCCCTGCGTGACGATGATCCGGCGCAGATTCGCGCGATGCTCGCCGGGCACATCGTGCCACGCGGTTTCGCCCTTGTGCTCACCGAAGTGGATCTTGCGATCCTGCTCGCCCGGCGTGAGGAAAATGCCCCAGCGGTACGCCGGCATTTTCACGTAATCGAAGTGGGCCCAGCCGCCCGCGTCGACGCTGACCGCGGTGCGCAGATAGACGTCGTAGCCATGCGATCCTTCCGGGCCCATCTCGCCCCACCACGACAGAAAGTTCGGCTGCCATTGCTCGAGCGCGCGCTGCAGCGCGCGGTCGTCGGCGAGGTTGACGTTGTTCGGAATCTTTTCGCTGTAGTTGATCGAGGACATGGTGGGTTTCCTAGGTCTGTTCCCTGCTCGGAAGCTGCAGTGACGAGAGGCGCCTATCACACGCGCGACACATCGAATTGCGCCTTGCTGCCCTTGCCGTACACCTTGAGCGCACCCTTCTCGCCCACTGCGTTCGGCCGGTTGAAGATCCAGTTCTGCCAGGCGGTGAGACGGCCGAAAATGCGCGTCTCCATCGTTTCCGGCCCGTTGAAGCGCAGATTCGCTTCGAGGCCTGTCAATGCGTCGGGCGACATCGCCGCGCGCTCCTCGAGCGCGATGCGGATTTCGTCGGCCCAGTCGATGTCGTCCGGCGCGGCGGTGACGAGACCGAGACGCTCGGCGTCGACTGCCTTGACCGGCTGGCCGATCAGCGCGCGCGCCGCGCCGAGCGGCTCGGCTTCTTCGTAGAAGCGCCGCGCGAGCCGCGATTGATGCGTCACCATCGGATACAGACCGAAGTTGACTTCCGACAGCGTGATCGCCGGCTCCTCATCCTCGTTGTCGGGCAGCGCGGCCATGTAGGTGCGATCGGCGGCGAAGGCGAGTTCGGCGAAGGTGCCGGCAAAGCACGAGCCCGGTTCGATCAGTGCAAAGATGGAACGCGACGACACGTCGATGCGCGCCAGCGTGCGGCGCAGCATGCCGATCGTTTCGCGCACGAACCAGTGATCCTTGTGCTGCAGCAGCGTCGCGTCGATCGCCAGCAGGTCACGCGCGTCGCCTTCGGTCTTGAACACCCAGGTGCCAATGTCGAGCGCGTTGGTGCGCATCGTCAGGATCGCGTCGTCGAGTTCGCGCGCGAATTGCAGCGGCCACCAGTTCGCGCCGGCCGCGACGATCGCGGCGAGCTCGCTCGGTTGCGCGGTGTGCGGCGCGCGCGCGGTGAAGGTCGCCACCCGTTTCGCGCGATCGATCGCGACGTCGACCGTTTGATAGCCGATGCCGTCTTCGCGATCGGTGCGTTCGATGCGCGTCAGCGCGACGCCCGGCGCATCGGCCGGACGATCGCTGTGCGCGGCGAGCTCGAGCGCACGCGCCTGAATGGCCTGCTCGAACCGGTTCGGCTTCACGACTTCGTCGACCAGACGCCAGGCCTTCGCGCGTTCGCCGCGCACGCCCTCGACCACCGTGCAAAAAATGTCCGCGCGATCGTGGCGCACCTTGCGTTTATCGGTCACCCGCGTGAGACCGCCCGTGCCCGGCAGCACGCCGAGCAGCGGCACCTCCGGCAGCGACACGGAAGAGGAGCGATCGTCGATCAGATAGATTTCGTCGCAGGCGAGCGCGAGTTCGTAACCGCCGCCCGCGCATGCACCGTTGACCGCTGCTAGAAACTTTAGGCCCGAATGGCGCGACGAATCTTCGAGCCCGTTGCGAGTTTCGTTCGTGAACTTGCAGAAGTTGACCTTCCACGCGTGCGACGACAACCCCAGCATGAAAATATTCGCGCCCGAGCAGAACACGCGGTCCTTCAGGCTCGTCACCACCACCGTACGAACTTCGGGATGCTCGAAGCGAATGCGCTGGAGCGCGTCGTGCAGCTCGATGTCGACGCCGAGGTCATACGAATTGAGCTTCAGCTTGTAGCCGTCGCGAATGCCCCCGTCCTCGGCGATGTCGATGCCGAGCGTCGCGACCGGACCGTCGAAGCTCAGCGTCCAGTGCTGGTACTGCGACGGATCGGTGCGGTAGTCGACCGGCGCGGCCTGAGCAACGGCGGTAGGTGCTGTGGACATGGGGCGTCTCCTGATTGGACGATACAGTCTGTTTTTTTGAACAATAGTGCATCACCATATCCGAGTAAAGCATTTTAGTGCAGTTTTTCGGGGAAACCCTGGCCCCTATGCCGGGTCAGTTCACGCGCGCTTCGTCGGGCGCTTCCGCCGCGAGACGCGCGGCGAGACGGTCGCGCAGCTGCAGATAGGCGTCGGCGAGCGTCTTCTCGCTGGTGTCGAACGTCATGTCCGCGCGCCCGTACAGCTCGGCGCGGCCGGCGAGGATGCGCTTCAGGTCGTCCATCGCTTCGCGGTTGCCGGACATCGGCCGCAGATCACCTTGCGCGACCACGCGGCGCATATGCTCGTCGGGCGTCGCCTGCAACCACACGGTGAAGCAGTGCGACAGCAGCACGTTGAAGGTGCCCGATTCCGACACGAGCCCTCCAGGCGACGCGATCACCGCGTGCGGATGCTCGTCGACCACCGCCTCGAGCGCGCGATGCTCGTAGCGTCGATAAGCACTCGCGCCATACAGCGCATGGATCTCCGACGGCGGACAGCCCGCGAGCTGTTCGATCACGCGTGTGAGCTCGATGAACGGCACCTTGCGCTCCTGCGCGAGCATGCGTCCGAGCGTCGATTTGCCCGCGCCGCGCAGGCCGATCAGCGCGATGCGGTCCTTACGATGCGGGTCGCGCGGCGCCTGCGCGAACATCTCCGCGAGCGCGATGCGCGCACGCTGCAGCGCCGCCTGGTCGCGGCCGTGCAGCAGCTCACGGATGAGCAGCCATTCGGCGGACGCGGTGGTTTCGTCGCCGAGCACCTCGGCGAGCGAGCAGTTCAACGTCGCCGCGAGCTGGCGCAGCACCAGCACCGACGCATTGCCGACGCCCGATTCGAGGTTCGCCAGATGCCGCTCCGACAAACCGGTTTCGGCCGCCAACGTCTTGCGCGTCATGCCGCGGCGTGCGCGCAGCAGACGCACGCGCTCGCCCATCGCGGTCAGGAACGGATCGCGCTCTTCACGCTCGGCGGCGCGTTCACCCGCACGTTCGGTACGTTCGGCGCGGAGCGCGTCGTCGGTTTCGTCCAACGGTGCAGGTGGGTACTTTTGATTCATTTTTTGCAACCTCGTGACGTCGATACATGTACTATAGTGCTTGACATGCATCAGGTGAACGGTTTAATTTTCCGCAAAAGCTGACCGAATCACAAACACAGCGTTGCGTCGCTGTAGCGGAGGCTCGCATGTCCCCACAGGAATTCCAGCGCCTGATCGGAGGCGTCACTGGGCAACTCGCCGGGCGGCCGCTCGACGATTCGTTGGCGGCCTGGCTAAACGACACTTGGCCCGCCGGCAGCCCCGCCTTCGGCGAACTCGCCAACGCATGCCGCAGCGGTGTCGCCGAAGGCTGGCTGTGCAACCGCGAAGCCGGCGGGATCCGCTACGGCCGCATCTTCAACGCACTGCCCGACACGCAGGGCTTTTCCGTCGACGTCGTCGACATGCAGGACATTGCCGGTCCGCACCACCTGCATCCGCACGGCGAGATCGATCTGATCATGCCGCTTACCGAAGGAGCGACGTTCGACGGCCATCCGGCAGGCTGGTGCGTGTACGGCCCCGGCTCCGCGCATCGTCCGACGGTCGCGAACGGCCGGGCGCTGGTGCTGTATCTGCTACCGCAAGGGGCGATCGAATTCACGCGTGCGTGACGAGCGAGCGGCAAGCATCGAGCGGATCACGAGCAAACAACAGCCGGACCGCGCCACCGATGGAGGAGACATATGGAAGCCCTGCTGGAAACACGCGCGCCTGAGCCGGTCGCGCCCCCGCCGCCGCTGTTCAACTTCGCGACGCATCTGTTCCAGTTGAACGAAGCGCGCGCGAGCAAGCTCGCCTATATCGACGACCACGGCGCGATGACCTACGGCGAGCTCGAAGAACGCGCGCGGCGCTGCTCCAGCGCCCTGCGCGCGCTTGGCGTGCATCCCGAGGAGCGCGTGCTGCTCGTGATGCTCGACACCGTATCGCTGCCCGTCGCGTTTCTCGGCGCACTGTATGCGGGCATCGTGCCGGTCGTCGCGAACACCTTGCTGAGCGCCGGCGACTATGCGTACATGCTGGCGCACAGTCATGCGCGCGCGGTGATCGTCTCGGAAGTATTACTGCCTAACGTGACGCAAGCGCTGAGCAGCATCGCCGACGACAGCTGCCAACTGATCGTCTCGCAGCCGCTCACCTGCGCCGAGGCGCCGCTTGCCGCGCCTCGCTTCGAAACGCTGCTCGACGCCGCGACGCCCGCGGCCAAGGGCTGTGCGAGCAACGCGGACGACATTGCGTTCTGGCTCTATTCGTCGGGCTCGACCGGCAAGCCGAAAGGCACCGTCCACACGCACGCGAATCTGTACTGGACTGCTGAGCTGTATGCGAAGCCGGTGCTCGGCATCGTCGAGCGCGACGTGGTGTTTTCGGCCGCGAAGCTGTTCTTTGCGTATGGGCTCGGCAACGCGCTGACGTTTCCGCTGTCGGTCGGCGCGACCGCGATCCTGATGGCCGAGCGCCCGACCGCCGAGGCGATTTTCGCGCGCCTCGTCCAGCATCGTCCGACCGTGTTCTACGGGGTGCCGACCTTGTACGCGAACATGCTGGTCTCGCCCAATCTGCCCGCGCGCGCCGACGTCGCGATCCGCGTGTGCGCGTCGGCGGGCGAGGCATTGCCGCGCGACGTCGGCGAGCGCTTCACCGCTCACTTCGGCGCCGAGATTCTCGACGGCATCGGCTCGACGGAAATGCTGCACATCTTCCTGTCGAATCGCGCGGGCGAAGTCGAATACGGCACGACAGGACGCCCTGTGCCGGGCTATGAAGTCGAGTTGCGCGATGAAGCGGGGCGACCGGTGCCCGATGGTGAAGTCGGCGATCTGTTCATCAAGGGGCCGAGTGCGGCGCTGATGTACTGGAGCAATCGCGAGAAAACGCGCGCGACCTTTCTCGGCGAATGGATCAGAAGCGGCGACAAGTATCGGCGTCTCGCGAACGGCTACTACGTGTACGCCGGCCGCAGCGACGACATGCTGAAGGTGAGCGGCCAGTACGTGTCGCCGGTCGAGGTCGAGATGGTGCTGGTCGCGCATCCCGCGGTGCTCGAGGCCGCGGTGGTCGGCGTCGATCATGGCGGGCTCGTGAAAACGCGCGCGTTCGTCGTGCTCAAACGCGACTTTGCGCCATCCGAGCTGCTCGCGGACGAACTGAAGGCCTTCGTCAAGGAACGGCTCGCGCCGCACAAGTACCCGCGCGATATCGTGTTCGCCGACGATCTGCCGAAAACCGCCACCGGCAAGATTCAACGCTTCAAGCTGCGCGAACAGTCACAGGTGATGCATTGATGCAGAACCGCGCTATCGAGGCTGCCGCTGGCTGCGCGAGCGCCGCCAGCAGCTTTGCCGAATTACCCGCCGCCGCATCGCGTGGGCCGCTGCGCATCGAATACCGCTGGGTCAATCAGCAGGCGAATGCGCAGCAGGACGATTCGCCGATCGCGGTATTCCTGCACGAAGGTCTCGGCTCGATCGCGATGTGGCGCGACTGGCCGCAGACCTTGTGCGAGCGGCTGCGCATGCGCGGGCTCGTCTATTCGCGTCCCGGCTACGGACTCTCGACACCGCGTGCGCCCGACGAGAAATGGCCGGTCGATTTCATGACCGCGCAGGCGCGCGACATCCTCCCCGCCCTGCTCGACGCGCTCGCTATCGACCGGCGGCAACGCCAGCGCATCTGGATGATCGGTCACAGCGACGGCGGTTCCATCGCGCTGCTGTACGCGGCGCTCTTTCCCGATGCGCTCGCAGGCGCGGTCGTGATAGCGCCGCACGTCTTCGTCGAAGACATCTCGGTGCAAAGCATCGCCCAAACCAAACAGCTTTACGAGACCACTGATTTACGCGCGAAGCTCGCCCGCTATCACGCGGACGTCGATTCCGCGTTCTACGGCTGGAACGCTGTCTGGCTCGATCCTGAGTTCAGGCAGTGGTCGATCGTCGGGGCGCTCGCGCCGATCCGTCGACCGCTGCTCGCGATCCAGGGCCACGACGACCACTACGGCACGATGGCGCAGATCGACACGATCGCCGCGCATGTGCCGCACGCGCAACTCGTCAAGCTCGACGCCTGCGGACACTCGCCGCATCGCGACGCGCCTGCCGCGCTCAACGACGCGATCGCGGCGTTCGTGCGCGCGCACCAATAAGCGGCGCCCTGCCTGTTACCGATACTTCATAAAAATTACACGGATCGGCGATTATGCTGCGGCATCGCTGACCTCGGCACATCGATGGCGAGGCATCCCTTCCCCGCCCGGAGACAGTGCCATGCCCTTCGTGTCGAAGCCGATCCGTGCGCCGCGGCGCAAACGATTGACGCTCGCCTTGGCCGTCATCACGCTGTGCGCGCTGACGAGCGCATGCAGCAACGACGACCCGCCCGCCAGCACGACTACGCTCGGTTCTACAGGGCATTTCACCGCTAACCCCGGCGACCCATCGAACGCCCCGCCACCGCCTGACTCCGCGCCGCCGACGCTGACGGTCCAGACACCGGCGGCGCCCGCGTCCGAAGCCGCCACGGTAATATCCGCCACCTCGCCGCCGCTGGCCAGCCCCGTCATCCATAGCGTCGATTGACAATTGCACCACGCGCGGCCGCAAGACTGGCTTCGCGCGCCCGACGCAGCTGCGCCGTTCCAGTATCGCAATTCGTTGTCCCGTGCCGTTCTCGTCCACCGAAGATCAAAGCCACAACCATGACCTCCAACAATCGCCGTGATTTTCTGCGCTCGGCCGCGCAAGCCGCCGGTTCCTTCACCGCGTTGAGCATGCTGCCGCCGGGCATCCGCAATGCGCTCGCGATTCCGGCCAACAACCGGACCGGCACGATCCGCGACGTCGAGCACATCGTCGTGCTGATGCAGGAGAACCGCTCGTTCGACCACTATTTCGGCACGCTCAAAGGCGTGCGCGGCTTCGGCGACACGCGCGCGATCAGGCTCGCGAACGGTCAGCCGGTGTGGTATCAGCCGCTCACCACCGACACCGCCGGCGCCAGCTACGTGCTGCCGTTCCGTCCCAGCGCACCGAATCTCGGCCTGCAATTCCTGCAGGATCTGGCGCACGACTGGGGCACCACGCACGCGGCATGGAACGGCGGTCGCAACGACCAGTGGGTCCCGTCGAAAGGCGCGACCACGATGGCTTACCTGACGCGCGACGACATCCCGTTCCACTATCAGCTCGCCGATGCATTCACGATTTGCGACGCCTACCACTGCTCGCTGATGGGCCCGACCGATCCGAACCGCTACTACATGTGGAGCGGCTGGGTCGGCAACGACGGCAGCGGCGGCGGTCCGGTGATCGACAATTCGGAGCTCGGCTACGGCTGGTCGACCTACCCGGAAGTGCTGCAGAACGCGGGCATCTCGTGGAAGATCTATCAGGACGTCGGCACCGGGCTCGACGCGAACGGTTCGTGGGGCTGGACGCAGAACCCGTACATCGGCAATTACGGCGATAACTCGCTGCTCTATTTCAACCAGTACCGCAACGCGCAGCCGGGCAACCCGCTGTACGACAACGCGCGCACCGGCACCAACGCGGCGCACGGCGACGGCTACTTCGACATCCTGAAGCGCGACGTGCAAAACGGCACGCTGCCGCAGGTGTCGTGGATCGTCGCGCCCGAAGCGTACAGCGAGCATCCGAACTGGCCGACCAACTACGGCGCGTGGTACATCGATCAGGTGCTGCAGATCCTCACGTCGAACCCGGAGGTGTGGAGCAAGACCGTACTGCTCGTCAACTACGACGAAAACGACGGCTTCTTCGATCACCTCGCGGCGCCGTTCGCGGCCGCATCGAGCGCGAGTGGTCTGTCCACTGTCGACATCACGCACGAAATCTATGCGGGCGATGCGAAGAACGTCGCCGGGCCGTATGGGCTCGGACCGCGCGTGCCGATGCTGGTGGTCTCGCCGTGGTCCAAAGGCGGCTACGTGTGCTCGGAAGTGTTCGACCATACGTCGGTGATCCGTTTCATCGAAAAACGCTTCGGCCAGCAGCACGGTCTCGGCGAATCGAACATCACGCCGTGGCGTCGCGCGGTGTGCGGCGATCTGAGCTCGGCGTTCAACTTCGCGAATCCGAACGCGTCGGTGCCGTCGCTGCCGAGCACGAGCGGCTACGTGCCGCCCGACCAGAATCGTCACCCGGATTACGTGCCGCAACCGCCGACGGTGCAGACGGTGCCGAAGCAGGAGCCGGGCGTGCGCCCGGCGCGCGCATTACCGTACGAACTGTTCGTGCGCGTCGACGAAGGCGCGAACGGCAAGCTGACGATGCGCTTCGTCAACACGGGCCGCGCGGGCGCGGTGTTCCTCGTGTATGCGGCGAACAGCGCCGACGCGCCGCGCAGCTATACCGTCGAAGCGGGCAAGCATCTGCAGGACGCGTTGCTGGTCAACGCAGATGGTAGCTACGATTTCAGCGTGCACGGCCCGAATGGTTTCCTACGCCGCTTCGCGGGCAAAGTGGTCGCGCGCAGCTGGTGGCACGGTTCGGACACCGCACGACCGGCCGTCGCCGAAGGCTACGATGTCGCGAACGGCAATCTGCAACTGCGTCTCGAGAACGTCGGCAGCGCGCGTTGCCAGTTCACGATCGTCAACGCGTACGACGCGAACCACGTGATCACGCATTCGGTGCGCGGCGGCGACACCGACAACGTGTACCTCGATCTGCGCAACGCCTACGGCTGGTACGACCTCACTGTCACCGTCGATACCGACCCGGCGTTCGCGCGCCGCTTCGCCGGTCACGTGGAGACCGGCAGTCAAAGCATGAGCGATCCCGCATTGGGCGGCTGAGCGATGCGCTAACCCGACTCCCTGAAAGCAACGGCTGCTGGCGCCTTGAGCGCAGCGGCCGTTCTTGATTCAGTGGTCAAATGCGCGCGCAAGCGCCCGCTTAGGATTCGAAATCGAGCCCGCCGATCAACGTCACCGGCTCGCCCTGGGTATGCGTGGAGAAATCGAGTTCGCGCGCCTCGGTCCACGCATTGAGCTTGCGCGGCAGCGCGGCGAGATATCTGGCGAAACGCGTCGCGCCCTGCTCGCTCATCAATCTTTCTATTTCGTCGCTATCCCAGGTCAGATAGAGATCCAACGGATGCGGATAATGGCCGAGTTCATCGAGCGGGGCCGCATGAATCCGCACGCGGGTGGGCTGGCCCTGTGCACCGTGCGGCAACACGTCGGTGTGCACGGTCTTCGCGAAGCACCTGGCGAGCGCCTCGGCAATGCGCGGCGCGAACTCCTGGTCAAAACGAATGGCACTGTCCGGGCCCATCCCGCATCTCCGCTGTGATTTTCATCGTGGACCGGGCATCGTAGCAGACTCGGTTTTTCGCGGGCGGGGCGGCGTCCGCTTCGCCGGTCGCCGTCATCTCATCGGCAGCAAGCCCTGTCGAATTCGCCACATACGACATACTTGCGCCAAAAATCGCCGACCCGCCGCGCCGGGCTCAACGTTTCGCGACAACTCTTCTGTGATTCCAGCCCTTTACGTATGACCTGTGCCGTGCGCGTCTAGCATCGGTACACGGGTTCGGCGCGCATGTTGCGCCGCATGATCGCTCTTCGGATGACATATGAGCAAGGCAAGATTCGCCTCTTTCTGGCACGGCCCAGAACTTTCCCCCTACGAAATCGCCTGTCTGAATTCGTTCACGCGGTACGGCAGCGAGGTCGCGCTTTATAGTTACGCGCCGATCGCCGAGCTGCCGCCCGGCGTGGTCGCGAAGGACGCGACCACGATACTGCCGCGCGATTCGCTGAACGACTTCCCGATTCGCGGGGTGCCGTCGATGCAGCATTTCACCGACTATTTCCGCTTCGTGATGTTCACCAAGACCGACGAGATCTGGGTCGATACGGACATGCTGCTGCTGCGCGATTTCGATCTCAACGCCAAGGGCGACCTGATCGGCCGGGAAACACCGTCCAGCATTTGCAATGCGATATTGAGACTCGACCCGGATCAGCCGCGCCTGCACGAGTCGATCAAGCGGGTCGAAGCGATGAAAGGCACGGCGCTGAAGTGGGGCGACACCGGCCCGCGTCTGTTGACCGCCCTCTACGGCGTGAAGGCCGGTCTGCCCGAAAGCCTGTTCTATCCGGTGCATTTCGACGCTTACTACAAGGTGTTCCTGCCGCGCTATTTCGACGAGTGCGCGGCGCTCTGTTCCGACGCGTACACGCTGCATCTGTGGAACAACCGTGTCGTCAAGATGGGGCTCTTCAAGCGCATCGGCCCGCCCGTTGGGTCGTTCCTGCATCACGTGTTCGAGCAAACCGGCGCGAACGAGTCGTTTCGCGAGTTTTATCCGGCGAGTGTGATGCAGGCGATGATCGACAACGCGGAGGGGAAAGTCGGCGGCGACGAAGGCGTGCGCAAGCTGCTGCGCGTCGGCGTGCCGATGGTCAGGACGGCCATCGCGCGCAGGTTCGGCGCCTGATTCGCCACTTCAGTTCGCGCCGCATCTGCCCGAGCCCTGCGCCTGGTCCAGCACGAAGTCGATGAATGTCGCCGCCGCGCGCGTGTGATGCCGGTTCGGCATGTACAGCATGTACATGTGCGTGCCGAAGATGCTGAGCCGCCACGCATCGAGCGCGGTCAGCACGGCGCCGCGCTTCAGATCGTCCTGTACCACGTAATCGGGCACGAGTCCGACGCCGAGACCGGCCAGCACCGCCTGGCGCAAAAATAGAAAGTTTTCCGAAATAATCGTCGGTTCGAGCAGGACTTCATGACGCTCGTCCCGCAGATATGCGGCGAGCCGCAACTGCTTGCCGATCACAGCCGCGGTAATCAGCGGCGCGGTGCGCAGGTCGTCGAGCGTCACGGGCATGCCGTGCGTGCGCGCGAACTCGGGGGACGCGCAGGCCACGTACCGGACCGGCCCCATGTCCCGTGCGACGAGGTTTTGCGGCGGCTCCGACATCACACGCACCGCGATGTCGATCTCCTCGCGCATCAGATCCTCGACGCGGTTCTCGAACATCACATCGAGCACGATGCCCGGATATTGCCGCTTGAACGCGATCAGCCAGCCCGACATCACGAACTGGCCATAGCCGCTCGGCACGCTCAGCCGCACACGCCCCTGCAGGCTTTGGCCCAGCGTCGTCACCGACTCGCGCGCGGCAAGCAGCGCGTTGCGAATCGTGCGGCCGTGCTCGTAGAGCCGCAGACCGATCTCGGTCGGCTCGACACGTCGCGTGGTGCGTCGCACCAATTGCAGCCCGACGGAACCCTAGAGCTGGTTCAGGTGATAGCTGACGTTCGCGCGGCTCATCTTGAGGCGGCGCGCCGCTTCGCTCAGATTGCCGGCGTCGAGGATGTCGACGAGCAGCGTCAGCGTATTGACGTCCATTGCAGTGCCTTTGTCAAAATAATCTTGACAGTCTGTCAATCGGCCATGCCATTGTCAATGAACGTTGACCACTCCAGAATGGGACGATCCCGCGCGCGTCGTCGCCATCCAACGGAGTTCCCTAATGCCTCTTCGTCCCTCAGCAGACGTCGTCACGCGCGAATTGCGCGGCGCCGTGCTGCTCGTCACGATCGACCACGCGCCGGTCAACGCGCTATCCGCCGACGTGCGGCGCGGCCTGCTCGCCGCGATCGAAGCCGCCGACACCGAGCGCGCCGTGCAAGCCGTGCTGATCGTCGGCGCGGGGCGCAACTTCATCGCCGGCGCCGATATTCGCGAGTTTGGCAAACCGCCGGCGCCCCCTTCACTGCCGGACGTGTGCAACCGCATCGAGGCATGCGCGAAACCGGTGATCGCCGCGCTGCACGGCGCGGCGCTCGGCGGCGGGCTCGAAGTGGCGCTCGCTGCGCATTACCGGATTGCCGTCGATGGCGCGAAGCTCGGCTTGCCCGAAGTACAGTTGGGCCTGCTGCCCGGTGCCGGCGGCACGCAACGCGCGCCGCGCCTGATCGGCGCGCCGGCCGCGCTCGATCTGATGCTGACTGGCCGATATGCGAGCGCGAAGGAAGCGCTCGCGCTCGGACTGATCGACCGTCTCGGCGACAGCGGCGACATCCTCGCCGAAGGGCTCGCCTACGCGCGCGAGCTGCTCGCCGCGCACGCGCCGGTGCGCCGCACCCGCGACGCCGCCGCATTGAACGATCGCGCCGCGAGCCTCGCCGCCGTAACGAAAGCGCGTGAGGCAACGGCGCAGAAAGCGCGCGGCCTGTTCTCGCCGCTGAACATCGTCGACGCCGTCGAAGCCGCGATCGAACAGCCCTTCGACGAGGGCCTGAAACTCGAACGCAAGCTGTTCCTGCAATGCCTCGACAGTCCGCAGCGCGCCGGCCTGATTCACGCGTTCGTTGCCGAGCGCGAAGTGCTGAAAGCGCCCGAAACCCGTGGCGCCAAACCGCGCGCGCTCGACACGATCGGCGTGGTCGGCGGCGGCACGATGGGCGCGGGCATTGCGGTCGCGATACTCGACGCGGGACTGCCGGTCACGATGATCGAGCGCGACGAGGCCTCGCTCGCGCGCGGCCGCGCGCACATCGACAAGGTCTACGACGGGCTCATCGCCAAAGGCCGCCTTAGCGCGGAGAACAAAGCCGCGACCATGGCGCGCTGGCGCGGCAGCACCACGTACGATGCGCTTGCTCACGTCGACCTCGTGATCGAAGCGGTGTTCGAAGATCTCGACGTCAAACAGGTGGTATTCGCCGAGCTCGATCGCGTCTGCAAGCCCGGCGCGGTGCTCGCGACCAACACCTCGTATCTCGACATCGACGCGCTCGCGGCCAGCATCTCGCGCCCGGCCGACGTGGTCGGCCTGCACTTTTTCTCGCCCGCCAACATCATGAAGCTGCTCGAAGTCGTGGTGCCGAAGCAGGTCAGCGCCGACGTCGTCGCGACCGCGTTCGAACTCGCGAAGAAGCTGCGTAAGACGCCGGTGCGCGCGGGGGTGTGCGACGGCTTCATCGGCAATCGCCTGTTCGCGGCGTATCGCGCGACCGCGGACGCGGTGATGGAGGACGGTGCGTCGCCGTACCAGATCGACGCGGCGGTGCGCGCGTTCGGCTTCCCGATGGGGCCGTTTCAGGTGGTCGACCTCGCGGGCGGCGACATCGGCTGGGCGGCGCGCAAACGCCGCGCGGCGACGCGCGACTCGAACGCGCGCTACGTGCAGATCGCCGATCGCCTGTGCGAGCGTGGCTGGTTCGGCCAGAAGACGGGTCGCGGTTTTTATCTGTACCCCGAAGGATCGCGCGGCGGCATGCCCGATCCTGAAGTCGAGGCGATCATCGACGCCGAGCGCGAGCGCGCGGGTATCACGCCGCGCAGCTTCACCGACGAGCAGATCATGCGCCGCTACCTGGCCGCGATGATCAACGAAGGCGCGAACGTCGTGCACGAAGGCATCGCGCTGCGCCCGCTCGACGTCGACGTGACCCTGCTGTACGGCTACGGCTTTCCACGCTACCGCGGCGGTCCGATGAAATATGCGGACAGTGTCGGCCTGCCGACGATTCTCGCGGACATCCGCGAGTTCGCGAAGGAAGACCCGCTGTTCTGGCGGCCGTCGCCGCTGCTGGTCGACCTGGTCGAGCGCGGCGCGGATTTCGCAAGCCTGAACACGACGGCCTGAGCCCCGGCAACACTGACGGAACGACGGCGATGGATCTGAACTTCACTCCGGAAGAACAAGCGTTTCGCGCCAGCGTGCTGGCCTTTCTGCGCGGCAAGCTTCCGCCACGTCTCGCCGACAAGGTGCACGGCGGCCGGCGTCTGACGCGCGACGACATGGCCGAGTGGCACGCGATTCTGAACGCGCAAGGCTGGCTCGCGAGTCACTGGCCGAAAGAGTACGGCGGCCCGGGCTGGAACGCGGTGCAGAAATTCATCTTCGACAACGAATGCGCGCTCGCCGGCGCGCCGCGTGTCGTACCCTTCGGCGTCAACATGCTCGGACCGGTGCTGATCAAGTACGGCAGCGAAGCACAGAAACGCCATTGGCTGCCGCGCATTCTCGATGGTTCCGACTGGTGGTGCCAGGGGTATTCGGAGCCGGGCGCCGGCTCCGATCTTGCGTCGGTCAGGACGACGGCGGTGCGCGGCGAGGACGCACAGGGCGAGCACTACATCGTCAATGGGCAGAAGACGTGGACCACGCTCGCTCACTACGCGAACATGATCTTCTGCCTCGTGCGCACCGCGACGCACCTGCGCAAACAGGAAGGCATCAGCTTTCTGCTGATCGACATGAACACGCCGGGCGTCGAGGTGCGGCCGATCATCACGCTCGACGGCGAACACGAAGTCAACGAAGTGTTTTTTACCGACGTGCGCGTGCCTGCCGGCAATCTCGTCGGCGAAGAGAACAAGGGCTGGACCTACGCGAAATATCTGCTCACGTATGAGCGCACGAATATCGCGGGCGTCGGCTTTTCGGTCGCCGCGTTCAACCGTCTGCGCAAGATCGCCGCGAAACAGTTGCGCAATGGCCGGCCGCTCGCCGAGAACCCCGCGTTCGCGGCACGCATGGCGCGTGTCGAGATCGATCTCGAGAACATGAAGACGACCAACCTGCGAGTGATCGCGGCGGTGGCGGGCGGCGGCGCGCCCGGCGCCGAGAGTTCGATGCTGAAGATTCGCGGCACCGAGATCCGTCAGGAGATCTCGTCGCTGACGCGGCGCGCAATGGGCGCTTATGCGCAGCCGTGCGTCGAGGACGCGCTGCACGAAGGCTTCGACGGCTTGCCGGTCGGCCCCGACGAAGCCGCGAGTGCAGCGGCCCAGTACTTCAACAATCGCAAGTTGTCGATCTTCGGCGGCTCGAACGAAATCCAGAAGAACATCATTTCTAAAATGATCCTCGGACTGTAGGAGGCACACGTCATGAACTTCCAGCACACCGAAGACCGCCGTATGCTGGCGGACACGCTGAATCGTTTCATCAGCGAGCAGTACGGCTTCGCGACGCGCGACGAGATCGCGCGTTCGACGCGAGGCTTCAGCGCGCAATTGTGGGCGCGCTTTGCGGAGCTTGGCGCGATCGGCGCGTTGTTCGATGAAGCGAGCGGTGGTTTTGGCGGCGGCGGGTTCGATATTTCCGTGGTGTTCGAGAGCATCGGCCGCGGGCTCGTCGTCGAGCCGTTTCTCGATACGCTGATCGTTGGCCGGGCGATCGCCCGCAGCGGCAGCGACGCGCACAAAGCGGTGCTGGGTTCGTTGATCGACGGCTCGCGGGTCGTTGCGCTTGCGCATGGCGAACCGGACAGTCATTACGAACTCGCGAGGGTCGCAACGACGCGCGCGCGGCGCAGCGCAATGGGCGATAGCGGCACGTGGACGTTGCACGGTGCGAAGGCCGTCGTTCAGCATGGCGAGCATGCTGATGGGTTTCTCGTGTCGGCACGCACGAGCGGCGATGCCGATGCCGAGGCCGGCATTACGCTGTTTCTGGTGCCCAGGGACGCGGCGGGTGTCAGCGTGCGCGACTATCGCAAGATCGACGGAGGACGCGCGGGCGAAGTGACGTTCGACAACGTCACGCTCGATGGCGACACCGTGCTCGGCTCAGTGGACCAGGGCTTTGCGACGCTCGAATATGCGGTGAGTGGCGGCGTGCTCGCGCTGTGCGCCGAAGCGGTCGGCGCAATGGACGTCGCGAAGGACCACACGCTCGACTATCTGCGCACGCGCAAGCAGTTCGGCGTGCCGCTCGGCAGCTTCCAGGCATTGCAGCATCGCATGGCCGATTTGCTGCTGGAAATCGAGCAGGCGCGCTCGGCAGTGATCAACTCGGCGGCTGCGCTCGACGGCGAACGTAACGCGCGCGAGCGCGCGGTGTCGGCGGCGAAGTACAGCATCGGCCGAATTGGCACGCGGGTCGCGGAGGAATGCATCCAGTTGCACGGCGGGATCGGCATGACGTGGGAGCTGCCGCTCGCGCATTACGCGAAGCGGCTCGTGATGATCGACCATCAGCTTGGGGATGAAGATCATCATCTGGAGCGGTTTGTGGCGCTGGGGGCTCACGGGCGGTGATTCGCGTGCGCGTGCTAACGCGGCACGCCGGGGCCTGTCCTTGAAAATCGGGAGTGGCGTGCTTTTCGTGCGTCACCCTTTTTTGGATGTCGCTGAGGTCAGTTCTGCACCACCAGATAGGCGAACGCCCAAATTCACTTCTGAGATGCCTTTGCCGGCGATAGGTCTGCTAGATTGCACTCATCTATTTTTGCGGGGGCGAACGTGCCAAACGAATCAGAAAGGTTGAGCAATGCGGGACTCACTGCTTTGCGGATGCGCGAGGGCGCTATCCTTCGCTACTACAACGACGTAGCGAACAACTGCACCTTCGGACTAGGCTCGCTTGTGCACTTTGGCCGATGCACCATCGACGAACTCCGGCGGCCGGTGACCTTGGCAGATGTCAACGCTCAACTCGACAAGGCGGTTCGCGCCGCGGAAGGTGCCGTCAGAAGCCGCGTGACGGAACACGAGCTAACGCAGGAGCAGTTCGACGCTCTCGTGAGCTATACCTATAACACGGGCGCAACCGGCGCCCGACAGACGTTGGACGTAGCAAATCGTGGGCAGAACAGTAAAGTTGCAAACGAAATGGCGCGCAACGTCTATGTGCACCCTCGCGATGCTAACGGCCGACGGCTACCGGCCGTGCGAGTGCCAGGCTTGGTCAATCGTCGCCGTGAAGAAGCCGCGCCGTTCCTGAAGCAAGGCCAACAATGAGACGTCTGTTTGTCGCGCTTGCGATGGTTAGCGGTTCGGCACTGGCGGCCGCACCGAATCCAACCGACGTCATCGCACGCCACAGTGGACTGCCCGCGAGCGAGGTCGACGCAGCCCTGTCGCATTGCGACGCGAATCAGATGAACATGAATCTTTGCGCGTGGCGCGAGCAGCTCGTCGCGGAACAAAAGCTGGAACAGGTCGTCGAGAGCACGACGGGCTCGTCGGGGACTTGCAAAGCGTCGCTCGAGAAAAGGCTCACCGCGTGGAAAAGGCACCGTGACGCCAGCTGCGAAAAATCGGCTTCGCAAGAATGGGGCGGCGGATCGATGCTGCCCACTGCCGTTGCGATGTGCAAAACAGTCGAGACCAGGCGCATGAGCAAAGCGATCCACGCTTCGGGATGCAAATGAGCGTGGGCGAAGCTTTGGCAGCGGGCAACGTAGCGATCCGCGATCGGGCAACAAAAAGGACCTACGGCTTTCACCGTAAGTCCTTTTGAACTTTTTTGGTCGGGGCGAGAGGATTTGAACCTCCGACCACCTGCACCCCATGCAGGTACGCTACCAGGCTGCGCTACGCCCCGAACAGAAGAAAAATTATAACAGACACTTCATTCGATTAGAACTGCTCGATCCGAACAATGCCAACAAGCGGATGAACTAGTGGCCCAGCAGATCGATCACGTTCTGCAGTTCCTTGCGCAGCTTCTCGACATCGACCGCAACCGTTGCCGCCGATGCGTGCACCTGCCCTGCGGCACCGCCAGCACCTTCGCCCTCCTCGATCACCTCATCAGGCGCAGCCCCGCCATGTGAATCGAGCCGGTTGCGCGCTCCGTTGATCGTAAAACCCTGCTCGTACAGCAACTCTCGAATCCGCCGGATCAGCAGCACCTCATGATGCTGATAATAGCGACGATTGCCGCGCCGTTTGACCGGCCTCAACTGGGTGAACTCCTGCTCCCAATATCGCAGCACGTGAGGCTTCACCCCGCAAAGTTCGCTGACCTCGCCGATCGTGAAGTACCGCTTCGCCGGAATCGGAGGCAAGACGACTTTTTCGATCGTCGCTGTCATCGTCAGTTAGCCGTGATGGGTTGCCCGAAAGCGCGCCAGTCAATCAGCGCGCGAAGCTCGCTTCGGCGCCGTTTTCGACGAGCGCCTTCAGCTTTTGACTTGCATGAAACGTCACCACGCGACGCGCGGCGATCGGAATCGCCTCGCCTGTCTTCGGATTTCTGCCGGGACGCTGCGGCTTGTTGCGCAACTGGAAGTTGCCGAAGCCCGACAGCTTCACGCTGTCGCCGCTCTCGAGTGCATCGCGGATCACCTCGAAGAACGCCTCGACCATGTCCTTCGCTTCCCGCTTGTTGAGCCCGACATTGTCGAACAGCAACTCGGCAAGTTCCGCTTTGGTGAGCGTCGGCGTTTCGTTCGAAACGACGGCGGGTGAGGTCGGAATATCTCGAATCATGGCGCTGCGTTGCGCCGTAAGAAGGGCTTCGAAATCACTCGAGTTCATTTCATTCATATCTATCAAATGGCGCGCCAAGCCTAAACCAATGTATGCGGAAACAGCCGTGCAATTGTTAGATGCGGGTTATCCGCGCAACCGTGCGCCATATACTCGAGCCAGACGTTCCACCAGAGTTTGAATAGCCAGATCGACCGTTTCATCCTGAAGGGTTCCGCCAGTATCTTGCAAGGTCACCCGGAACGCAAGGCTTTTCTCGTGCGCGCCAAGGCCGCCGGAAGTGTTTGATTTTGGACGGAATTCGTCGAAAAGCGCAACCTTCTGGACAGCCTTGCAGGCCGGTTCGGACAGTGCCTTCTGAAGCTCGTCGAGCAACGCCTGAACCTCGATTTTCTGATCGACGACCACCGCAATATCACGTCGCACCGGCGGAAATTTTGAAACTTCCGACGGAATCGGCAATACCCGTTGCATTAATGCTTCCGCTTCGATTTCAAACAGAATCGGCGCATGGGGCAAATCATATTTTTGCATCCAGCGCGGATGCAATTCGCCAATCCAGCCCACTGCGCGACCATTCAATTCGATGCGCGCGCTGCGTCCCGGATGCAGCGCCGGATGTTCAGCCTTCACGAACCGCGCCACCGCCGGCGCGACCAGCGCTTCGAGGTCGCCCTTCACGTCGAAGAAGTCGACGGTGCGCGTCAACGCGCCCCATTGCTCGTCGAGCGCGGGACCATAGGCGAGCGCGCCGATCATCTTCGGCTGCGCGAAACCTTCGACCGTTAGCTCGCCGGCCTTGATCGATGGATCGTGCAGGAATACGCGGCCCGCCTCGAACACGCGCACGCGGTCCGCCGCGCGACGGTTCAGGTTCGTGCGCAGCACATGAATCAGGCTGCCGAACAGCGTCGTGCGCATGACCGACAACTGGCTCGCGATCGGGTTGATCAGACGCACCGGCTTGCTGTTGCCCGCGAAGTCCTGCTCCCATTCGGCGTCGACGAAGCTGAAATTCACCGTTTCAGCGTAGTCGCGCGCGGCTAGCGCATGACGGATCGCGTGGATAGAGCGTTGCGTCTCGTTGGTCGCACGCATTTCGCTGGTTGCGACCGGCGGGCGCGCCGGAATCTTTTCGAAGCCGTAGATACGCGCGACTTCTTCGATCAGGTCCTCTTCGATCTCGATATCGAAGCGGTACGACGGCGGCATCACCGAGAACGTATCGCCGTCACGCTCGAACGACAAGCCAAGGCGCGTGAACACCTGCGCGATCTCATCGGCGCCCATCGCGATGCCGATGATGCGGTTCGCGCGCGAAACGCGCATCTTCACGGGTGCGCGCTTCGGCACATTGACGATTTGATCGTCGACCGGTCCTGCTTCGCCGCCGCAAATGTCGAGGATCAGCTGCGTGATTCGCTCGATATGATCGACGGTCGTGGCATAGTCGACGCCGCGCTCGAAGCGATGGCCCGCATCGGTCGAGAAGTTGTACTTACGCGAGCGGCCACGAATGCTATCGGGCCACCAGAAGGCGGCTTCGAGATAGATGTTGGTGGTGTCGAGCGTGACCGCCGTGCTGTCGCCGCCCATGATCCCCGCAAGGCTTTCGATATGCTGTTCGTCGGCGATCACACCGACCGTTTCGTCGAGTTCGACCGTGTTGCCGTTCAGCAGCTTCAGCGTTTCACCCTTGCGGCCCCAGCGCACGTCCATGCCGCCGTGGATCTTGTCGAGGTCGAACACGTGCGATGGACGCCCCAGCTCGAGCATCACATAGTTCGAGATGTCGACAAGCGCGGAGATGCTGCGCTGGCCCGAGCGCTCGAGACGCTCCACCATCCATTGCGGCGACTTCGCGCGCGCATTGACGCCGCGGATCACGCGGCCCGAAAAACGGCCGCACAGATCCGGTGCCGAGATTTTCACGGGCAGCGTTTCGTTGAGCGTGACGGGAGCCGCCTTGATTTCGAGCGGGCGCAGCGGCGCGCCGGTAATCGCCGACGTTTCGCGTGCGACGCCGAATACCGACAGACAGTCGGCCTTGTTCGGCGTCAGCTTGATTTCAAACACGGTGTCGTCGAGGTTGAGCGTCTCGCGGATGTCCTGGCCGATCGGCGTGTCGTCAGGCAGGATCAACAGACCGCTGTGGTCTTCGGAGAGCTTCAGCTCGCGCGCGGAGCACAGCATGCCCTGGCTTTCCACGCCGCGCAGCTTCGACAGCTTGATCGCGAACGGCGCGCCGCCCACTTCGGCCGGCGGCAGTTGCGCACCGACCAGCGCGACCGGCACTTTGATGCCGGGCGCAACATTCGGTGCGCCGCACACGATGTTCAGCGTCGCGCCCGTGCCCGCGTTGACCTGACACACGTTGAGCTTGTCCGCATCCGGGTGCTTGACGACTTCCAGCACCTGGCCAACGACGATTTTCGAGGTCGGCGGCGCGGCCGGTCGCAGGTCCTCGACTTCGAGACCCGCCATCGTCAACGCGTGCGACAGTTCGTCGGTGGTCAGTTGCGGATCGACAAAAGTTCTGAGCCAGGATTCCGGAAATTGCATGGTTCTGTGTACGTTCTGATCAGGTTAGGTCCACGGCCGGCAGATGCTTCGTAAAACTCGGTGGTCTTGCGCCGGTTCAGCAAGTTCTGCCGGGGACGCACGCGGCGCGCACCGGGTGCGCTGCCGCGTTTTATGCTTTGTCGCGCTCACTCACGCCGGTTCACGCGAATTGACGCAGGAAGCGCAGGTCGTTTTCGAAGAACAGCCGCAGGTCCTGCACGCCGTAACGCAGCATCGTGAGACGTTCGAGGCCGCTGCCGAATGCGAAGCCGATGTAGCGCTCCGGGTCGAGACCCATGTTGCGGATCACGGTCGGATGCACCTGGCCGGAGCCCGAGATTTCGAGCCATTTGCCCGCGTTCTTGCCCGTTTCGAACTGCATGTCGATCTCGGCCGACGGTTCCGTAAACGGAAAATACGACGGGCGGAAGCGCACGAGAATGTCGTCGCGCTCGAAAAATTTCTTCAGAAAGTCGGTATACACACCCTTCAGATCCGCGAAGCTGATGTTCTCGTCGATCCAAAGGCCTTCGACCTGGTTGAACATCGGCGAATGCGTCGCGTCGCTATCCACACGATACGTGCGGCCTGGCACGATTACCTTGATTGGCGGCGTGTTCGTGCGCGCGTAGCGGACCTGCATCGGGCTCGTATGTGTACGCAGCAGCAGCGGACGGCCGTCGGCATCCTTGCCGTCGACGTAGAAGGTGTCCTGCATCGAACGCGCGGGATGGTTTTCCGGGCTGTTCAGCGAAGTGAAGTTGTACCAGTCGGTTTCGATCTCGGGGCCGTCGGCCACGTCGAATCCGATGGTACGGAAAATCTGTTCGACGCGCTCCCAGGTGCGCATCACCGGGTGCAGGCTACCCGCATTGGCGCCGCGGCCCGGCAGCGTGACGTCGATCGCTTCGGCGGCGAGGCGCTGGTTCAGGAGCGCGTCGGCGAGCGCCTGACGACGTGCCGTCAGCGCGGCTTCGACCTGTTGCTTGACGAGGTTGATCCGTGCGCCTTCAGTCTTGCGCGTCTCGGGATTGAGTTTGCCAAGGCCCTTCAACAGCTCGGTCAGCGCACCCGCTTTACCGAGAAAGCGCGCTTTCTCATTCTCCAGGCTGGTGACATCCGGGGCTTCTGCGAAGGCTTTTTGCGCGTCCGCGACAATCTGTTCCAGATCCATTGATCCCATCATTTCAACGTCAGTGTTCTATCGAAACAAAACCGGTTCTACCAACAAAAACGGGGCTCGGTGAGGAGCCCCGTTTTTGTTGCAGCGTCACCGAGACTACCGGATATTCGCTGCAACGAACCACGCAGTTTTAATTGCCAGAAGCGCAATCAGGCTGCAACGGCGGCTTTCACCTGCTGAACGATCGCAGCAAAAGCAGCCTTGTCGAACACAGCCATGTCGGCCAGCACCTTGCGGTCCAGTTCGATCGACGCCTTCTTCAGGCCGTTGATGAACACGCTGTACGTCATGTCATGTTGACGCACCGCCGCGTTGATACGCGTGATCCACAGTGCGCGGAAGACACGCTTCTTGTTGCGGCGGTCGCGGTAGGCGTACTGGCCCGCGCGCATGACCGCCTGCTTGGCGATGCGATAGACGTTATTGCGACGGCCGCGGTAACCCTTGGCCAGCTTGATGATCTTCTTGTGACGGGCCCGTGCGGTAACCCCACGTTTTACTCGAGGCATGTTTCGCTCCTGTGAGTGTCGGTTAAGGGTTAAGCGAACGGCAGCATTGCGCGAACGGAGTTCAGATCGGAATCATGAACTGCCGTGGAGCCACGCAGATGGCGTTTGTTCTTGGTGGACTTCTTGGTAAGAATGTGACGCTTGAAGGCCTGACCGCGCTTGACGGTACCGCCCGGACGCACCACGAAGCGCTTCGCAGCGCTCTTCTTGGTCTTCATCTTCGGCATGACAACTCCATTATTAGATGGACATGGGTGTGCGGTCGGCCAGATGGCCATTTCCCGCCCTTCGAAACCCATTCCACTTGGTATGCAGACCGCCGATACTGCCAGCGGTCGCTTTTCGGGAACCACCGCACTTGCATGCGCGCCGTTCCGAAACCTTCACGCCGCGCCGGGCACCCGGCACAGCATTAAACAAACTTGCGCCACCGGAGCACGCGCCACATGGCGCGCCGCCGCTCCAGCCAACTGCTTCGCGCTTACTTCTTTTTCTTCGGAGCGAGCACCATGATCATCTGGCGCCCTTCCATTTTCGGCATCTGCTCGACCTGACCGACTTCGTCGAGGTCGGTACGTAAGCGTTCGAGCATGCGCATGCCGATTTCCTGGTGAGCCATTTCACGGCCACGGAAACGCAACGTGATTTTCGTCTTGTCGCCGTCTTCGAGGAAGCGGACGAGGTTGCGCAGCTTGACGTTGTAATCACCGTCGTCAGTACCGGGGCGGAATTTGACTTCCTTGACCTGGATGACCTTCTGCTTGAGCTTAGCCTCGTGCTGCTTCTTCGCTTCCTGGTACTTGAACTTGCCGTAGTCCATCAAACGGCAAACCGGCGGAACCGCTTGCGGAGCGATTTCAACCAGATCCACGTCCTGCTGTTCCGACATGCGGAACGCATCAGCGAGTTTCACGATGCCGAGCGGTTCGTTCTCGACGCCGACCAGTCGCACCTCGGGTGCTGTAATTTCACCGTTGATGCGGTGCGCAGACTTATCAGTAGCGATGTTACGTTTCCTCTAAAAATTAAAAAAATGAGCCGGGGTACCAGGTGGTTTAGTTGAACGACTGCACGTCCTGGCGCAGACGCTCAATGAAGGCGTCGACAGGCATGACGCCCATATCGACACCACCACGGGCACGCACGGCTACCGTTTGGGCTTCACGCTCTTTGTCACCGACCACCAGCAGGTACGGGACCTTTTCCAGCGTGTGCTCGCGTATTTTATAGCTAATCTTCTCGTTGCGCAAATCGGCCTCGACTCTAACCCCTTGTTTTTGCAACGATTGAGCTAGCGCCCGCGCATATTCGGCCTGACTTTCCGCGATATTCATCACGACGACCTGCATCGGCGCGAGCCAAGCGGGCATCGCACCGGCATGGTGCTCGATCAGAATTCCGAGAAAACGCTCCATCGATCCGACGATCGCCCGGTGCAGCATAATCGGGCGACGGCGGCTGTTGTCTTCGGCGACGTATTCCGCACCCAGCCGTTCCGGCAACACCATGTCGAGCTGCAGCGTACCGCACTGCCACGAGCGGCCGAGCGCGTCCTTGATGTGATACTCGACCTTCGGACCATAGAACGCGCCCTCGCCGGGCAGCTCTTCCCACGTGACGCCGCACGCCGTCAGTGCCTCGCGCAGGCCCTGCTCCGCACGATCCCACGTTTCGTCGGTGCCGGCGCGCGCATCCGGACGCAGCGACAGCTTGATTTCGACGTTGTCGAAGCCGAAGTCGCGATAGACGCTCATTGCCAGCGTGTTGAATGCGATCGATTCGCTGATGAACTGATCTTCGGTACAGAAAATATGCGCGTCGTCCTGCACAAAACCGCGAACACGCATCAGTCCATGCAGCGCGCCGGACGATTCGTTGCGGTGGCACGAACCGAACTCCGCGTAACGCAGCGGCAGATCGCGATACGAGCGCAGACCGTGGTTGAACACCTGCACGTGACCGGGGCAGTTCATCGGCTTGATCGCGTAGTCGCGTTTTTCCGATTCCGTCGTGAACATGTTTTCACGATAGTTCTGCCAGTGGCCGGACGCTTCCCACAGCGAGCGGTCCATGATCAATGGCGTCTTGATTTCAAGGTAGCCGGCGTCGTTCACGCGACGGCGCATGTACTGCTCGACTTGCTGCCACAGCGTCCAGCCGCGCGGATGCCAGAAGACCATCCCCGGCGACTCGTCCTGCATGTGGAACAGGTCGAGCTGCTTGCCAAGCTTGCGATGGTCGCGCTTCTCGGCTTCTTCGAGCATGTGGAGATACGCTTCCTGGTCTTCCTTTTTGGTCCAGGCCGTGCCGTAAATGCGCTGCAACTGCTCGTTCTTCGAGTCGCCGCGCCAATATGCACCCGCGACTTTCATCAGCTTGAAGACCTTCAGCTTGCCAGTGGACGGCACGTGCGGGCCGCGGCACAGGTCCGTGAAACTGCCATGCGAGTACAGCTTGATCTCGTCGCTGGCGGGGATCGATTCGATGATCTCGGCCTTGTACCTTTCGCCGATGCTCTTGAAGTACTCGACCGCTTCGTCGCGCGATACCACGCGACGCGACACCGGCTCGTCCTTCTTCGAGAGTTCCTGCATGCGCTTTTCGATCTTTTCGAGATCTTCCGGCGTGAAAGGACGGTTGTACGAGAAGTCGTAATAAAAGCCGTTGTCGATGACCGGGCCGATCGTGACTTGCGCTTCCGGGTACAGATCCTTCACGGCGTACGCGAGCAGGTGCGCCGTCGAGTGGCGAATGATATCGAGACCGTCTGCGTCCTTCTCCGTGACGATGGCGAGCGCCACGTCGTGATCGATCAGCGTGGACGTATCGACCAGCTCTCCGTCGATCTTGCCGCCGAGCGCGGCTTTCGCGAGGCCCGGGCCGATCGAGGCGGCCACTTCGGCGACGGTCACCGGATGCTCGTACTGTCGAACCGAACCGTCAGGCAAACGTATCGAAACCATTGCGTTCTCCGTGGTGCCGACCGGCGGCGGCACATACAACCAAGGTCAAAAAAACAAAAAAAATGCGGCCCCGCTTTCGAGGGGCCGCATTCACATTTTTATGCAAACTTCACTGGCGAAAGTGGTCCTCGACTAGCGTCGCTCCGAAGTGGTTTCGGTCAACGTTCGCAGTGTCATAACCGTATTCGCCTTTTTTGCGCTAAAGCGCTTACTGCAATTTGCGAAACCCCGGCGAGACCGGAATTTCATTTTCGTTGGTAGGCTCGATTGGACTCGAACCAACGACCCCCACCATGTCAAGGTGGTGCTCTAACCAGCTGAGCTACGAGCCTGAAGAAACGAGATTATATGGAGTGCAGCCCAGCTTGGCAAGTGGTTTTATGCAACGGCTTTAATTCGCCGCGCCGCTAGCAAATCTCTTCCAACCGCCCGCGCCTCAGCTCTTGCGCATCGCCCGCACCACACCCATGACTTCGCCCAGCAGCGTGCACGCGCGCTGAATCTGCGCGGCGCTCGACACCTCGACGGTAAATTGCATGAACGCGGCATTGCGGCGCGATTGCGTCTTCACGCCGATCACGTTCATCTTTTCCCGCGCGAACACTTCGGAGATGTCGCGCAGCAGACCCTGCCGGTCCGTCGCTTCGATGCTGAGGTCGACCGGGTAGACGGAGTGGCCACGGCCGCTCATCACGTCCGCCGACCACGCGGTCTGCAGCACGCGCTCCGGCGCGCGCTCTGCCATTCGGCGGAACGTTGCACAATCGCTGCGATGTACCGACATGCCCTTGCCGCGGGTAACGAACCCGCAGATGTCGTCGGGCGGCGCTGGCCGGCAGCAGCGCGCGAGCTGGGTGAGCAATGCATCGACGCCGACCACCAGCACACCCGTCGACGCGCCGCGCGCGACACTTGCGCCGCTGCTGCGTTTCTCGAATTTCTCCGGCGCATCGACCTCGGGCTCGGGCGGCGGCGCATCGTGCAGCGCCTGCTCGACGAGCCTCAGGCTGAATTCCTCCTTGCCGACCACGGAAAACAGGTCGTCGGTGGTCTTGAAGCCGAGCCGCGTGGCCAGCTGATCGAGACTGACCGAGGTCTTGCCCTCCCGCTGCAGGGTCTTTTCGACCATCGCGCGACCATTCGCGATGTGCTCCTGTAACTCGACCGCGTTGAACCACGCGCGCACCTTCTGCCGCGCGCGCGAGCTTTGCAGATAGCCGAGCTGCGGATTGAGCCAGTCGCGCGACGGACCGCCCTCCTTTACCGCCACGATCTCGACCGTCTGGCCGTTCTGCAATGGCGTGTTGAGCGGCACCATCGCGCCGTCGACGCGCGCGCCGCGGCAGCGATGCCCCAGCTCGCTATGCAGGTGATAGGCGAAGTCGATCGGCGTCGCGCCGTGCGGCAGCGCAATCACACGCGCCTGCGGCGTCAGCACGTAGATGTGATCGTCGTCGAGCGTGGCCTGGCGCAACTGCTCCCACGGCTGCACCGCACCCGCTTCGCCATGCTCGCCCTCGGACACTTCGTCCTTCCACGCGAGCAACTGCCGCAGCCAGGCGATCTTCTCGTCGTATTTCTCGTTCGCGGTGAACGTGCCGCCATAGCCGCGCGCGCCCGCTTCCTTGTAGCGCCAGTGCGCGGCCACGCCGTACTCCGCGAAGCGATGCATTTCCTGCGTGCGGATCTGCACTTCGAAGGCGCGGCCGTCGTCGCCGATCACGACCGTGTGCAGCGACTTGTAGCCGTTCGGCTTCGGCCGGGAGATGTAATCGTCGAATTCCTTCGGCACCGGCTGCCACAGGTTGTGCACGATGCCGAGCACGGTGTAGCAGTCCTTGATGTCCGGTACGATCACGCGAAACGCGCGAACATCGTACAACTCGGCAAAGTCGAGCTCCTTGCCGCGCATCTTGCGCCAGATGCTATAGATATGCTTCGGCCGACCGCTCACTTCCGCGCGGATATGCGCGGCCGCTAGCTCCCGCTGAAGTCGTTCGATCGCCTGCGCGACGTAGCTCTCTCGCTCGACACGCTTTTCGTCGAGCAGCTTCGCAATGCGCTTGTAGGTGTGCGGCTCCTCGAAACGAAACGCGAGATCTTCGAGCTCCCACTTCAATTGCCAGATGCCAAGGCGGTTCGCGAGCGGCGCGTAGATATCGAGTGTTTCCCGCGCGACGTCGGGCGACGGCGTGAGCTTCGCCGCCGCGTAATAACGCAGTGTCTGCAGCCGCGAGGCGAGACGAATCAGCACGACGCGAATGTCCTGCGCGAACGCGAGCAACATTTTGCGCAGCGCCTCGACCTGCACGCGGCGCGCCGCCTGCGCATCGCGCCCGGCCTCGGGCATCGCGTTTTGCGCCGCGCGAAGACTGACCGTGCCGAGACGCAGCAGCTTGCGTACGTCGCCGACCAGTTGCGCGACTTCTTCGCCGAAGTTGTCGGCGATCACGCGCTCCGGATCGCGCAGATGCGGTGTCAACGCGAACAGCGCGGCGGCCAACACCGCCGGCGGCTCGACGTTGAGCTTGCTCATGATCGACGCGGTGCCCGCCGCGTGATCCGCGAGCAATTCGCCCGACGACAGCCGCACGTCGCCCGCATGTTCGCGCACGAACGCCATCGCTTCGTCGAAGGAGCGATGGGGATGAGGCGCGTTCGAAACGGTTTCGGTGTTCATGGTGCGACGGCCCGCCGGGCCAGACGATTCAACGGAAATCAACTACGGTGCTGCGTGACGGCCGCGACTAGCTGCGCTGCGCGGCGATCACGACGATTTCGACGAGGCACTTCGGATTCGCGAGCTTGGCCTCGACGGTCGCGCGCGGCGGCGTGTCGCCCTGCGCGACCCACTCGTCCCATACGGCGTTCATGCCGGCGAAATGCGCCATATCCGAGATGTAGATCTGCACCGACAGCAGCAGCGACTTGTCGCTGTTCGCTTCAGCGAGCAGACGATCGATGTGGCCGAGCACTTCGCGCGTCTGGCCGGTGATGTCCTGATCGTCGTCTTCGGCGATCTGACCCGCGAGGTACACAGTGCCGTTGTGCACGGCCATTTCCGAAAGACGCTTGCCGACGTGGTAACGAATGACTGCCATGAAAAGTCCTCAACTGAGGGGTTAGTCGAACTGCATCCCGCACGACTGTGCCGACAAAAATGTCGTGCCGAACGTAATATTATGACGCCTTCGCGGCCGGCCCGATGAAGAACTCCCGCGCAAGCGCGATCTGGTCCGCCGCAAGAAACGCCGGCGCATGCCCGACGCCCGCGATCTCCGCGCTCGATACCGCGCGCCCGCTCGTCACCATCTTCGCAACCGTTTCACGCGACAGCAAATCCGACCGTTCGCCGCGCACCACCAGCACCGGCCCCGGGAACGACGCCAGCGAATGCCACAGCGCCGCCTCGCCGAGCTTCGCCGCTTCCTCGGTGATCGCGGCGAACGGCTGCGCGATGCGCGGGTCATAGCGCAACACCCACGCGCCGCTCTCCTCGCGCAGCAACGGCGTATTGATTTCGCGCCATTCGTCCGGCGTCAGCGGGCCGAAACTTTGCGCGAGCTGTGCGGCATAGTCGATACCTTGCTGCAGCGTATCGAAGCGTGCGGGCTTGCCGAGATAATCGCCGATCCGCTTGACTGCGGCCGGCTCGAGATGCGGACCGACGTCGTTCAGCAGCAGCTTGCGGATCGGCGTGCCCGGCAGGCCGGCGAGCCCCATGCCGATCAGGCCGCCCATCGAGGTGCCGAACCAGTCGACGGTGTCGACGTCGAGCCGCGCGATCAGCGTGACCATGTCGGCGACGTACTGCGGCACCGCGTACAAGTTGGGGTTCGCGAGCCACGACGACAAGCCGCGGCCGACCACGTCCGGGCACACCACGCGATAGTTATCGGCGAAGTCGGCGGCGAGGCGATCGAAATCGCGCCCCGATCGCGTGAGTCCGTGCACGCATAGCAGCACACGCGGATTGTCCGGTTCGCCCCACTCGGTATAGGCGACGCGATGCAGGCCGGCCGCGCTCGCGCACTGCACGTAACGTTGACGCGGCGCGGGCCGCCCGGCGGTGGCGGCGGAAGTCGTTGCGGTCATACGGGGTCCTCGCAAAGGCGCCGCGAATTGGGCTGCGAACGATTGTAAACCGCTTCGTCGCGCGGCAAGCATCGGCCGAAAGGCGTAGGAAGGTCGACCCGACCGGCGCATCCGGTGCCGCGCGCAAAAACAAAACGGGCGAGACTCACGCCTCGCCCGTCCGCACGGCACCCTTGCCGCCGCGCCGTCGTATCGACTCGCGCGGCGCGGTTGGCCCGCGTCAGCTCACCGCGCTGACATCGAGCGGGGCGCCGGTCTTCGCCTTGATTTCATCGACGCTCACGCCGGGCGCAAGTTCGGTCACCTTCAGGCCGTTCTCGGTCACTTCGATCACGCCGAGATCGGTGATGATCTCGTCGACGACACCCACGCCCGTCAGCGGCAGCGTGCATTCTTCGAGGATCTTGTGCTGATCGCCCTTGGCGACGTGCTCCATCAGCACGACCACGCGCTTGACGCCCGCGACCAGGTCCATCGCGCCGCCCATACCCTTGATCATCTTGCCCGGGATCATCCAGTTCGCGAGATCACCCTTCTTGCTGATCTGCATTGCGCCGAGAATCGCCAGATTGATGTGACCGCCGCGAATCATCGCGAACGAATCCGCCGACGAGAAAATCGACGAACCCGGCAGCGTCGTCACAGTCTGCTTGCCGGCGTTGATCAGGTCGGCGTCGACTTCGTCTTCGGTCGGCGACGGGCCGATGCCGAGCAGGCCGTTCTCCGACTGCAGCCACACTTCGACGCCCGGCGGCACATGGTTCGCGACCAGCGTGGGCAGGCCAATGCCGAGGTTCACGTAAAAGCCGTCCTGCAATTCCTTCGCCGCGCGCGCGGCCATTTCGTCACGAGTCCATGCCATGATCAGTCTCCTTTCGCGCGGACGACGCGTTGTTCGATGCGCTTTTCCGGATGCGGATTCAGCACGATGCGCTGCACGAAGATGCCAGGCGTGTGGATCGCGTCGGGATCGAGCTCGCCCACTTCGACGATCTCTTCGACTTCCGCGACCGTGATGCGCCCGGCCATCGCGCACATCGGATTGAAGTTGCGCGCGGTGCGGCGATAGATCAGGTTGCCCGACTTGTCGGCCTTCCACGCCTTGACGAGCGCGACGTCGGCGGTCAGCGAATGTTCGAGCACGTAGTGGTTCGCGCCGAACTGGCGGGTTTCCTTGCCCTCGGCGATCTGCGTGCCGAAGCCGGTGTTCGTGAAAAATGCGGGGATGCCCGCGCCGCCCGCGCGCAGCTTCTCGGCGAGCGTGCCTTGCGGCGTGAATTCGAGCTCGAGTTCGCCGGCCAGGTACTGACGCTCGAACTCCTTGTTCTCACCGACGTATGACGAAATCATCTTCCTGATCTGGCGAGTCTCGAGCAGCAGGCCAAGGCCGAAACCGTCGACGCCCGCGTTGTTGCTGATGCAGGTGATGCCCCGCACCTTCGAATCGCGCAGCGCCGCGATCAACGCCTCGGGAATGCCGCATAACCCGAAGCCGCCGACGGCGAACGTCTGCCCGTCCTTGACGATGTCCTTCAGCGCCTCGGCGGCACCTGGATAGACCTTGTTCATCTGTATGTCCCTTCCTGTATGGAAACCCGAAACCTGTACGCAGGCCGCCGGATCGTTGCGGCTGATATCGCAGCTGGCGAACTTCGCGTCGCCTCACGATACCGCTACGTCATTCTAGTCATACGCGGCAAGGGCCGCGTCGTCATCTGCCCGAAAGGGTACGCTGGGCCCGCCATGCGGCACAATACGCAAAAATACATAAGTACTTGCCGCCCGCCCATGCCCGCCCTGGATTACCGCGCTGCGTTTCACCTCGCCCCGATCGGACTCGTGCTGTCGCGCGAACGGACCATCGAAGACTGCAACGACCAACTCGCGTCGATTTTCGGCTACGCGCGCGACGCGCTGATCGGCCAGTCGTTCCAGGTGTTGTATCCATCGGCGGATGAGTTCGAGCGCATCGGCGCGCGCATTCCGCCGATCATGACCGCGCAAGGCAGCTACGCGGACGACCGCATCATGAAGCGCGCGAATGGCGAGCTGTTCTGGTGTCACGTGACGGGCCGCGCGCAGCAACGCACCGACCCGCACGCGGCGGGTGTCTGGACCTTCGAGGATCTGAGCGCGACCCGGCGCGTCGCGGTGGAGCTCACGCCGCGCGAGCGCGAAATCGCCGCGCAACTGGTCACCGGCAAAACCAGCAAACAGATCGGCCGCGTGCTCGACATCAGCCCGCGCACGGTCGACGTCTACCGCGCGCGGCTCATGCGCAAATACGATACGGGCAACGCGACCGAGCTGTTGCAGCGGCTGCTCGGGGATTGAGAGACAGACTTCGAAGCGGGCGGCCACTCAGTCAGGCCGCAGGCCGCGCTGTCAGGCGGCCTTGACGAGCGCCGCGCCCTCGATGGCCGCGCGCAGCACGTCGGGCACCGGCATCGACTTGCCCGCCGCGTAGTCGATCCACACGCATCGCGCGGCGCCCCGCGCATAGAGCGTATCCGGCTCATCGGCGCGCAGCAGCTCGAAAGCCGTATCGAAGCTGCTGCGCCCCGGCGTCGCCACCGACATCCTGCCGATCACGTCGCCCGGATAGTGCAGCTGCTTTAGAAACTCCATCGACGCATTCACGATCACCGGCCCCTGCCCGTCCACGCGCTGGTCGAGAAAGTCCATGTGCTCGAACCAGGAGATCCGCACCTGCTCCATGTAGCGAAAATAAACCGTGTTGTTCACGTGACCGAAGGCGTCCATGTCGCCCCATCGGATCGGCATCGTCATTTCGAAAACTGCGTGAAAATCGCTCATTCGGTACTTCCGTTCTTCCTTTGCTTGCTGACGTTCGAAACTTTGGACGGCCCGCTCACGCGAGCCCGAACCCGTCGTCGGCGGCGATCACCGAGCCGTTGATGAACTGCGATTCGTCCGCCGCGAGCAACAGGAGCAGCCCGTCGAGATCCTCCGGCTTGCCGACGCGATGACGCGGCAGCATCGCAACCAGTTTCTGCCCCTGATCGGTCGACCAATGGTGATGGTTGATCTCAGTGTCGATATACCCTGGGCAGATCGCGTTCACATTGATGCCGTGCTTGCCCCACTCGAGCGCCATCGCTTTCGTCATGTGGACGACCGCGGCCTTGCTCATCGAATACAGGCCGATTTGCGGCAATACGCGCAAGCCCGCCATCGACGCGATGTTGATGATCCGGTACGACGGCTTCTGCGCATTGTTGCCGCGCATGATCATGCGCTTGGCGACTTCCTGCGCGACGAAAAACGCGCCGCGCGTATTCGTGTCGAACACGTATTCGAAGTCCGCCGGCGTGACTTCGGACAGCTTCTGCGTGGTCGATACGCCAGAGTTATTGACGAGGATATCGATCGTGCCGGCCTCGGTCTCCGCATGGGCGACCGCCGACTTGATGCTCTGGTAGTCGGTCACGTCGAGCGACACGACATGCGCGGCGCCGCCGGACGCCTCGATCTCCGCGCGCAGCTCCTTGAGCCGCTCGGTTCGTCGGCTCGCCAGCACGACTTTTGCGCCCGCCTGCGACAGCACCTGGGCGAAGCGCTTGCCCAACCCGCTCGAGGCGCCCGTAATCAGCGCGACCTTCCCTTCCAGATTGATCGAACGGCCCATTGTCTTTCCTTGTTCGGTTGTAACGACAACTGCGGTTGACGAGGTTCGGTAGGACCGTCACAAAGGTCTGTACCGTATCATGAAATAGTACGATCGTGCTAATCTCTGGCTTTTGGGTTGCGGCACCGTGATCCATCGCCCACAATACGAACCCGAAAAAAGCATTCTAACGGTAAGAGGAGCATCGATGACCCCCGCAAGTCTCATTGAGCAATACGGCCCGCGCGAGTCGATGGAGTATGACGTCGTCGTTGTCGGTGGCGGCCCTGCGGGCCTGTCGGCGGCGATTCGCCTCAAGCAGCGCGCTGCCGAACAAGGCGTCGAGCTTGGCGTGTGCGTACTGGAAAAAGGCTCGGAGATCGGGGCGCATATTCTCTCGGGCGCGGTGATGGACCCCCGCGCGCTGACCGAACTGATCCCGGACTGGAAAGAAAAAGGTGCGCCGCTAACGGTCGACGTGACCGAAGACCGCTTCCTGTTCCTCACCGAAACCGGCGCGAAGAGCGTGCCGGCCTGGGCGCTGCCGGACAATTTCAAGAACCACGGCAACTACGTGATCAGTCTCGCGAACGTGACGCGCTGGCTGGGTCAGCAGGCCGAGGCGCTCGGCGTCGAGATCTTCCCGGGCTTTCCGGCGGCCGACATCCTGTACAACGACGATGGCTCGGTCAAGGGCGTCGCGACCGGCAATCTCGGCATCGGCAAGGACGGTGAGCCGACCGAAAACTTCCAGCTCGGCATGGAACTGCACGCGAAGTACACGCTGTTCTGTGAAGGCGCGCGCGGGCACCTCGGGCGTCAGCTGAACGACCGGTTCAGGCTGCGCGACGGCGTCGATCCGCAGGTCTACGGCATCGGCATCAAGGAGCTGTGGGAGATCGATCCCGCGAAGCACAAGCCGGGTCTGGTGATGCACACCGCCGGCTGGCCGCTCGAAAACGACACCTACGGCGGCTCGTTCCTCTACCACATGGACAACAACCAGGTCGTGGTGGGCTTCGTGGTCGGCCTCGGCTATTCGAATCCGTACCTGTCGCCATTCGAGGAATTCCAGCGCTACAAGACGCATCCGGCGATCCGCGCGATGCTCGAAGGCGGCAAGCGCGTGTCCTACGGCGCGCGCGCGATCACCGCGGGCGGCCTGATGTCGCTGCCGAAGCTGGTGTTCCCGGGCGGTGCGCTGGTCGGCGACGACGCGGGCTTCCTGAACGCGTCGCGCATCAAGGGTTCGCATGCGGCGATCAAGACCGGCATGCTCGCGGCCGACGCCGCGTTCGACGCCGTGCAGGCCGGCCGCCAGGCAGACGAGCTGAGCGCTTACCCGGAAACCTTCAGGACGTCGTGGCTCTACACCGAGTTGTACCGCGCGCGCAATTTCAAGCAGTGGATGAGCAAGGGTCTGTACCTGGGCACGCTGATGGTCGGCATCGAGCAGAAGCTGCTGGGCGGCAACGTGCCGTGGACGCTGCATCATCAACATTGGGACCACGAGATGCTGAAGCCGGCTTCGCAGTGCAAGCCGATCACGTATCCGAAGCCGGACGGCAAGCTGACGTTCGACCGGCTGTCTTCCGTATTCATCTCGAACACGAACCACGAAGAGAACCAGCCGGCGCACCTGACGCTGAAAGATCCCTCGGTGCCGGTCGATGTGAACTGGCAGACCTATGCCGGTCCGGAGTCACGCTATTGTCCGGCCGCGGTGTACGAGTTCGTGAAAAACGACGATGGCAGCGAGCGGCTCGTGATCAATGCGCAGAACTGCGTGCATTGCAAGACCTGCGATATCAAGGACCCGACACAGAACATCGTCTGGGTGACGCCTGAAGGCGGTGGCGGCCCGAACTATCCGAACATGTGATCGGCGTGCTGTTCGCGTTCGCGACGCTGCGCGATAACGGGCAGCGCATGGCGGTGCGATGGCGGCACACGAATTTGCCTTCGTGCCGCTGTGTTACGGCGCGCTCGCCGCGATCTTCGGCGTGGTCACGACCACATCGCCGCATTGCGCGCGATGACGCAGCGCGTGATCGATCAGCACGAGCGCGAGCATCGACTCGGCGATCGGCGTTGCGCGAATGCCGACGCACGGGTCATGCCGCCCGAAGGTTTCGACGACCGCCGGCTGCCCCGCCTTGTCGATCGAACGGCGCGGCGTGCGAATGCTCGAGGTCGGCTTGATCGCGATCGACACCGTGATGTCCTGCCCCGTCGAAATACCGCCGAGCACACCGCCCGCGTGATTGCCGACGAAGCCCTCCGGCGTCAGCTCGTCGCCATGCACCGAGCCGCGTTGCGCGACGCTCGCGAAACCCGCGCCGATCTCCACGCCCTTCACCGCGTTGATGCCCATCATCGCGTGCGCGATGTCGGCGTCGAGGCGGTCGAATAGCGGCTCGCCGAGGCCGACCGGCACACCGGACGCGACCACGTTGATGCGAGCGCCGATCGAATCACCGTCCTTGCGCAGCGCGTCCATATACGTTTCGAGTTTCGGAACGATCTCGGCATTGGGCACGAAGAACGGGTTTTCGCGCACCTGCGCCCAATCGACGAATGGCACGTCGATCTCGCCGAGCGCGGCCATATAGCCGCGAATCTCGGTGCCGAACTTCTCGCGCAGCCACTTCTTCGCGACCGCACCGGCCGCGACCGTCGGCGCCGTCAGCCGCGCCGACGAGCGGCCGCCGCCGCGGTAATCGCGAATGCCGTACTTTTGCCAGTACGTGTAGTCGGCGTGGCCGGGGCGGAACGTCTCGGCGATGTTGCCGTAGTCCTTGCTGCGCTGGTCGGTGTTACGGATCAGCAGCGCGATCGGCGCGCCGGTGGTTTGACCTTCGAACACGCCCGAAAGAATCTCGACCTTGTCCTCTTCCTGGCGCTGCGTCACGTGGCGTGACGTGCCCGGCTTGCGGCGATCGAGTTCCAACTGGATATCGGCTTCGTTGAGCGCCATGCCCGGCGGGCAGCCATCGATCACGCAGCCGATAGCGGGGCCATGCGATTCGCCGAAGGTCGTGACAGTGAAAAGCGTACCGAGCGTGTTGCCGGACATGAGCGTCGTCCAAAGAAATGCGGGGAGAACGCTATTATGCCAGCCCGCTCGCGCCGAAGCCGGGCCTGGCGACGGCGATGGCCGCTATTTCCGCGCGCCGCGCAGCTCGGTCACGACCTGCTGCAGCTTCTCCGGCGTCGCGAGCGTCGGGTCGATCGGCTCGCCGACCACGAGGCTCAGCCGGCTCATCACGCCTTTTCTGAGCGGACGCGGCCAGTGGGCATCGACCGCGCGCGAGAACACACTCCCCCACAGACCGCGCAGCGCCATCGGAACAACGAGCGCCGGCGTGCGCCTGAGGATCTCGGCGACGCCATGACGAAACGGATTCAGCTCGCCCGTACGCGTCAGCTTGCCTTCGGGAGAGATGCAGACGAGTTCGCCGGCCGCGAGCGCCTGCGCGCACAGATCGTACGCGCGCGCGAGCAGCGCTGCGTCTTGATGAGCGGGCGCGATCGGAATCGCTTTCGCGTGCCGGAACAACCAGCCGACGACCGGCGAGCGGAAGACCTGATGGTCCATCAGGAAGCGGATGGGCCGCGGGCTTTCGGCCATGATGACGATCGCATCGACGAAACTGACGTGGTTGCATACGAGCACCGCCGCACCCTCGTCCGGAATCCGCTCCGCATGCACGAGCCGGATCCGGTAGAAGGTATGCACGAGCAGCCACGCGATGAAGCGCAGCAGGAACTCAGGCGCGAGCGAATAGATGTAGCCCGCGACGACCACGTTCAGTAGCGCGGTGACGAGGAAGATCGCCGGGATGCTGAAGCCCGCCGCGGTCAAGCCCATCGCCATCAGCGCCGACACGATCATGAACAGCGAATTGAGGATATTGTTCGCGGCGATGATCCGCGCGCGATGACTCGGCTGACTACGGCTTTGGATCAGTGCATACAGCGGCACGCTGTAGAAGCCGCCGAACATCGCGAGCAGGAACAGATCGGCGAGCACACGCCAATGCGCAGGCCGCGCGAGAAATTCCCCGACGCTCAGCAAATGCCCCGCCGGCGGCAGCGCGTGGCTCGCGAAAAAAAGATCGATCGCGAAAACGCTCATGCCGATCGAGCCGAGCGGCACCAGCCCGAGCTCGATGCGGCGCTTAGAGAGCCGTTCGCACAACAGCGAACCCATGCCAATGCCGATCGAGAAGGTGGCCAGCAGCACGGTCACGACGTCGGGATCGGCGGACAGCACGTCCTTCGCGAAGTTGAAAAACGACGCGAGGAACGTCGCGCCGACGAACCACAGCCACGAAATGCCGAGCAGGCTCAGAAACACCGTGCGGTTTTCGTGCGCGAGCTTGAGATTGCGCCATGTTTCGCTGACGGGATTCCAGTTGATGCGCAACCCGGGCTGCGGCGCGGGCGTAGCCGGCACGAAGCCCGACACGACACGCCCTGTCAATGCAATCGCGACACACGCGCAAGCCAGCACCACCGCGCCATGCTCGGCGAACCCCGCGCCCGCGCCGCCGACGATCGTGCCGATCAGGATCGCGACGAAGGTGCCCATCTCGACCATACCGTTGCCGCCGACCAGTTCCGCTTTAGACAGATGCTGCGGCAGATACGAGTACTTGACCGGCCCGAACACCGTCGAATGCACGCCCATCAGGAACGTGCACAGGTACAGCAGCGGCGCGCTATGCAGCCAGAACCCCGCGCCGCCGACCAGCATCACCGCGATCTCGAGAGTCTTGACGAGGCGCGTGAGAAACGCCTTGTCGTACTTGTCCGCGATCTGGCCGGAAGTGGCCGAAAACAGCACGAAGGGCAGAATGAAAATCGCGGAGATCAGGAACGCCGCCGTTTTCGGGTCGACGCCCGAAAATCGCGCCGCCTGATACGTGACGAGCGACGTGAAGCCGATCTTGAACACGTTGTCGTTCATCGCGCCGAGAAACTGCGTCCAGAAGAACGGCGCGAACCGGCGCTGGCCGAGCAGGCGGAACTGGGATTCGTGCGCTTCGCGCGCACGAGCGGCGCGGCGGGCAGCAGGCAACGGACGATCGTTCATGAAGTCTGGAGACCCGCGCGGAAAAATGATGATGAAGCGGGCGGCGCGGCGGGCAAGCGGACCGCCGCGGCGCGCGCACCGAGCTCGCCTGATCCGCCCGCACCAGCTACAGATACAAAAAAAGCGCCCGCTTGCGCGCGCGCCCTGTCGGCGGATTCGCGCTCGCGGCAACGGCCGCAGCGCGACGTTCGAGCCATGCGCATCAGCGCGCCGGCTGCTGATCCCGTCCTTCCTGCTCTTCCGGCCAGTCGCGGATATAGGCCTTCAGCATGCGGTTCTCGAAGCCCTGCTCCTCGACCACCGCCTTCGCGACGTCGTAGAACGAGATGACGCCCATCAGCGTGCGGCTTTCCATGACGGGCAGATAGCGTACGTGATGCTCGAGCATCATGCGGCGCACTTCGTTGACGTCGGTTTCGGGCGTGCAGGTGAGCGGATGGTCGTCCATCACCTTGCGGATGGTCGAGGTGCCGACGCTGCCGCCGTTCTCGCTCAAGGTCAGAATGATTTCGCGAAACGTCAGCATGCCGACGAGGTCGCCGTACTCCATCACGACGAGCGAGCCGATGTCGTGCTCGGCCATGGTATTGACGGCGTCATGCAGCGTGGTATCCGGCGTGACCGTAAAAAGGGTGTTGCCCTTGACTTTAAGAATGTCGCTGACTCGCATGATCTATCTCCTGATACCGCTCATCGTGCAATGCATGAAATGTTTTTTGATCCTATCGGAAAGGCCCATAAAAGGAAAGCGGACCGCCAGCCAAGGCTCGGCGGGCTTTCGGGATCTCGAATTCATCCGTCTTCCAGATAGCGAGCATGCCCCGCTCCCAGCCCACGCCGCACGACCCCATACACCAACCAGGGACAAACCCGCAGGAAAACCGCGCTTGAAGCGGCGTGCGCCAATGATAGGATGGCCGGCCCACCCTGCTCTTTCGCGAGGCCGCGCGCCCCGCCGCCCACGATGTCCGCCAACCGTTTCGATACGCTTGCGCTGCACGCCGGCGCAGCCCCCGACCCCGCCACCGGCGCACGCGCGACGCCGATCTACCAGACCACGTCGTTTTCGTTCCGCGACACGGACCACGCCGCCGCGCTGTTCAACATGGAGCGCGCCGGCCACGTCTATTCGCGCATTTCGAATCCGACCGTCGCCGTGTTCGAGGAGCGCGTCGCCGCACTCGAAAACGGCGCCGGCGCGATCGGCACGGCGAGCGGCCAGGCCGCGCTGCATCTGGCGATCGCGACGCTGATGGGCGCAGGCTCGCACATCGTCGCATCGAGCGCGCTGTACGGCGGCTCGCACAGTCTGCTGCATTACACGCTGCGGCGTTTCGGCATCGACACGACCTTCGTGAAGGCCGGTGATCTCGCCGCGTGGCGCGCCGCGCTGCGCCCCAACACCCGCCTGCTATTCGGCGAAACGCTCGGCAATCCGGGCCTCGACGTGCTCGACATCGCCGCGCTCGCGCAGATCGCGCACACACACCGGGTGCCGTTGCTGGTCGACTCGACCTTCACGACGCCTTACCTGCTGCGCCCGTTCGAGCACGGCGCCGACTTCGTCTACCACTCGGCGACCAAGTTTCTCGGCGGCCACGGCACGACGATCGGCGGCGTGCTGGTCGACGGCGGCACGTTCGATTTCGAGGCTTCCGGCCGCTTTCCCGAATTCACCGAGCCGTACGACGGTTTCCACGGCATGGTGTTCGCCGAGGAAAGCACCGTCGCGCCGTTCCTGCTGCGCGCGCGCCGGGAAGGCTTGCGCGACTTCGGCGCGTGCCTGCATCCGCAGGCCGCGTGGCAGCTGCTGCAAGGCATCGAGACGCTGCCGTTGCGCATGGAGCGTCACGTCGCCAACACCCGGCGCGTGGTCGAATTTCTCGCCGGCCATGCGGCGGTCGAATCGGTCGCCTATCCCGAGCTATCGACGCATCCCGACCACGCGCTCGCCAAGCGACTGCTACCACGCGGCGCCGGCGCGGTGTTCAGCTTCAATCTGCGCGGCGACCGCGCGGCCGGGCGCGCCTTCATCGAAGCGCTCGCGCTCTTCTCTCACCTCGCGAACGTCGGCGACGCGCGCTCGCTGGTGATCCATCCGGCGTCGACGACGCATTTCCGCATGGATGCCGCCGCGCTCGCGGCGGCCGGTATCGCGGAAGGCACGATCCGTCTGTCGATTGGCCTCGAAGATCCGGATGACCTGATCGACGATCTCAAGCGCGCGTTGAAGGCCGCGCAAAAAGCCGCGCAACCCGCGGGCAGCAGCCGCAGCGCAAGCCCGGACGGCGCCCCCGCGCAGCAGAGCGCCACGGCCGCATCCGCCGGCACCAGCGCCCCCGCCCGCCCGGAGTCCGCATGATCGTCACCGTTCAAGGCGAACCGGCTTACGCCTACACCGGCGGCAAACCCTTCGACGCGAGCCTGCGGACAGCGGTATTCATTCATGGCGCCGAGCACGATCACAGCGTGTGGGCGCTGCAAAGCCGCTACTTCGCGCATCACGGCTTCGGCGTGCTTGCGCTCGATCTGCCCGGCCACCGCCGCAGCGCCGGACCCGCGCTTGCCGGCATCCCCGCGCTGGCCGACTGGCTCGCGGCGCTGCTCGACGCCGTGGGCGTCACGCGTGCGTTCGTCGCCGGTCACAGCATGGGCTCGCTGATCGCACTCGACTTCGCCGGCCGCTATCCGCAGCGCGCGACGCATGTTGCGCTGCTCGCGACCGCGCTACCGATGACCGTCTCCGACGCGCTGCTCGACGCCGCACTCAACCGCGAGCCCGAGGCGATCGCCATGGTCAACCAGTGGTCGCATTCGACGCTCGCGGCGAAGCCGTCGTGTCCCGGCCCCGGCTTCTGGCTGCATGGCATGAACCAGCGGCTGATGGAGCACGTCTCCGCCAGCGGTGAACCGCATCTGTTCCACACCGATTTCACCGCCTGCCACACCTATGCGGATGGCCTCGCCCGCGCGGCGCAGGTGCGTTGCGCCACCCGCCTGATCGTCGGCCGGCGTGATGCCATGACGCCGCCACGTGCCGCGAAAGCGCTTGCCGATGCGCTCGCGCAGGCGGGCACGCCGGTCGACACCGTCACGCTCGACGCAGGCCACGCGTTGATGACCGAGCAACCCGACGCGACGCTCGATGCGCTGTACGGCTTCGCTTCGCGGCCGCCGCACGAAGCACGTTGAGTGGGCGTTCGATCGCGGCTCTGCGCGCACCTCGTTGGCCCGCAGGCAGTCACTAGGCAAGCCGCTGCGAATGGCCAGGTTGCGTTAGGCAGGCGATCGCCGGAGAATGATCGAAGCTGTCTTTTTCAGCCTGCGGAGGCCGTCATGGCTCATACAGCCCATACCGATCGCTTCGCGAGCTTCGCGGAGTTTTATCCGTACTACCTGAGCGAGCATCGCAACATTGTGTCGCGGCGGCTGCATTTCGTCGGCTCGCTCGGCGTGATCGGCTGCCTCGCGATGGCGCTCGCCACCGGCGGCTGGCTGTGGTTGCCGGCGGCCGTGGTGTGCGGTTATGGCTTCGCTTGGGTCGGCCATTTCTTCTTCGAAAAGAACAGGCCGGCCACCTTCCGTCATCCGTTTTACAGCCTGATGGGCGACTGGGTGATGTTCAAGGACATCTGCGTGGGAAAGATTTCGTTGTAGTTCTACCGCGGCGGGCTCAAGGTCAAGCCGCCATATCACGCTGCCTGGTGCGGCATCGAAGCCGCCGCGCGCTCGCCGTCTCCGGGTCGCGCCGCCCTTGCCGCCGCGCGCGAGGCCAGCAACGCGGCGAGCGTCACCTTCAGTTGGTCGTTGTCGAGCGCGGCGAGCAGCATGCCGCCGTCCACCCGCGTCGAGTCGAGTTCGAGCTGATACGTGAGCTCGGCACGGTCGATCACGAACAGGTCGTACAGCCGCTGCACGGTCACCTGCGCCGGGTTCGCTAGCAGCACGAAATGCGGGCCGGTATGGTCCTCCTCCAGCCGCGCGATCCACTCGATCTCCTCGAGACGCTGCAATAGCATCAGCGTCGTATCCATGTCGCGGCGAAGCATGCGCGCAAGCTCGGGCATCGTGTAGCCGCGCCTGCCGGCCTCGCGCGCTTCGCACAGCCGCGCGAGCAATTCGAGCGAATCGAACAGGTTGCTGCCATAGAACACCGGGCGATGAAACTGACCGATGCGAACCGCCGGCAACGCCGATGCAATCATCGCGCCGGTCAGCGTGATGAACCAGCACAGGTACATCCACAGCAGAAACAGCGGCACCGCGGCGAACGCGCCGTACACGGCGGTATAGGTGGGAATACGGCGTACGTAGTAGCCGAAGCCGCGCTTGGAGAGCTCGAACGCGATTGCGGCGATCACGCCGCCGACCACCGCGTCGCGCCATTCGACGCGGCAGTTCGGCAGATAAACGTAAAGAATCGTGAACGCGAGCATGGTGAACGGCAGCGTGGCGCTCGCGAGCGCCCATTCGATCAGCGGTGTGATGCGCTGCGCGGCGCTGAACGTCATGGATTCCGTGAACAGATACGAAGAGATCGACAGACTCACGCCGATCAGGATCGGACCGAGCGTGATGATCGCCCAGTAGACGAGTATGCGCTGCGCGACGGGCCGTGCCTTGCGCACGCGCCAGATCACGTTGAACGCGGACTCGACGGTCATCATGGTCATCACCGCGGTGACGAACAGCACGATCATGCCGATCGTGGTCAGCCCTTTGGCCTTCGCCGCGAACTGGTTCAGATACTTGAAAATCTGATCGTTCAGCTGCGCGGGCATCAGGTGATCGGCGAGAAAAAACTGCAGCGACGCCTGGAACGAGCTGAAGATCGGAAACGCGGTGAACAGCGCAAACGCGACGGTGGCGAGCGGCACGAGCGCGAGCATCGTGGTGAACGTCAGGCTGCCCGCGACCTGCGGAATCCGGTCCTCGCCGATGCGTTGCGCGGCGAATTGCGCGAGCCGTTTGAGCGTGTCGAGATCGAAACGCACCCTAACCAACAAACCTGCCTCCTTGCTTGCTGAACCACCAGACCGGGACTGCGGGAACCTCGCCCGGCACCTGGCCGAACGGCTATGAGCGGCCTGTGCAACGGACCGAGCCCCTATAATACCCGTTCAATGATGAGGCCTATGAAAGACATTCTCGTGCTTTATTACAGCCGTCACGGCGCCACGCGCGAGCTCGCGCTGGCCATCGCGCACGGCGTCGATAGCGTCCCCGGCATGCAGGCGCGCGTGCGCACCGTGCCGGCGGTTTCCACGGTCTGCGAGGCGAGCGAGCCGGACATTCCCACCGAGGGACCGCCGTACGTCGAACTGCGCGACCTCGAAGAATGCGCGGGCCTCGCGCTGGGCTCGCCGACGCGCTTCGGCAACATGGCGGCGGCGCTCAAATACTTCCTCGACGGCACCACGCCGCAATGGCTATCCGGTACGCTGTCGGGCAAGCCGGCCTGCGTGTTCACGTCCACCGGCAGCCTGCACGGCGGCCAGGAATCCACGCTGCTGTCCATGATGCTGCCGCTGCTCCATCACGGCATGCTGATCGTCGGCATTCCGTACACCGAGAGCGCGCTGTCCACCACGCAAACCGGCGGCACGCCGTACGGCGCGTCGCATTTCGCGCGGGCCGGCACGGCCGGCCAAGGCATCTCCGCCGAAGAACGGACGCTTGCGATCGCGCTCGGCGCGCGCGTTGGACGCACGGCGGCGTCGATGACCGAAAGGCCGTGAGCCTACCGCCGTGAACGCACCCGTGCCCGTGCAGCCCAGAGCCGCCGCTGCGCTCGTCGCCGTTTTCACGCTGGTCGCGATGATCGCGCTGGCGCTCGCATGGGAAGGGTGGCTCGCGCCGTTGCGGCCCGGCGGTTCACTGCTCGTGCTGAAGGCCTTGCCGCTGCTCGCCGCGTTGCCGGGAGCATGGCGACGCCGGCTTTATACGATGCAATGGGCTTCGATGCTGATCCTGCTGTACTTCGCCGAAGGCGTGGTACGCGGCTGGAGCGATCATGGCTTGAGTGCGCGGCTCGGCTGGCTGCAAGCGGCGCTTGCCGTGATCTTCTTCGCCTGCGCGCTCGCGTATGTCGGGCCGTTCAAGCGCGCGGCGAAACGGGCCGCTAAGCAGGCCGCTAAGCAGGCCACTAAGCACCCCACTAAGCAGGCCGCCAGCGAACCCACCCCGCCCGCCTGACGCCTCCAACACCGCCAACCGACTCAGATGACCCACACCGCTTTTCTCGCCGCCTGCCGCGACGCCATCGGCGCGGCTCACGTACTGACCGACCCGCAGGACACGGCGCCGTTTCTGACCGACTGGCGTCGCCGCTACACCGGCGCGGCCTGCGCGGTGCTCGCGCCAGCCACGTCCGCCGAAGCCGCCGCGCTCGTCAAGCTCGCGGTCGAACATCGCGTCGCGCTGGTGCCGCAGGGCGGCAACACCGGCCTCGCGGGCGGCGCGACACCCGACGCGAGCGGCGCGCAGGCGGTCATCAGCCTGCGCCGCCTGAATCGGGTGCGCGACATCGATCCGCACAACAACACGATCACCGTCGAAGCCGGCGTGATCCTCGCCGAGGTGCAGAAGCATGCGGAAGCGGCCGGGCGTCTGTTTGCGCTGAGCCTCGCCGCCGAGGGCAGCTGCACGATCGGCGGCAATCTGTCGACCAACGCGGGCGGAACCGGTGTGCTGCGCTACGGCAACACGCGCGAGCTATGCCTCGGCCTCGAAGTAGTGACGCCGCAAGGCGAACTATGGGACGGCCTGCGCGGGCTGCGCAAGGACAACACCGGCTACGATCTGCGCGACCTGTTCATCGGCGCGGAGGGCACCCTCGGCCTGATCACCGCGGCGGTGCTGAAGCTGCATCCGCAGCCCGCCGCGCGCGTCACCGCGCTTGCCGCGCTCGCGTCGCCGCATGCGGCGCTCGATTTTCTCGCGCTCACGCAGCGCATGGCCGGGCCCCTATTGACCGGCTTCGAGCTGATGTCGGATTTCTGCGTGCGCCTCGTCGGCCGGCATTTCGAGCAGATGCGTTATCCGTTCGCTGAAGCGCATGCGCAGATCGTGCTGCTCGAACTGTCGGACAGCGAAAGCGAAGTGCACGCCCGCACGCTGTTCGAAGGGCTGATGCAGACCGCACTCGAACAGGGTCTCGTCGAAGACGCCGTGGTCGCGGAAAACCTCGCGCAGTCGCGCGCGTTCTGGAATCTGCGCGAGCACATTCCGCTCGCACAGGCCGAGGAAGGGCTCAACATCAAGCACGACATCGCGGTGCCGATTTCATGCATCGGCCACTTCATCGAAGCGACCGACGCGGCGATCGCGCAAGCGGCACCTGGCGCGCGCATGGTCACGTTCGGCCATCTCGGCGACGGTAATCTGCACTACAACGTGCAGGCACCGGAGGGCGTCGACGCGACGGCGTTTCTGCGGCAACACCAGAGCGCGATCAACCGGATCGTCTACGACAGCGTGGCTGCACATCGCGGCAGCATCAGCGCGGAACATGGACTCGGCCAGCTGAAAATCGACGATGCCGCGCGCTACAAGCAGGACGTCGAACTGCGGATGATGCGCGCGATCAAACAGGCGCTCGATCCGCTGAACCTGATGAATCCGGGCAAGGTGCTACGCTAACGTCAGAAGCCTGCGCGATCCGGCGCGCAGGCGTTTCGCAGGAGTAGCGTCCGTGAAGATTCGCGTGCTGTCCGATCTGCATCTGGAAAACGACGAGCCTGAACTGATCCCGCATGCGCAGGCGGATCTGGTCGTGCTGGCGGGCGATATTCACAACCATGCGGCCGGCCCGCGTTGGGCCGCGCAGGCCTTCGACGACGCGGTACCGGTCGTCTATGTACCGGGCAATCACGAGTACTACGACGGTGAGTTCGGCGCGCTGGAGAGCGCGCTGCTCGACGCGGCCGCGCAGGTCGACAACGTCCATGTGTTGAACAACGCCGCGCTGATCGACAGCCAGGGACGCTGGCGCGTGCTCGGGACGACGTTGTGGACCGACTTCGCGCTGTACGGCGCGACGCCCGGTGCAATCGAGGAATCGATCGTCGCCGCGCGCCGGGTCATGCTCGACTATCGCGGACTGATCCAGATGAACTGGCCGCACGACCCACGCGACGCCGCGCGCGACTTCACGCCCGCCGATTCGCTCGCGCTGCACCAGCATGCACGCGCGTGGCTCGAAAGCGAGCTTGCCAGGCCGTTCGCCGGCCAAACGATCGTGGTGACGCACCATGCGCCGCATCGGCTGAGTCTGGCTGGGCGCTTTGCCGAGGACCGCGTGTCGGCGGGCTTCGTCAATCATCTGCCCGAGCTCGTGCGCGCGCCCGTCGCGCTGTGGATTCATGGCCACACGCATACGTCGTTCGACTATGTGGTGGACGGCACGCGCGTCGTATGCAATCCGCGCGGCTATTTCGACCGACGCACGCGCCAGTGGGAAAATCCGCGGTTTGCGTGGGACAAGGTTGTCGAGATCTAGCAGGCGCCTTGCATTAAATCACCCCACTGCCGCTTTTCACCGCTCGCGCCGCGGCGCATCCTGTGACTCGACCTCGACCGGCACGAGTTGCGGCTGCTGTTCGCGCATGCGCCGCAGCAGATCACGCGACGCGGCGACGCCGATCAGTCCAAACATGACGGCCAAGCCGATCATCAGGTGCGTATCCATGGATGTGTCGTCCTTAGTGGTTGCGAGGTGCCGACCGGCGGCGGATCCCAGCACGTCCGCCCGGAACGGCGGTGCATGAACGACACGTTAGCAAATCGACTGCGCGCGAGAAGTAAAGAAATGTTGCGACGCGGCGCCTGTGTAACAGGCTGTCACGCGATGCGCGGCTCGAACGTCAAGGCATGACGAGCAGACCGTTCAGGTTCGCGCGAACTGCCGCAACTCCTGCTGGTCCGCCGCCAATGTGGACGGCAACTCGTCGCGCAGGAATTCCACCCACGTGCGGATCTTCGCGTCGAGATACTGCCGCGACGGATACAGCGCATACAGATTCATCTGCTGCGACGTGTATTCGGGCATCACCCACATCAGTTCGCCGCTGCGCAAACGGCTGATCGCCGAGTAAATCGGAATCAGCGCCACGCCCATGCCCTGGGAGACGGCCACGACCATCGCCTCGGCCACGTTCACCTGAAACGTCGTCGCGCCGAGCGAGACGGTTTCCTCGCCGTTCGGGCCGTCGAAAGTCCATTTGTCCGGCGGATACACCGGCGACACCATCTGCAGGCAGGTGTGCTGCGCGAGGTCCGCGGGCTTTTGCGGCACGCCGTGCCGCTCGAGGTAAGCCGGCGACGCGCACGCAATGCTAAAGGCGCTGCCCAGGCGCTGCGACACGAGGCCCGAATCCGGCAAGCCGGTCGCGAGCGTCAGCGACACGTCGAAGCCTTCGTCGAGCAGATCGGGCATGCGCTGCGCGAGCGTCAGTTCGATATGCACGTCCGGGTAGCGCTGCTGGTAGCGGCCCACGGCCGGCACCACGTAGTGCTGGCCGAAGCTCGTCATCGCGTGAACCTTGAGCTTGCCGGAAGGGCGCGCGTGCGCGTCGCTCGCCTCGGCCTCCGCCTGATCCACATACGCAAGAATCTGCTCGCAGCGCTGCAGATAGCGCTCGCCGGCTTCGGTCAGCGCGATGCGGCGCGTCGTCCGGTTCAACAGCCGCGTGCGCAGATGCGCTTCCAGATCGGAAACCGCGCGCGACGCATAGGCCGTCGTTGTATTCAGGTGCTGCGCCGCGCCCGTGAAGCTGCCCGCTTCGACGACGCGGACGAAAACGCGCATGTTTTGAAGCGTGTCCATAGCTATCCCCAGAAATCGGCAGCGATTGTTACATGATCAGCAATGGCGATTATCTCACGTTGGGTAAAAATGCCTTGCATCCTTACCGGTTATTCCCCAATCGATCGAAAAATATAATTGCGCACAAGGTTCTATAGTCAAATTTGGAGGAAATCGTGCAGTCTCCGGTATCCAAAGGGATCGCCGCAGCCGCGGTTCTTACGATCCTATTAACAATCGCCGGATGTGCAAGTACCGGAGGTGTCGCGCCGCAAGCGCACACGATCGATCCTGCGTCGCTCGACGCCGGCAACGCGATCCGCGCTGCCAACGCCGACGCGCAGTGGCCCGCCGCCGACTGGTGGCGCGCCTACAACGACCCGCAGCTGGACCGGTGGATCGCGGACGCGCAGGCCGGCAATCCCAGTCTCGCGCTCGCCCAGGCGCGCGTGCGCGAAGCGGCGTCGATGGCCGGCGTCGCGCGCGCGGCGCTCGCGCCGCACGTCAACGGCAGCCTGTCGATTCAGCGCCAGCAGTGGGCCGACAACGTGTTCTACGGTCCGGGGCCGTTGGCGGGCGAACAGTCGTGGAACAACACCGGCACGCTCGGCCTCGCGTATCACCTCGATTTCTGGGGCAAGGACAAGAACGCCGCCGAGCGCGCGCTCGACCTCGCGCACGCCAGCGCCGCCGACGCGCGCGCCGCGCAACTCGAACTGCAGGCCAATGTCGTGCGCACCTATATCGAGATGTCGCTGAACTACGCGTTGCTCGACATCGCAAAGGCCACGTTGCAGCAGCAGCAACAGATCGTCGACCTCGCGAACCGGCGCCTGAAGGGTGGCATCGGCACGCAGCTCGAAGTGAGCCAGGCCGAAACGCCGATGCCCGAGTACGAGCGCCAGATCGACGCGATCGACGAGAAAATCGCGCTTGGCCGCAACCAGTTAGCCGCGCTCGCCGGCAAAGGTCCGGGCGCCGGCGACGCGATCCAGCGCCCGACGCTGTCGCTCGCCGCGCGCGCCGGTCTGCCGGCCGCGCTGCCCGCGGATCTGATCGGCCACCGCCCCGACGTGGTCGCGGCGCGCTGGACGGTCGCCGCCCAGGCGCGCGGCATCGACGTCGCGAAGGCCGGGTTCTATCCGGACATCAACCTGCTGGCGTCGATCGGCGGTTATGCGGCGATGGGGCCGCTGTTCCAGTTCCTGAAGAGTCCGTCGCATAGCTGGAGCGTGGGCCCCGCGCTGACGCTGCCGATCTTCGACGGCGGCCGGCTGCGCTCGCAGCTCGGCGCGGCGTCGGCGGGCTACGACGAGGCGGTCGAGCGCTACAACCAGTCGATCGTGGGTGCGCTCAAGGACATCTCCGACCAGGTGATCCGCATCCGCTCGCTGACCACCCAGGCCGACGACGCCGACCGCTCGGTCGCCGCCGCGCGCAGGAACTACGAGCTCTCGCGCGAAGGTTACCGGCGCGGTTTGAGCGACTATCTGAACGTGCTGGTCGCGCAAACCCAGTTGCTGCGCGCGCAGGAAGGCGTCGCGAAGGTGCGCGCCGAGCGCCTCGGCGCACATGCATCGTTGATGACGGCGCTCGGCGGCGGCCTCGACGATCCGGCCAACGGTCCGCGCGATAGCGAGACCGCCTCGCGCGCCCCGAATGCGCCCGCGTCCAGGCAATGAAGCCCATGTCCCGCTCGCCCTCTCCGTCGAACGCGCGCCTGGCGTCGTTCGCCGCGCTCTACGAGGCCGCCGCCCACTGGGCGCGGACCGACGGCCTCGTGTGGATCTATCTGTTCAAGGCGCTCGCCGCGTGCTTCCTCGCGCTCGGCATCGCGATGAAGCTCGACCTGCCGCAGCCGCGCACCGCGATGACCACCGTGTTTATCGTGATGCAGCCGCAAAGCGGCGCGGTGTTCGCGAAGAGCTTCTACCGGATCTGCGGCACGCTGGTCGGTCTCGTCGTGATGCTCGCGCTGATCGGCCTGTTCGCGCAGCAGCCGGAGCTGTTCATCATCTCGACCGCGATCTGGGTCGGCATCTGCACCGCAGGCGCCGCGCGCAACCGCAACTTCCGTTCGTACGGCTTCGTGCTGGCCGGCTACACGGCCGCGCTGATCGGCATCCCCGCGTCGCAGCATCCGGATGGCGCGTTCCTGAGCGCGCTCACGCGGGTCGCGGAAGTCGTGATCGGCATCATCTGCGCGGGCGCGATCAGCGGCCTCGTGTTTCCTCAGTTCGCCGGTCTGCAGATGCGCGGCACCGTGCGCGCACGATTTTCGGCGTTCGTCGAGTACGTGTCGGCGTCGCTTGCCGGCCGTAACGACCGCGCGCAGATCGAGGCGACCAATGCGCGCTTCGTCGCCGACATCGTCGGCTTCGAAGCCGCGCGCAGCATCGCCGTGTTCGAAGGCCCCGAAGCGCGGATGCGCGGCGGGCGCCTCGCGCGCCTGAACAGCGAGTTCATGACCGCGTCCACGCGCTTTCATGCGCTGCATCAGCTGATGAACCGTCTGCGCGAGAACGGCACGCACGGCGCGTCGATTGCCATCGCCGCGCTCGAGCCGTACTTCAAGGAGATCGCGCCGTTGCTGGCGAAGTCGGGCGAGCCGGTGCTGAGCGCGGCCGACGCCGCGCACGCCGCCGCGCAGCTCGACACGTACAAGGGCGAATTGCCGACCCGCGTGCGGGCGACGCGCAGCGAACTCGAAACGCACCCCGACGCGCCGCTGCTCGATTTCGACACGGCCGCCGAGCTGCTGTACCGCTTCATCGACGATCTGCACGCCTACGCGGCAACCTACGCGTCGCTTGCAGTCGACACGCACGCGCGCGAACGCTGGATCGAGCGCTACGAGCCGAAGACCAACGCGATCGCGGCCGGCGTCGCGGGCCTGCGGGCCGCCATCGTGATGATCGTGCTCGGCGCGTTCTGGATCGCGACCGCGTGGCCGAGCGGCGCGACGCTGACGCTTAACGCGGCGGCCGTGTGCGCGCTCGCGTCGGCGTCGCCGGACCCGAAGGGCACCGCGTTCCAGATGGCCGGCGGCACGCTACTCGCGACGCTGATGGGCCTGGTCGCGGTGTTCGGCGTGTTTCCGCACATCGACGGTTTCGCGATGCTGTGCGTCGCGCTCGCGCCGTTTCTGCTGCTCGGCGTGTTCATGACCACGCGCCCGAGGCTCGCAGGCTACGGGGTCGGTTGTTGCATCTTCTTTTGCTTTCTCGCCGGGCCCGACAACGTGATGCACTACGACCCCAGCTCGTTCATGAACGACGCGCTCGCGCTGATGCTGTCGATGCTGGTGTCGTCGATCGCATTCGCGGTGCTGCTGCCGCCGTCGACGCCGTGGCTGCGCAACCGCCTGCTCGCGGACCTGCGCCGCCAGGTGGTGCTGGCGGGCCGTGCGGGTCTCACACGTGTGCGCTCGCGCTTCGAAAGCGGCGCGCGCGATCTGATGTTCCAGATCAACGCGCTATCGCAGAACGAGCCCGAAACCAGGCGCGACACGCTGCGCTGGCTCTTTTCGGTGCTCGAGGTCGGCAACGCGGTGATCGACCTGCGCCGGGAACTCGCGACGCTGCCCAACGAGCCGCGCTACCACCAGGCGGCAGCGTGGCGCGGCGCGCTGCGCGCGCTGTTCGATGCGCTCGCGACGTTGTTCGCGCGGCCGCGGGAACGGCACTTCGCGCGCGCGCTCGCGGCCACCGCCGATGCGATCGCGCAGGTGCAGCAGACGATGGCCGGCTTCACGCTATCGCGCGAAGAACGCCATCAACTGTTGCGCATCCTCAGTCAACTGCATTTCATCCGTACCGCGCTGCTCGATCCGCAGTCGCCGCTCGCCTCGGCGATCGGCGCGCGCGCCGACGCATCAGAAGAAGGAGTTCCTCATGCCGCGTGATATCGCCGTGCTCGATGCGTATGTGCCGGCCATTGTGCTGCTGTTCATCGCAGGCGCCGCGCTGACCTGGCTGCTGGATCGCGTGATCGCCTATACCGGCCTCTATCGCGTGGTGTGGCATCCCTCCCTGTTCCGGGCCAGCTTGCTCGTGTCTGTGTGCGGCCTTCTCGGCCTCGCCGTTTATCGTTGATCAGAGTCGAAACATGACCATCCGAAATCTTGTGGGCTTCATCGCGACAGCCGTCATTTTCATCGTCGCGATCCTGATTGGGCGCGTGCTGTGGGTCCATTACATGGACGAACCGTGGACCCGCGACGGCCGCGTGCGCGCCGAGATTGTCAACGTCGCGCCGGACGTGTCGGGCGCGATCGTCGCTCTGCCGGTCAAGGACAACCAGTTCGTGAAAAGGGGCGATCTGCTGATGCAGATCGATCCGTCGCACTACCAGATCGCGGTCGAGCAGGCGCAGGCTGCCGTTGCCGCGCGCAAGGCCGAGTTGCAGATGAAGCGCGACGACGCGCAACGTCGTGCCGATATGGATTCGCAGGTGGTGTCGAAGGAAAGCCGCGAAAACGCGACGCATACCGCGTCCGCCGCCGATGCCGCCTATCAGCAGGCGCTCGCCGCGCTCGATGCCGCGAAGCTGAACTTGGCGCGCACGCGCGTCGTGTCGCCGGTCGACGGCTATGTGACGAACCTCTCGGTGTTCCGCGGCGACTATGCGAGCGCCGGCGCCGCGAAGCTCGCGATCGTCGACAGTCACTCGTTCTGGGTGTATGGCTACTTCGAGGAAACCAAGCTGCCGCACGTGCGCGTCGGCGACCCGGCCGAAGTGCGCCTGATGAGCGGCGGCACGCTGCAGGGCCATGTGGAAAGCATCTCGCGCGGCATCTACGATCGCGACAATCCGCAAAGCCACGAGCTGCTCGCGGACGTGAATCCGACCTTCAACTGGGTGCGCCTCGCGCAGCGCGTGCCGGTGCGCGTGAAGATCGACTCGGTGCCCGCCGACGTGATGTTGGCGGCGGGCACGACCTGCACGGTGATCGTGCGGCCGGGGTCCGGGGTTGCGTCGGGCTCCGCGTCGGTGCCGGTGTCCGGATCGAACAACGCGAGCTGAGGTTCGCCTGGAGCTCCGTCCTATAGCCTGAACTGCCCCACCATCGCCTTCAGCCCGCGTGCCTGATCGTCGAGCGAGCGGGCCGCGGCGGTGGCTTCCTCCACCAGCGCGGCGTTCTGCTGCGTCCCCGCGTCCATCTGCGTGACCGCGAGATTGATCGCCTCGATACCGACGCTCTGTTCGGACGACGCCGCCGAAATCTCACCCATGATGTCGGTCACGCGCTTCACGGCCTTCACGACTTCGTCCATCGTCTGACCGGCATCCGCGGCGAGCGTCGAGCCGTTGGCGACGCGCTCGACCGAGGCCTGGATCAAGCCCTTGATCTCCTTCGCGGCCGCCGCGCTGCGCTGCGCGAGATTGCGCACTTCCGCGGCGACGACCGAAAAGCCGCGCCCATCCTCGCCCGCGCGTGCCGCCTCGACGGCCGCGTTCAACGCGAGAATGTTGGTCTGGAACGCGATCCCCTCGATCACGCCGATGATGTCGCCGATGCTGCGCGCGCTGTCGTTGATGTCGTTCATCGTCGCGACCACGCGGCTCACCACCGCACCGCCCTGCTCGGCGATCGCCGACGCGTTGTTCGCGAGCGTGCTCGCCTGCTTCGCATTGTCGGCGTTCTGACGCACCGTCGAGGTCAGTTGCTCCATGCTGCTCGCGGTGCGCTCGAGCGCGAGCGCCTGCTGCTCGGTGCGCAGCGACAGATCGAGATTGCCCATCGAAATCTGCCCGGACGCGGTCGCGATCGCATCGGCGCTCGACGCGATGTCCGCGACCGTCGTCGCGAGTCCGCTTTGCATGTCGGACAGCGCGAACAGCATGCTCGCACGGTCCTTGCCGCCGAGTGCGATGCGGTTGGACAGATCGCCCGCGGCGATGCGGCGCGCGATCTCCTTCGCGTACGCGGGCTCGCCGCCGAGCTGCGCGGTGAGCCGCCGCACGACCCATGCGGCGATGCCGAACGCGAGCACGATCAGCGCAAGCGTGATCGCCGCGATCATCACGAACGACGAATGGTAGATGAAGCCGGACGCGTCGATCGTCGCCTTCGCGGCGGTGCCGCGCTGCGCGACGAGTCCGTCGACGAGCTTTTCGAGCTTGCCGGTTTCGACGAACAGCGACACGTCCTGCGTGCCGACCTGCCAGTTCATCTGCGACAGATCGAGCGGTTGCGCTTTCACGAGCGTGACGAAGTCGCGCAGATGGGTGCTCCATGCCGCGACCGCCGCGGCGAACGCCTTCTGCTCGCCGAGCGCCTTCGCGTCCGACGTATCGACGTACTGCTGGAGCGTGCGCAGCTGTTCGCTCAGACCGGCCAGGCCGCGCTCGATGTCGGCGCCGAGCTCGTCGCGCTCCTTCGCGGTGGTCGCGGTCAGCAGCATCTTTTGCGCGCGGCTCGCGCGCAGCATGTGGCCGCGCGCTTCCTCGGCGGCACGGCTCGCGACGTGGCCCTGGTCGTAGATCGATTGCGCGGACGCGTTCAGCCGGCCGATCTGCAGTAGCGAAAAGACGCCGATCAGCAGCGTGCCGGCGAGCAGGATCGCGAACGCGATGCGCAGCGTCGCCTTCACCGACAGGCCGTTGAACTTCATTGCCGCTGCGCTGTTTGCCACTGCCTTCATAGTCCCCATCCCCACGTGTCGACGCGCCGGAAAGGTCGGTTCCGGCGTCCCCGCTTGTCTCTCCGGGTCTACGGCAACCTGCTGTGCGATCTTGAATGTCGCGCGATCGGACTGCGGCGGGTCGTGCGCCGCTTGTCGTTCCCGGAGCCCATGTTCGACGCGCCGCTTCGTGAGCCGCGCCGTCGCGAGCGCTTTATACCGTAGACAAAAATCCGCCAAAAATTCGTCGACGGGTCGGAGTACGACGATCGGTCATCCGTCCCCGTGTCTGATTCGCAACAAAACTTGTCCTTACATTTCGCTCCGGCCACATTAGACTTCCGCTAAATACCGAAACACGCCGATTTTTCCTTTCATCTCACCGTTTGCCTGATCTTTTTCTTCTGCGTATGGAAACGAGTCTCGATAAAACCGCCCTCGCCGGCGCCTCCGCCACGCCGGCGGCCGCCAAGGTGCAGCGCACGGTGTATTCCGTGCTCGGCGCGATCAGCTTTTCGCATCTGCTCAACGACATGATCCAGTCGTTGATCCTCGCCATCTATCCGATGTTCAAGGACAACTTCTCGTTGTCGTTCGGGCAGATCGGTCTGATTACGCTGACCTATCAGATCACCGCGTCGCTGCTGCAGCCGCTCGTCGGCAGCTATACCGACAAGCACCCGAAGCCGTACTCGCTGCCGGTCGGCATGGGCTTCACGCTGGCCGGCCTGTTGCTGATGTCGGTCGCGCCGAGCTTCGGCGTGCTGCTGATCGCCGCGGCGCTGGTCGGCTGCGGGTCGTCGGTGTTCCATCCGGAATCGTCGCGGGTCGCGCGGATGGCGTCGGGCGGCCGTCACGGTCTCGCGCAGTCGCTGTTCCAGGTCGGCGGCAATGCGGGGTCGTCGCTCGGGCCGCTGCTTGCCGCGCTGATCGTGATTCCGCACGGCCAGCGCAGCATCGCGTGGTTCTCAGCCGCGGCGCTCGTCGCGATCGTCGTGCTCACGCAGATCGGCCGCTGGTACAAGCGTCATCCGTCGGTCAGGAAGGCGCGCGGCCAGAGTGCGCACGTGGCGCTGCCGCGTAACAAGGTCGTTCTGGCGATGAGCGTGCTGGTGCTGCTGGTGTTCTCCAAGTACTTCTACCTTGCGAGCATCAACAGCTACTTCACGTTCTATCTGATCGACAAGTTCCATCTGTCGGTGCAGGCCGCGCAGATCCATCTGTTCGTGTTCCTCGCGGCGGTCGCGGCGGGGACGGTGATCGGCGGGCCGATCGGCGACAGGGTCGGGCGCAAGTATGTGATCTGGGTGTCGATTCTTGGCGTCGCGCCGTTCACGCTGTTGCTGCCGTATGCGAATCTTTTCTGGACTGGGGTGCTGACGGTGGTGATCGGGATTGTGCTCGCGTCGGCGTTCTCTGCGATTCTTGTTTATGCGCAGGAGTTGATTCCTGGGAAGGTCGGGATGGTTGCGGGGTTGTTTTTTGGGTTTGCGTTTGGGCTTGGTGGGGTGGGGGCCGCGGTGCTTGGGCAGCTTGCTGACGCTACCAGTATTGCGTTTGTTTATAAGGTTTGCTCGTTCTTGCCGTTGATTGGGGTGTTGACTGTGTTGTTGCCGGATGTTGAGGGGAAGCGCGCTAGGGGGTGAGCGCGTGGGGGTTGTGGGGTTTTTGTCGTTTGTCTAAGGGGGTTGGCCTTTCCTTGTGTTGCTATCGGTCTATTGGCGTTGCCCCTGTGCGGGGCTACTTGACTGTTTCTCGCGGTGTACTAGAGTTCATCTTCGTCAGAACATCTTTTAAAAATCAAGACCTTAAGTCTATCCCGTTATCCACGGGTCTACAACGTTTAGCGGCGTGGATTGTCCTTTTTCAGTCCCCGCGCCGCGAACCGTCACTTGAGGAAAGAAAAATGACGAAGCAACTGCAACGCATCAACCGCGAAACGATCCGCCGGCTCGAAGCCGAGCGCATCGCCACGATAGCGAACGGCGGCGCGCCGAAACTGCGCGATATCTATGACGACCAGCTGCGCGGCTTCGGACTGCGTATGCGGCCGAACGGCTCCGTGTCGTTCGTGTATCGCTGGTCATCGCCGACTGGGCAGCAGAAGGCGACGCTCGGCCGCTGGCCAGCGATGGGCGTCGAGGAAGCGCGCGCGGCCGTCCGCGCGTTTGTCTCGCGCGCCGATCACAAGGCCGACACGATACCGACGCGCGTCGCCAAACACGAGCGGCGCACGGCCGACACAAAGCTCTGCGCGATGCCGAGCGTGGGCCAGTATCTCGACGGCGACTATGCGACGTACTGGCGAGGCACGACGAAGTCTGAGACGCCGGAACAGAACCTGAAGAACATCCGGCGCGACTTCCCCGACCTGCTGCCGAAGCGGCTCGACGAAGTGACGCGGCCGATGATGAAGAAGTGGATCGAGCAGCGCGTCGCCGCAGGCTGCAAGCCCACGGGGATCAACCGCACGCTCGGCGCTATCGGTGGCCTGTTCTCGCACGCCGTTGAGCACGAAGTCATCGAACGCAATCCGTGCGCGCGGCTGCGCTGCAAGGTCGATCCCGAAGAGGACGAGCACGGCCGTGAACTGGCGGTTGACGAAGAGTCGCGGCTGCGTGCCGCGCTCGACGCGCGCGAGACGCGTATCCGTGCCGGGGCGGCGGCGCGTCATGACGGCCGCAGGCTTGCCGCGGTTCCGGGCGATCATCATGTGTATGCCGATCACGTGAAGCCTGCGGTGCTACTCGCGCTGGCGACCGGCATGCGTCGCAGTGAGATCATGCGGCTCGAATGGCGGTCTGTCGATCTGAAGGCGAGGACGATCACGGTCGAGCCCGCCACGTCCAAGGTGAAGCGGCGCCGCGTCATCCCGTTGAATGCCGAGGCGTATGCGGTGTTGATGGCGTGGCGGCGTCAGGTGAAGTGGGCACGCGTGTTCACGAACGAGATCGGCGAGCCGCTGCGCGAGGTGCGCGACTGGAACAGGATCAGGCGCGAAGCGAAGATCGAGGGCTTCCGGTTCATGGACACCCGCCACGATTTTGCGACCAAGCTGGTCAACGCGGACGCGTCGCAGTTTGACGTGCAGCGGCTGCTCGGCCACAAGGACAGCCGCATGTCGCAGCGCTACATGAAAACGCGCGAGACGAAGCTCGCAGAAGCGGTCGCGCTGCTCGACCGGCCGCGCGTATCCGGGACCGGCGACGACAGCGCCCAGGCCGCCTGATCAACTCCCGTGCTCTACCGCCAAGCCCCCGCATGGGGGCTTTTTTTGCGCCATGCCCCAGCTAACTGATTGATGCACAGCAGTTCACCGGCGTTAAGATGACTTCTGCGCAGTTCGCGGAGGTTTTTATGAGCATCGATGCTCCAGACCACCATCACCCCGACTGGCTGGAGGCTTTGGCCAATCTGAGTGCAAAGCTTCACATCATCGCCGACGACCGCCAGCTTGATCGCACCCCAGCAATCCGGCAGCAGATCCGCGATGTAGCTGAAGCGCTTGCACAGATCTTCAGTGTTGACGAATGCACGGACGTTGATACCGTAGCCGATATCGACAGCTTCAGTAACGGTCCCGTCAATGCACGGACCGTAGGCAACGCCTTTGCCCGCCCCGTGCGAAGTACAGTCAATACGGGAAACGCAAAACGCCCGCGCGCCGATGACACCGAGCAGGTTGAGAAGGCCCGTACCACGTTCGACGCGTGGGGTGGCGCTGCCATGTCCGGCGACAAGCGCCGCGAGTGCGAACTGGAAGTGGCGCACGCCCTGAAGATCGAACGGCGCAAGGTTACGCGCTGGTTCGACTATTTCATCAAGTCCTGACACCTGCCTTAGCGCCGCTATGACATGCCGTAGCGCCGCTATGACATGTACGCCATTGCATGCGCTTTTGCGCTGTACCACGCTTGTAAGTGGCAGCCCGTTGCGGGCTCAACCACTTACCGGAGGCGTACATGGACAGCGCACGCTGCAAGACCGTGAGGGAGTTCTGCGACTACTACGGCATCTCGAAGCCGCTCTACTACAAGCTCAAGCAGCAGGGCCGCGCACCGGCTGAACTCAGGGCGGGTCACCGCACCATCGTCACGCCCGAAGCCGAGCGCGCATGGGTGGAAGCCAACACGGTGCCCGCAGTCGCCGATGCGACGACGGCCTGAACGGAGGCCGTCATGGACGACGAATTCAGGGCGTGGGAAGTGTGGCTGCGTGAGGTATATCTGTCCGGCACCGGCACGCTCGACTGGATGCGCGCGGGGCCGTGGCTCGATAAAGTCGCGGACGTGCACCGGGAACTGCAGCAGTTGCGCGATGAACGCGACGAGCGCGACGCTGGGGGCCGCACATGAACGCCGCCGACCGGGATGAACTGGCACGCGCACTCGACTGCATTGATCCTGACTGCACCCGGGATGCGTGGATTGCCGTGCTGATGGGCCTGCATTCTGAAGGGCTCGAAGAGATGGCACGTGACTGGAGTGCGGCCGGTGCCAAATGGGATGCCGCCGCATTCGATACGGCGTGGCACTCGTTTCGTGACACCGGCAACGGCCATGCGCGCGTCAGCGTCGGCAGCGTGTTTCATCTCGCGCGCCAGTACGGCTTTATCCCGGCGCCACTGAAACGGGCACGGGTGGGCCGGCGCGCGCCACCCCCTGACGCTGCCCCCGCCACACCTGCCGCAGCCGCGCCGGAGCCTGCTACGCCCGCACCGGGGCCACTCCCTTACGACGACACCACTCCCTTTGCGCAATTTGCCGCGGGCACCGATGCGAGCGCCTATCCGTATGCAGTACGCAAGCGGCTCGATGTGACGCGGCTGCGGGTAGTGCAGACGTGGGATAACCGGCTTGAGCTTGGCGCGCTTTATTGCAGCGTGACCGATGGCCGTCCGCATTCTGTCCAGGTGATTGCACCCGATGGCAGAAAGCGTAACTGGCCGCGTTACGCATTCGAGGATTCCGCCTGGCGCGTGCGTGCGGATGCCGGGGCACTGGCTGATGGCACCATCGTTTATCTGGCCGAAGGCATCGCAACTGCCCAGGCCGTGTCGGACGCGGCTGGCCCCGGCGCCGTTGAAGTGCTCGCCACCGCAGGCGTGATGCGCTTCCGCACCGTGGCCGAAGCGCTGCGCGCGAAATATCCGGCGCTGCGGCTGGTGATGGTCGCGGACCGTGGGGTGGAAGCGTCGGTGATGAAAATGGCCGCGCAGTGTGGCTGCGAAGTGGCGCTGCTGCCCGGCTCGATGCCGGACCGTTCGGATGCCTGGGACTACCGCGAACAGCATGGCGCCGGTGCACTACGCGCCGTGCTTGAAGCCCCCACCACGCCGGCACCGGCGCCGCAACCGGAGCGCACCGCAGGCAGCGGTCGCAGCCGGGCCAGCCTGGCCGAGGTGCTGGATGCGCTGCACGATGATGAAGTACTGCACGGACTGATCGGCTATGACCGCATGCACCACACCATCATGCTGCTCAGGCCACGTCCGTGGCCGGCCGGCCGTGAGTGCTGGTCTGACAGTGACCTCACTAACGTCGAGCTTCGTCTGATTACAGAGCATGGCCTGCACGCGGCCTTTGACACCGTGTGGCGTGCCTGCGCGCTGCTCGCGGAAGAAAACGCATTCCATCCGGTATGCCGTTATCTCGATGGCCTGCGATGGGACGGGGTGCACCGGGTCGACGGCTGGCTGGTGACGCACTGTGGCGCCGACGACAGCGACTATGCGCGCGAGGTATCCCGCGTGCTGCTGCTTTCGCTGGTGGCGAGGGTACGTTTTCCCGGCTGCAAGCAGGATGTGATGCCCATCCTTGAAGGCGCCCAGGGCATCGGCAAAAGTGCCAGCCTCGCCACCCTGGGCGGTGAATGGTACTCCGACGCCACGCCGAACCTCGACAGCCTGCGCGATGCCGGGGAAGCGGTCGACGGGGTGTGGCTGCTCGAAAACGCCGAGATCACCGCGCTGCGACGGCACGAACTCGAAAGCCAGAAGGCATTCCTGTCGCGCACCGTGGACGCATTCCGCCCTGCCTATGGCCGTGTCTATGTGAGCCAGCCGCGCCAGTTCGTGATGGTTGGCACGACGAACCGCACTGCGGATTACCTCACTGACGAGACCGGCAGCCGCCGCTTCCTGCCGGTGCGGGTGGGCCGCTGCAATGTCGAGGCCACCCTGCACGACCGGGACCAGCTGTTTGCGGAAGCGGACAGCCGGATCGCGGCAGGCGAACACTGGTGGATCGAGGATGGCGTACTGCTGGCCGCAGCCGCCAGGGAGGCTTCAGAAAGAACCCCGGACAATCCGTGGCTCGCACGGGTGTCCGAGTACGTGAAACGGGACTATGTGCCGTATGAAAAGCGGCCTGCCGTGATTTTCGAGGCCTTCACGGACCACGCCTACGAGAACCGCAACAGCCGCGACGGCCAGCTGATCGGAGAAGCCCTGCGTTCACTGGGCTATGTGAAAAAGGTTTTGCATGGGGACCGTTTCTATGTCCCTGGGAGTGCTGAGGGTGCACGGTAGGTGCACGGTCGGTTATTGACCGTGCACCTCGCAGAGCCGCCACCAGCAAGGGTTAGTGCACGGGTGCACGGTGGTGCATGCTTTTTTCTCTTAGAGGCAGGTAATACATATAAAGAGAGAGAAGAAAAGTAGATCACGCGATATATAGCCTAATTGGGAAAACCGCGTTTCATGCGCACCAGCGCGCCCCCTGCACCCGGCCAGAAGGTCATCGATGGACGCAATGGTGCGTCAACGAAATGCACAGGAGTGCACAAGGAGAGACTGCAATGAGCTTCCGTACTTCAAAATCCGAATTCGTTCCAACACCTGAAGGCGAGTATTACGCGTGCCTGGTGCAGCTTGTCGATCTGGGCCGCAGTCCCCAGTATGGGACTGAACAGGTGGCCATGCGATTTGAACTCTGTGCGCTGCCGGGGGAGCCCTCGCTCGATGAACAGGGCCGGGGCCGTCCACCGCGACTCTGGCTGATGCCGATGAGCCTGACGGTATCGGCTGGCTCGAAGCTTGGGCGCCTGCTGGGTGGCTGGGATGGGGTGGAGCCGGATGACCTGGCCGAAGAACAGGACCTGTCCGAACGGCTGGGCCGGTGGGCACGTGCAATGGTCATTCACACCGAGCGCAACAGCCGTACCTTCGTAAACATTGACACGCTGGCGCCGCTTGAACCCGGCGAAGCGCTGCACCTGCCGCAGCCGTACTACAAGCCGTCGAGCTATGACGTGCGCGACGGCCGCTGCGAGGCCTATGAATCCCTGCCGGACTGGATGCGCGAGCGCGCTTCCAGTTCGCCGGACTGGCAGGCAAACCAGGCACCAAAGGCCACTCCGGCCGCGCCGCCGGTGAAGCACTCCCCCGCAGGCACCCGGAAACCGGCACTCCCCGCAGCCGCCCGCGAAGCGGCTGGGCGCTTTACCGGGGACGATGGTTTTGATGCACTACCAGATGTACCGTCTTTCTGACGGGCGGCACCCGTGACGGACGATGAAGCCGGACTCGAGGCACGCCTCTTTGTGTTCGTGCGCGAACGGGGCTATCCGGTCGCGGGCGACGGCTCGACCAACGAAAGCGGTGCGGCGGCGTGCCTCGGTTATGCGTCGCGCTCGACGCTCGCGAAGCAGCACGCATGCGGCAAGCTGCGCCTGCGCTTTCGCATGGCCGGTCGCTCGCGATGGTATGCGATAGCCGATATTGCGCGATACCTGTCGGACTGGCGAAACGGATGAATCTGGTGAAAGTGGCGGTTTGTCCGCGCGCTGCCGTCCACGATGCTTGATGGACGGCCCGCACCTTGCGGACCGCTCACGGGGGGCAGGCAATGAACCGGTTCATTTTCGCGAAGGCGATCCGCGCGCTGGCCGTCGGTGGTGAAGTCAGCAACGCCCGCGCGTATGCCACGAACGCCTACGGCGCGGCCTCGCCCGCGACGCAATGGCTGGCAACAAAGGCCGCGGTGCTCGCGACCGGCGACATTGACGATCCGGATGATATCGGCCTGTCCGGGATTGGCGACTTCGTTTCGCTGGTGCAGCGAGAGAACCTGATCACGAAAATCCGCGATGCGCTGGGCGGCGGCTTCCGCGAAATGGTGCCGTTCCGCGCCGTCACGCTTGAGACTGATATCGCGGGCGCTTCATGGACTGCCGAAGCCGCGCTGAAGGTAATCGACAGCAACACCTCGTTCAGCCTGCAACGCTTCGGCGTGCGCAAATGCACGGCGGTTACGATCGCGACTGCCGAACTGGTCCGGTTCGTGAACGAGCGCAGCGATGCCGTGCTCGAAAACGCACTGGCGCGTGCAGTGGGCCGCGAGATCAGCCGGACCTTCGCGGGCAACAGCGCGTCGTCCGATGCGTCGCCGGGCGGCATCTTCCACGGCGTCGAGGCGGTGGCGTCCAGCGGCGATATCGAAGCCGATGTGACCGGACTGCTCGACGGCTTTGCGGGCGATCTGTCCAGTTCGTGTTTCATCATGCCGCCCGCGCTCGCGGCGCGACTGAACCTGCTGGGTCACGACACGATCAGCGCGACGGGGGGCACGCTTGCGGGCACGGTGGCCGTCACCTCGGATGCCATCCCGGCCGGCGTGATCGGGCTCATCGATGCGCGCGCGGTGCTGCTGTACGAAGGCCCGCTCGTGCCCGACGTCACGGGACAGGCCGCAATCACGGTCGACGACGGCAGCGGGCCGAAGATACTGGCGACCTGGCAGAACAACCTCTACGCGCTACGCGCCGAGCAGTACATCAACTGGGCTTTGCCCGATCCGGATCACGCGCGATGGGCAAGCGGCGTGGCAGCGATCAGCCGGAACGATGCGCCCACAACGAAACGCAAGGGGCAGACATCATGAGACAGGCCGATATCCAGCACGCCAGCACGCTGCTGGTCATCCGCAGCGCCAACGAGGACCTGCGCGAGATCAGCGGGACTGCATCGACACCGACCCCGGACCGGTATGGCGACGTGATCGAACCGCTCGGCGTGAAATTCGTGACGCCGCTGCCGCTGCTGGTCGGCCACGATCACACCCGAAGCGTCGGCAGTGTGGTGCTCGGCGCGGCGTCGAAGCTCGGCGTTCACTTCAAGGCCGTGATTGCGAAGATCGAGCAGGACGGACCGCTGAAAAGCCTGTGCGACGATGCATGGGCCAGCGTGAAGGCCGGTCTGCTGCGCTCGGTCAGCATCGGCTTCCGGCCGCTCGAATCGGAACCGATGCAGGGCGGCGGCGTGCGGTTCACAAAATGGGAATGGCTGGAACTGTCGCTATGCGCGGTGCCGGCGCAGCCCGAGGCCACGATCACCGACATGCGCGCCTTCACGCCCGCCGAAGCGCTGGTCGAACGTCAGCTGGCCGAAGATCGCGCGCAACGCCGGCAGGCCGGACTCACCGGAACCACGACCTCACCGGCCGATGCCGTGTTTGAACGGCGGCTGGCCCAATTCCGCAGGCGCTATCCGCGCGGAGTGCGCGTGCGCGACGACTAGAACACCACCGGCGCGGCGGTGGCTAATATCCGCGCATCCGCGAGTAGTTGGCTCTGGCTGTGCGACGTTTCTCCTGTGGCGTTGCACAGTCTTTTTATTGCGCCAGCCGGACAGACGTTCCAGAATTGTTGCACTCGCAACCTGTCGGAGCGGCGATCATGGATACCGGTAGTGTGGTCATAGGTCGTGCTGTCGAGGATGTGCTGACCGGACGGCTGCGCTGGGTGCCGCGACGGATCGGGCGCGAACCGAATCCGATGCCGCCCGCCGCCACGGTCGAGGGCCGCCGCGAACGCGACCGGGCACGCAAGGCCGCACAGCGCGCGAAGCACACCGGGCGGCCGTCATGAACGACGACGGATTCCGCGCAGCCGTGGCCGCAGCGCTGCACGCCAGCAGCGGCACCCGGCCCGGACATAACGGCGGCGTCGAGCGCGATGCGCTGAGCGTCACCGGCCCACCGGTCAGGCACAGTCCGCGAGGCGAGTATCATGTTGCTGCGAAGTATGCGAAGCGGGCTGACCCGTTGCCCGTCACGTTGAACTCGACACGCTACCCGACATCATCCACCCGGCAGGTATCTGACGTGGAACCGACACCGTTCGAGCAGGCCGCCTTCGAGGAGGCGCTGGCCGATCCTGCCGTGTTCGACGCCTTCGCGCGACTGCTCGGCGACGGCGACACCTGAGCGCCGGGCATAATGACGGTCCGTGTTCCCGTCTGCGGACCTCACGATGAAAAAAGCGAAATCCCTGACGCTGGACGCCAGCGACGACGTGTGCCGCGCGCTCGGCGACCTGCTGGTCCGGCTCTGTGCCGAGGAACGCGCGAAGCGCGGACTCACCGATACCGCTTCAATCCTCGACCAGGCGGACAACGTCCTGCGCGTCGCCACGCAAAGGCTGCTCGACCACGCGGCGGTCCTGCATGCGATGGCCGGCGCACGCGAGCCGCGACACTGACGGCGGATCAGGTCTGCGTGAGTCTGCGGTCGGCGCGGGATGCGGCCGCGTGCGGTCGGGGTCCGGGGCGGGTGATTCGACCCCCGGCTGTCAAACTGCGTACATGAGAGAAAACCTTTTTCGAAGGTTTCCGTCCGCTTCTCAAAATCTTTGAGACCGCCCCCCGGCAAGTCGCCCCTCCTTCGTTGGTTGAGCGTCGCACTTCGAGTCGCATGCGGTGAACGCCATGTGTGCCTCTTTAAGTCGCGACCTCTACGCCCATAAGCCTTTCGTTGAGGAACGCTTTCGTTGGCACGAAGTTGTCTTCGATCATTCTGGTCAGGACGGACTTGATGAGATTGAACGTCTTGGCGAGGTGATCTAGGTTGTGCTTCGGCTTTCCATGGGCTGCGGCGGATCTCATGTCGTATAGATCAAAAATCTCCTTTTGTAGGTTCGCTCGTTCAGGGCCGGGCGGGTGCAGGTACGAAGCGATCAAGATGGAGACACGAAAGCGAAGCTCACTTGTAGAAGGCGAAAATAGTGCCTCAAGCGCACCCCAAAGCGAAATGAGCGTTAATGCATGATGCGGAACGAAGGTCGAAAGCGCGAAAGCATCCATCGCCAGCCGGAAGTTACCGTGCGTTCCCATCAGATCAACGGCATTCTTCCAGTTCGCCTTGACCCACGACACGCGTGCGCCCGCGTGCTCCGTGTCTTCGGGATTGATGAAGCCGAGACTGATGTATTGCGGCGTTGATTCGACCGGGGCTATTCGAATCTCGTTGTCGTCAAGTTCCGTGCCATTGGACAGCGAGTGGTTGGACTCGACAAGTAGCCGGATTCCTGGATCGCAGACGAGCCTCATCAAAACTGTGATGGTTCTGCCCACGTCGTGGTACGAGAGGCCATGAGGCGGCTCATAACTGCGAGGGATCGAAAGTTCGACCGTTACGTCCCATCCCGCGTGCGTGGATGTCGCCTTCCACGGTCCGGCGTGGTGTTCTCCTTTTAGCCTTGGAGGATTGAACGCCATGATGTTGGTTTGCATCAGATGCGCGTAAGTACTGCGCAGCATCAACCCCTTTCCGAGATCCAACTCGTCGACGCCTTCGGGTAGGGACAGTTGTGTGAGACCTGCGTAATAGCCTTCTTGTGGTTTTCGCGATTTCATGGCTAATCCAAAGAATCCAGCGTGTGCTGATACGGCGCAGCTGAGCGGGATAGCACCGTCGCAGTATCAGGCTGCCGCCGATTTGTCGCATTCGGCGAACCGGCAGCGATTTGGATCGCCATGATAGCGGACGGCGCGGCCGTTCCAGAGCGGGCGGTGCGCGCGCAAGATGGGCCGTGATGACGATGGCGCTCAGAAGCACGTGTGCTACAGCTAACCGGAGCGCGGGACGTCCAGAAGGCCGCTATGCGTGCCGTGCGGCCGGAACCCCCGTCCAGCAAGGGAAAGCGGCCGGTCCGGCTGTCGCGCGGAAAGTGCGCGGCGATAGTCCCGACGTAGTCCTCGCGCCGCGATTTAGCCCCTCGCCAACAGGTTATAATTCGCGCCAAGGCCTTGATGGATAAGGGTTCTGGCGATTCACGCATGAGCCTCGACGTTGCCCCTGTGCGGGGCGGCACCTACTTTCTTTGCTGCTGCAAAGAAAGTAGGCAAAGAAGACAGCTCACACCGCAAACTCTTAAGCGGGTCCCTCGGTCCGCGCGTGGCAGTGGTGCATCTGGAATCCGTGCTCCCGCACATTCGGCGCTTGTGACAAGGCAGTCATTCTTCCGGCGGCGCTGCGCGCGCCGAAACCCCGTTCCCAAACCATCGGTCGGTTTCCCTCGCAGACCCGTCCGCGACGCACGCAGTGCGGAGTGGGAAGCATGACGGCTTTGTCACTGCCGTGGAATGCGCGAGAGCACGGATTCCAGATGCACCACTACCTCCTCCAAGCCAGGGGACCCGCTTATGAGCTGGCGGTTTAAAGCTGTCTTCTTTGCCTACTTTCTTTGCAGCAGCAAAGAAAGTAGGTGCCGCCCCGCACAGGGGCAACGCTAATAGACCGACAAGAAAGCAAGGAAAGGCCAACACCCGCAAAAATTCACGCCACCGCCCTAGGCCCGCATCCGTCTCCACAGAAAAAAGAACCCAGCAACCACGACGACGAGGGCAAGCACAACTACGCCAGCGAAAAGACGAACAACGCTCTTTTTCCGCATTTCAATACCTGTGCGTTAGAGGACCGTAGCAATCCGGCGACGGCATGGCCACCTCCTTCATATCTGGAACGAAAAAAAAGGCCATACTGACCGCCTATACCGTACCTGACAGTAAAAAAGAACAAATGGGCGACGGATGAAATTGACGACGAACGACGTTTCCCAGTTGCCCTTCGCCCTCGCCGCGAACCCGCTTGCCCACCCTCCCACCCGTGGCTATGCTTGTGCGAACAACCCGCGCCGCCCGAGGCGCACAATGTGCAAAGTTCCTTTCCCGCCGCATGAGGATCGCCGCCGATGACCCGCTACCGCGATTTCCACCGCCGCTCGATCGACAACCCCGAAGCCTTCTGGCGCGAAGAAGCACAGCGCATTCACTGGCACACGCCGTTCGGCACCGTGCTCGACCGTTCGAAGCCGCCGTTCGCGCGCTGGTTCGTCGGCGGCCGCACGAACCTCTGTCATAACGCCGTCGACCGCCATCTGGCCGAGCGCGCGAAGCAGAACGCGCTCATCTACGTATCGACCGAAACCGGCATCGAGCGGCATTACACGTATGCCGAACTGCACGCCGAAATCAACCGGATGGCCGCCGTCATGCGCTCGCTTGGCGTGAAACGCGGCGACGTTGTACTGATCTACCTGCCGATGATCCCCGAAGCGCTGTTCGCCATGCTCGCCTGCGGGCGCCTCGGTGCAATTCACTCGGTCGTGTTCGGCGGCTTCGCGGCGCCGAACCTCGCCGCGCGTATCGACGACGCGAAGCCGGTGCTGATCGTGACGGCCGACGCCGGCGCGCGCGGCGGCAAGGTGGTCGACTACACGCCGCTCGTCGACGAAGCGCTCGCGCGCGCCATACACAAGACGCCGCACGTGCTGCTGGTCGATCGGCAACTCGCGCCCGAACGCCTGAACGCGCCGTATCTCGTCGCCTACGAGCCGCTGCGCGAGCAGTTCTTCGACGCGCATGTGCCGTGCGAATGGCTCGAATCGAACGAACCGTCGTACGTGCTGTACACGTCGGGCACGACCGGCAAGCCGAAGGGCGTGCAGCGCGATGTCGGCGGCTATGCGGTCGCGCTCGCGGCATCGATGGAATACATCTTCGAGGGCAAGGCCGGCGACACGATGTTCACCGCGTCCGATGTCGGCTGGGTGGTCGGCCACAGCTATATCGTGTACGCGCCGCTGATCGCGGGGCTGACCACCGTGATGTACGAGGGCACGCCGATTCGCCCGGACGGCGGCGTCTGGTGGCGGCTCGTCGAGCAGCACAAGATCAATCTGATGTTCACCGCGCCGACCGCGATACGCGTGCTGAAGAAGCAGGACCCGGCGCTGATGAAATCAGCCGATCTGTCGAGCCTGCGCACGCTGTTTCTCGCCGGCGAACCGCTCGACGAACCGACCGCCGCGTGGATCACGAACGCGCTGAACAAACCGGTGATCGACAACTATTGGCAGACCGAAACCGGCTGGCCGATGCTCGCGATTGCGCGTGGCATCGAGGCACTGCCGTCCAAGCTCGGCTCGCCGGGCGTGCCCTCGGTCGGCTATCGCCTGACGGTGCGCGACGAACTGACCGGCGAGCCCTGCGCGGCCGGTGAAAAAGGCGTGCTGACGCTCGACTATCCGCTACCGCCGGGCTGCATGTCGACGGTGTGGGGCGACGACAAGCGCTTCGTCAGCACCTACTGGTCGAGCGTGCCGAACCAGCAGGTCTATTCGACCTTCGACTGGGGCGTGCAGGACGAGGACGGCTACGTGACGATCCTCGGCCGCACCGACGACGTGATCAACGTCGCGGGCCATCGCCTCGGCACGCGCGAAATCGAGGAAGCGCTATCGAGCCACGCGGCCGTCGCGGAAGTCGCGGTGGTCGGCGTGACCGATCCGGTCAAGGGTCAGGCGGCGATGGCCTTCGTCGTGCTGCGTGGCGCGCAAGGCGAAGGCGACCCGAGCGAGCGAGCGCGGCTCGAAGCCGAGCTGGCGATGACGGTCGACCGCCATCTCGGCTCGATTGCGCGCCCCGCGCGCGTGGTGATGGTATCGATGCTACCGAAGACGCGCTCCGGCAAGCTATTGCGCCGCGCGATCGCGGCGCTCGCCGAAGGTCGCGAACCGGGCGATCTGCCGACGATCGAAGATCCGGCTGCGCTGCAGCAGGTGCGCGACGCGCTCGCCGCCGGCGGCGGCAAGAAATAAGCGGACGAACAAGTGGACGAACAGGCGGCTGCTCAACCCGCGGTATGCTGCGCGCCGAGAAAGCGCGCGAGGATCGCGTTCGAATACGTCCCCGCGATCCCCGTCAGAAACGACACGAACGATCCCGGCGCGTGGTCGTCGGCGGTATCGGAGATCGTGCGCACGACCGCGCACGGCACGCCGTACTCATAGCAGACCTGCGCGATCGCCGCGCCTTCCATCTCGACCGCGAGCGCGTCGGGTAGCGCGTCGCGCAGCGCCGCGACGGCCGCCGCGCTGGCGACGAACTGATCGCCGCTGACGATCAAGCCACGATGCACGCGCGGCTCGCGCGTGCCGAACCGGGCCGCGCAGGCCGCGCCTTCCTCGGCGACGAACTGCTCACATGCGGCGGCGAGACGCTCGGCGAGCGCCGCATCGGCGGCAAAGCGCGACATGCCGAGCAGCGGCACCTCGAAGCGCGGAAACAGCGGCGATGCGTCGATATCGTGCTGCATCAGCGTGCTCGCGACGACGATATCGCCGACCTGCACGTCGCCGCGGACACCGCCCGCGACGCCTGTAAACACCACGGCTTCGACATCGAACGCGTGAATGAGCGCGCTGACCGTCGTCGCCGCCGCGACCTTGCCGACGCGCGCGAGCGTGACGACGCACGGCGTGCCGTGGACGGTGCCGAGGTGGTAATCACGCCGGCCGTGCGTGAGCGTGCGCACGCCGGACTCGGCGCGCATCGCTTCGATCAGGTCGCCCAGTTCCTGCGGCAACGCGGCCAGGATGCCGAGCGGCCGCGCCCCTGCGTGGCTCGTGTTCAAGGGCGCGCTCATTCGACCGCCTGCAATTTCGCCACCGCGAGCGCCAGCCACTTCTCGCCGTGCCGCTTGAAGCGGACCTGCGCCTTCGCGTCGGTGCCGCTGCCTTCGAGCGCGGTGATCGTGCCTTCGCCGAACTTCGTGTGGAACACCTGCTGGCCGACCCGGAAGCCCGTTTCGGCCGCGCGCTGCGCGTTCGCGAACGCGGGTGCCGGCGCGGAGGCCACCGCCGCCGTCGCCGCCGAACCTCCGCCGTAGCCCGGCCGCGCGATCCAGTCGCGCCCGTAGCCGGCGTTGTCCGAGCGGCCGCCCCAGCGCGAGCCCGCCTCGACCTTCGGCGTCAGCCACTTCAGCGTTTCCTGCGGCAATTCGTCGAAGAAGCGCGAGCGGATGTTGTAGCGCGTCTGGCCGTGCAGCATCCGGCTTTGCGCGAACGACAGGTACAGCCGCTCCTTCGCGCGCGTGATCGCGACGTACATCAGACGCCGCTCTTCTTCGAGACCATCTGACTCCATCGCGCTGTTCTCGTGCGGGAACAGCCCTTCTTCGAGACCGGTGATGAACACGGCGGTGAATTCGAGCCCCTTTGCAGCGTGCACCGTCATCAGCTGCACCGCTTCCTGGCCGGCCTGCGCCTGGTTATCACCGGCTTCGAGCGACGCGTGCGACAGGAAACCCGCGAGCGGTGTCATCGTGTCGGGGTTTTGCGCCGGATCGGCGATGCCCGGCGCGTCGAGTACCACCGTGTTCGGATCGTCGGTCGCGACCGCGAGTTCGGGCGCGGCGCTGGCTCCGGGGCGCAGTGGAATCGAGCGCGCGGGCGTATCGAGCCCGTAGCCTTCCTCGCTGACGAACGCGGCGGCCGCGTTCACGAGTTCCTGCAAGTTTTCGAGCCGCTCCTGGCCTTCGCGCTCGTTCTGATAGAAGTCCGCGAGACCGCTCGCGCGGACCACGTACTCGACGGTCTCGGGCAGACTCATCTGCTGCGTGTCGGCGCGCATTTTGCCGACCAGGTTCGCGAACGCGGCGAGGCTCGAGCCCGCCTTGCCGGCGACGTACGGAATCGCCGCGGCCATCGAGCAGTTATACAAACGCGCCGCGTCGGCGATCTGTTCGATCGAACGCGCGCCAATGCCGCGCGTGGGGAAATTGACCACGCGGCCGAATGCGGTGTCGTCGTTCGGGTTGTCGATCAGGCGCAGATACGCGAGCGCGTGCTTGACTTCCTGACGCTCGAAAAAGCGCAGGCCGCCATACACGCGATACGCGATGCCCGCGTTGACGAGCGTGTGCTCGATCGTGCGCGACTGCGCGTTGCTGCGATAAAGCACTGCGATTTCGCTGCGCGACAGGCCGGTGTTGATCAGCGCGCGGATCTCTTCGACGATCCAGCCGGCTTCCTGCGAATCGGTCGCCGATTCATACACGCGCACCGGTTCGCCGTGGCCCGCGTCGGTGCGCAGATTCTTGCCGAGACGCCGCGAGTTGTTCGCGATCAGCTGGTTCGCGGCATCGAGAATATGGCCGTGCGAGCGATAGTTCTGCTCGAGCTTGATCAGATTGCGCACGTTGAACTCGTGCTCGAAGTCGCGCATGTTGCCGACGTTCGCGCCGCGGAACGCGTAGATCGATTGATCGTCGTCGCCGACCGCGAAGATCGCGTTGTGCTGACCCGCGAGCAGCTTGAGCCACGCGTATTGCAGCTTGTTGGTGTCCTGAAACTCGTCCACCAAGATGTGCCGGAAGCGCGCCTGATAATGCGCGCGCAGCGGCGGATTGTGCGCGAGCAGTTCGTAGCAGCGCAGCAGCAGTTCGGGGAAGTCGACGACGCCTTCGCGCTGGCACTGCTGGTCATAGGCTTCGTAGAGCTCGACGAACTTGCGGTTGAAGTTGTCGGTGGCGTCGACGTCCTTGGGGCGCAGGCCCTGCTCTTTTGCGTTGTTGATGAAGTACTGGAGATTTTTCGCCGGGTACTTTTCATCGTCGATGTTGAGGCCCTTCATCAGGCGTTTGAGCGCCGACAGTTGGTCCGCGGTATCGAGAATCTGGAACGTGGCGGGCAGCCCGGCGTCGCGGTGATGCGCGCGCAGCATGCGGTTGCACAGGCCGTGGAACGTGCCGATCCACATACCGCGCGTGTCGATCGGCAATAGCGCCGACAGGCGCGCCATCATTTCGCGGGCGGCTTTGTTGGTGAAGGTCACCGCGAGGATGGTCGCGGGGGACGCGAGGCCTTGCTGGATCAGCCACGCGATGCGGGTGATCAGGACGCGGGTTTTGCCGCTCCCCGCGCCCGCCAGGATCAGGGCGGGCTCATTCGGGAGTGTGACGGCGGCGTGTTGTTCGGGGTTTAGATTGGAGAGGAGGTCGGGCATTTTTTCGCGGAGCGCAGTTCGGGGGACATTATATGCCCCGGCGGGGGCGGCGCTTTTTTGGCTTTTTTCTTGTTCTGGCCTGGTTGTGTCTTTCGTTGTTCTGGCCTCGTTGGCCTTTCCTTGATTTCTTGTCGGTCTATTGGCGTTGCCCCTGTGCGGGGCGGCACCTACTTTCTTTGCTGCTGCAAAGAAAGTAGGCAAAGAAGACAGCTCACACCGCCAATTCTTAAGCGGGTCCCTCGGTCCGCCTCCGGCAGTGGTGCATCTGGAATCCGTGCTCCCGCACATTCAGCCGTAGTGACAAAGCAGTCATTCTTCCGGCGGCGCTGCGCGCGCCGAAACCCCGTTCCCAAACCATCGGTCGGTTTCCCTCGCAGACCCGTCCGCGACGCACGCAGTGCGGAGTGGGAAGGATGACGGCTTTGTCACTGCCGTGGAATGTGCGGGAGCACGGATTCCAGATGCACCACTGCCCCTTCCAAGCCAGGGGACCCGCTTATGAGCTGGCGGTGTAAAGCTGTCTTCTTTGCCTACTTTCTTTGCAGCAGCAAAGAAAGTAGGTGCCGCCCCGCACAGGGGCAACGCCAATAGACCGACAACAAAGCAAGGAAAGGCAACAAAGCCAGAACAAGGAAAAAAGCGCCCCCCAGTCCACCCCATGCCAGCCGGCAAAAAACCCCGTCCAGCTATAATCAACCATTCCCCGAATCCAAAATCCTGCCTTTAACGAGAAACATGAGCGACACCCCGAGCGACCCCACCTCGACGCTTGCAAAAAGCTTCGAACCTCACACCATCGAAGCCCACTGGGGCCCTGAATGGGAAAAGCGCGCCTACGCCGCGCCCTCCTTCGACGCGAACCGCAAGGATTTCTCGATCCAGCTGCCGCCGCCGAACGTCACCGGCACGCTGCACATGGGCCACGCGTTCAACCAGACCATCATGGACGGCCTCACGCGCTATCACCGTATGCTCGGTGAGAACACGCTATGGGTGCCGGGTACCGACCACGCGGGCATCGCCACGCAGATCGTCGTCGAACGGCAACTCGACGCGCAGGGCGTCTCGCGCCACGACCTCGGCCGCGAGAAGTTCGTCGAGCGCGTGTGGGAGTGGAAGCAGCAGTCCGGCTCGACCATCACGAATCAGGTGCGTCGTCTCGGTGCGTCGATCGACTGGTCGCGCGAATACTTCACGATGGACGACAAGATGTCGGCCGCCGTGCGCGACGTGTTCGTGCGTCTGTACGAACAGGGCCTGATCTATCGCGGCAAGCGCCTCGTGAACTGGGACCCGGTGCTGCTCACCGCCGTCTCCGACCTCGAAGTGGTCAGCGAGGAAGAAAACGGCCACCTGTGGCACATCCAGTATCCGTTGACCGACGGCTCGGGCCATCTGACCGTCGCCACGACCCGTCCGGAAACCATGCTCGGCGACACCGCCGTCATGGTGCACCCGGAAGACGAGCGCTACGCGCACCTGATCGGCAAGACCGTCACGCTGCCGCTGTCGAACCGCGAAGTGCCGATCATCGCCGACGACTACGTCGACCGCGAATTCGGCACCGGCGTCGTCAAGGTCACGCCCGCGCACGATTTCAACGACTACCAGGTCGGCCTGCGCCACCAGCTGCCGCAAATCGAAATCCTCACGCTCGACGCGAAGATCAACGGCAACGCGCCCGAGAAGTACCGCGGCCTCGATCGTTTCGAAGCCCGCAAGCTGGTGGTCGCCGATCTCGAGGCGCTCGGCGCGCTCGAATCGGTCAAGCCGCACAAGCTGATGGTGCCGCGCGGCGACCGCACCGGCGTCGTGATCGAGCCGATGCTGACCGACCAGTGGTTCGTCGCGATGAGCAAGCCGGCGCCCGAGGGTACGTTCAACCCGGGCAAATCGATCGCCGAGACGGCGCTGGACGTGGTCCGCAACGGCCAGATCAAGTTCGTGCCGGAAAACTGGACCACCACGTACTACCAGTGGCTCGAAAACATCCAGGACTGGTGCATCTCGCGTCAGCTGTGGTGGGGTCATCAGATCCCGGCATGGTACGGCGAGAACGGCGAAGTGTTCGTCGCCAGGACCGAGGAAGAAGCGCGCGCGAAGGCCGTCGCCACCGGCTACACGGGCGCGTTCAAGCGCGACGAAGACGTGCTCGACACGTGGTTCTCGTCGGCTCTCGTGCCGTTCTCGTCGCTCGGCTGGCCGAATCAAACGGAAGAGCTCAAGCACTTCATGCCGTCGTCGGTGCTCGTCACCGGCTTCGACATCATCTTTTTCTGGGTCGCGCGCATGGTCATGATGACCACGCACTTCACCGGCAAGGTGCCGTTCGAGACGGTGTATGTGCACGGTCTGGTGCGCGACGCCGAAGGCCAAAAGATGTCGAAGAGCAAGGGCAACACGCTCGACCCGATCGATATCGTCGACGGCATCGATCTCGACGCGCTCGTCGCGAAGCGCACCACCGGCCTGATGAATCCGAAGCAGGCCGCGTCGATCGAAAAGAAGACCCGCAAGGAGTTTCCGGACGGTATTCCGGCGTTCGGCACCGACGCGCTGCGCTTTACGATGGCGTCGATGGCCACGCTCGGCCGCAACGTCAATTTCGACCTCGCACGCTGCGAAGGCTATCGCAACTTCTGCAACAAGCTGTGGAATGCCACGCGCTTCGTGCTGATGAACTGCGAAGGCCATGACTGCGGTTTCGGCCAGCCGGCGCAATGTGGCGAATGCGGGCCGGAAGGCCATCTGCACTTCTCGCCGGCCGACCGCTGGATCGTCTCGCAACTGCAGCGCGTAGAGGCGGAAGTCGTCAAGGGCTTTTCCGACTATCGTTTTGACAATGTGGCCAACGCCCTATACAAGTTCGTATGGGACGAATATTGTGACTGGTACCTTGAACTCGCCAAAGTGCAGATCCAGACGGGTCAGCCGAACCAGCAGCGCGCAACGCGCCGTACGCTTCTGCGCGTGCTCGAAACGGTGTTGCGCCTCGCGCATCCGGTGATTCCGTTCATCACCGAAGCGCTGTGGCAGAAAGTGGCGCCGCTCGCAGGGCGCTACCCCGAAGGCAAGGCCGACGGCGAGGCGTCCATCATGGTGCAGCCGTACCCCGTGGCGGACCTGTCGAAGCTGGACGAAGACGCCGAGCAGTGGGCGGCCGATCTTAAAGCGGTGATCGATGCATGCCGGAATCTGCGCGGTGAAATGAACCTGTCGCCGGCGGTCAAGGTGCCGTTGTTCGCCACCGGCAATGCGCAGCGTCTTCGCACTTTCGCACCTTACGCTCAAGCGTTGGCGCGGCTGTCCGAGGTGCAGATCATCGCCGACGAAGCCGCGCTCGACGCCCAGGCGGATGGCGCGCCAATTGCTATCGTAGGAACCGACAAGCTGGTATTGAAGGTCGAAATCGACGCGGCGGTCGAACGGGAGCGCCTGTCGAAAGAGATCACGCGATTGAGCGCCGAAATCGTCAAATGCAACGGCAAGTTGCAGAATCAGGCGTTCGTTGCGAAGGCGCCGGCGGCGGTCGTGGAACAGGAGCAGAAACGGCTTGCCGATTTCGAAGCCACCGTCGGCAAGCTGAAAGCACAACTGGCCCGCTTGCCGGCCTGACCGACGCGCCCGCCCACCTCAACGGCGGGCAAGGACTTAAACCGAGGACTCAGGGTATTCACATGCTAAAAGTTACGAAGGCGGTTTTTCCGGTGGCAGGTCTTGGCACCCGCTTCCTCCCCGCCACCAAGGCTAGCCCGAAGGAGATGCTGCCGATCGTCGACAAGCCGCTGATTCAGTATGCGGTCGAAGAGGCGATGGCGGCCGGCATCACCGAAATGATCTTCGTCACGGGCCGCAGCAAGCGCGCGATCGAAGACCATTTCGACAAGTCCTATGAGATCGAGGCCGAACTCGAGGCGCGCGGCAAGGACAAGCTGCTCGAACTGGTGCGCAGCATCAAGCCGAGCCATGTGGACTGCTTCTACGTGCGCCAGGCGGAGGCGCTGGGCCTCGGCCACGCGGTGCTATGCGCCGAGAAGCTGGTCGGCGACAACCCGTTCGCGGTCATTCTCGCCGACGACCTGCTGTACGGCACCCCGCCCGTGATGACCCAGATGATCGAGGTGTTCGATCACTATCACAGCTCGGTGATCGGCGTCGAAGAGATCCCGCCCCAAGACACGAAGTCGTACGGCATCGTCGACGGCAAGGAATGGGAGGATTCGATCATCAAGATGTCGGGCATCGTCGAAAAGCCGGAGCCGAGCGTGGCGCCGTCGAACCTCGGCGTGGTGGGCCGTTATGTGTTGAAGCCGCGCATCTTCGATCATCTGCGCTCTATCAAGCCGGGCGCGGGCGGTGAGTTACAGCTGACGGACGCGATCCAGTCGCTGCTCGCCGACGAACAGGTGCTCGCATACAAGTATCACGGCACCCGTTTCGACTGCGGCAGCAAGCTCGGCTATCTGAAGGCGACGGTCGAGTTCGCGCTGCGTCACCCGGAAGTGGCCGCCGATTTCGAAGAATATCTGCGCACCCGCTCGCCGGTGCTCGAAGGCTGAGACCGAAAGAACGGCTGAAACGAAGAAGGCGCTGTCCCCGCTTAAAAGGGGACGGCGCCTTCTTTTTTACATCGGACGGACGGTTTTACCGACTGCCGTTCACCGGCGCCGCATCAGGAACGTGAACACCTTGTCGTGCGCGGAGCTTTCGACGATCTCGTTGCCGGTCTGCTTCGCGAACGCGGCAAAATCGCGCTGCGAGCCGGGATCGGTGGCGAGCACCTTCAGAATCTGGCCGCTTTCCATGTCGGCAAGCGCCTTTTTGGCGCGCAGGATGGGCAGCGGGCACATGAGCCCGCGCGCATCGACTTCCTTGTGAATCTGAATTTGCATCGACGATGACCTTCGGGACGAGGCGTCGCTGAAGACGCCGGACAGAGGGTCAAATTCTACCGCAGACCGGGCGCCGCCGCCGGGCAGCGCGCGGCGGCGAGCGCCGCTACAGCGTCACCGCCTCGCCGCTTTGCAGTGATTGGCGCAGCGCCAGGCCGATGCGCGTCGCTTCGAGCGCATCGGCAAGCGTCGCGCCGCTCGATGCCGCATCGCCCTTGCCTGCCCCGTTTTGCACCGACGCAACGAACGCGCGTGCCTCGTGCAGAAACGCGTCCTCGAACCGGTCGAAAAAGTTCGGCGTGCATTCGTTGCGAATGCCGCTCGCGTCGTAGATCTCGACGCGATTCGCGCGCGGATTGCGGCCGACCGTCAGTGCGCCCGCCGTGCCGATTATTTCGCTATGCGTGTCGTTGCCGTGCGCCTGGGTGCGCGAGGCGTAGAACATCGCGAGCTTGCCACCCTCGAACTCGCAGATCGCGACGCCGTTATCGACGTCGCCGAATTCGCGCAGACCGTCGTGCAGCGCGACCGTTCCCGCCGCGAACACGCGCGTCGCACGCGGCTTGCCGAGCAGCCAGCGGGCGACGTCGATGTCATGCACCGTGCAGTCGAGAAAGATGCCGCCCGAGGTCGCCGCGAAGCGCACGAAAAAGCCGTCGTTGTCGTTTTGATCGGTGGTTTGCGAGCGCACGAGGAACGGCAGGCCGATCCGACCGGCGGCGATCTTCTCGAACGCGTCGCGGTAGCTCGGATCGAAGCGGCGCATGAAGCCGATCGTCGCCTGCAAGTGCGGATAGCGCGCCGCTTCGGCCAGCACGCGCTCGCATTCCGCGATCTCCAGCGACAGCGGCTTTTCGCAGAACACATGCTTGCCTGCCTGCAACGCGTCGACGATCTGCTGCGCGTGCAGCGACGACGGCGTGACGAGCCACACCGCGTCGACGTGCGGATCGGCGAGCAGCTCCGTGTAATCGGCGTACAAACGCGGCGCATCGAGCGACTGATGCAGCGCATCGCGCGCCCAGGCAAGCTCGTCTTGCAGCGGACTGCAGGCGGCCGCGAGCGTCGCGCCCGGCACCCGATAAGCGAGATTCTCCGCATGCCGCTTGCCGAGCCGCCCAAGGCCGACCACGCCGATCCGCAAACGCTCCGTGGCGGGCTTCATCGCGCTGCCTCGCCGAGTTTGATCGCGCGGCCCTCGCGCCAGGAACGCGTCGCGGCTTCCGCGAGTTCCAGCGCTTTCAGGCCATCGGCGACGGTCGTGCGCACCGGCTTGCCGTGCGTGAGCGCGTCAAAGAAATGCGCGATTTCGAGCGCGTACGCCGCGCGATAGCGTTCGAGGAAGAACGCCTCGGGCACGTCGGTCGAAACTTCCGTTTTCGAGTAAGCGGTGACCTCGGTCGGCCGCACGTTGCCCGCTTGCAGCATGCCGGCGCTGCCGAGCACTTCGAAGCGCTGGTCGTAGCCGTAGGCCGCGCGGCGCGTGGTGTTGATCTGACACAGGCGCCCGCGCTTGGTGCGGATCGTCACCGCGGTCGAATCGATGTCGCCCGCGTCGGCGATCGCGGGATCGGTGAGGCAACTGCCGGTGGCGTGCAGCGTGTCGGCTTCGTCGTCGAGAATCCAGCGGAAGATGTCGAAGTCGTGAATCAGCATGTCCTTGAAGATGCCGCCCGAGTGGCGGATGTACTCGAGCGGCGGCGCGCCCGGATCGCGGCTCGTCACGACCAGCATTTCCGGCGTGCCGATCTCGCCAGCGTCGAGGCGCGCCTTCAATGAGGAAAACGTCGGATCGAAGCGCCGCTGAAAGCCGATCATGCAGACGACGCCCGCGCGCTCCACGGCCTGCGCGCACATCCGCGCACGCTCCAACGTCAGATCGACCGGCTTCTCGCAGAAGACGTGCTTGTTTTGCGCGGCCGATTTGACGATCAGGTCCGCATGCGTGTCGGTGCTCGAACAGATCACGGTCGCGCCGATCGACGCGTCGCCGATCGCGCCGTCGACGTCGGCGACCTGCGCGCCATGCTGCGCGGCCAGCGCGGCCGCGGCCTCGCGATTCACGTCGACCACGTACTTGAGCCGCACACCCGGCTGCCGTGCGAGATTCGCCGCATGGATCTTGCCGATGCGTCCCGCGCCGAACAGCGCGACGTCGATCGGATTTACCGCGTCAGTCATCGTAGCCTCCAGTGTCGTTGGATTCTTCAACGTTCAGTTCGAGCTTGTACGCGAGCGCGATGAAGAGCGCCTGGCACAAGCAGATCGTGCTGGTCAGCGAGCGGAACGCGAATGCGCTGCCCTCTTTCACGTACAGCTGCGTGCTCGCGTAGCGCGCGAGCGGCGATAGTTGGCTATCCGTAATGACGAGCGTCTTCGCCTGATGATGATGCGCGACGCGCAGACAGTACTGGGTCTCCTTGCCGTACGGCGCGAAGCTGATCGCGATCACCACGTCGCCCTTTTTCACGCTGCGGATCTGCTCGCGGTACATGCCGCCGAAACCGGACACCAGATGCACGCGCTTGTGCGTATGCTGCAACGCGTAGACGATGTAGCTCGCGACCGGAAACGAGCGCCGCACACCGACCACATAGATGTTATCGGCCTGCTGCAGCATTTTTACGGCGGCGTCGAACTGCTTGTCATCGAGCCCCGCTTCGAGTTCTTCGAGTCCCCCGCGCGACGCGGCGATGAATTCACGCGCGACCGAGCCGCCCGACAAGGTGCCCGGCTTCTCGTCGATCAGCTTGCGGATGCGCTGCTGATAGCTCGGCGACGACACGCCTTGCCCGGTATACGCCTGACGAAACACCGCCTGCAGATCGGAGAAGCCGGAAAAGCCGAAGCGCTGCGCAAAGCGCACGACCGCCGACGGATGCACGCCGCAGCTCGCGGCGATATCGCTTGTGCGATCCATCATCACGCTCGAGCGATGCTGCTCGATGTACGTCGCCACGCTCTTCAACTGGCGCGGGAGCGACTCGTAGATAACCGCGATGCGCTGCATCAATTCGTCGACGCTCGGCACCGCCTCTTCGGTGATCTGTTCCGCCATGACTGCCTCTCGGGGTTTCCTGCAATGCGGCAGACGCGCCGCGAACCGCCGCAACACGCTTCGGACGTTGCCGATTATAGGCAGCGGCCTCGTCAAATGGAACGTATTTTCCATTTTTATTTATCGTGAAATTTTCTTTGCAAGGCGGCGCAAGATGACCTAATCTTGGTCGTGAGCGATGGCACCGCGGTCTCGCCAGGCGCTCCCTCAATAACGAACGACAGATCGAGAAAGGTGGAGACAATGAGACTTTGCAGAGGCAAGGCAACGCTCAGGATTCTGGTGACGGCGTTGACGTTGGCGACGGGATTCGGTGCGGCCTCGGCCGCCCGCGCGGCGGACGCCCACTTCGTGCTGATCAGCCACGCGCCGGATTCGGACTCGTGGTGGAACACGATTAAAAACGCGATCAAGCAGGCCGACGAGGACTTCAACGTTCAGACCGACTACCGCAACCCGCCGAACGGCGACATCGCCGACATGGCGCGTCTCGTCGAACAGGCGGCCGCGCGCAATTACGACGGCGTGATCGTATCGATCGCCGACTTCGACGTGCTGAAGAGTTCGATCGGGAAGGTCACCGAGAAACACATTCCGCTCGTCACGATCAATTCGGGCACCGAGGAGCAAAGCGCGAAGCTCGGCGCGATCATGCACGTGGGCCAGCCCGAATACGCGGCCGGCAAGGCCGCCGGAGAAAAGGCGAAGGCCGCGGGGATCAAGTCGTTCCTGTGCGTGAATCACTACGCGACGAACCCGGCTTCGTTCGAACGCTGCCGCGGTTTCGCCGAAGCGATCGGCGCCAACTTCAAGACCTCGACGCTCGACACGGGCCAGGACCCGACCGGCGTGCAGTCGAAGGTCAGCGCGTTCCTGCGCAATCACCCGGACACCCAGGCGGTGCTGACGCTCGGTCCGCTGTCGGCCGATCCGACGCTAAAGGCGCTGCAACAGATGGGCCTCGCGGGCAAGATCTGGTTCGCGACGTTCGACTTCGACAGCGACATCGCCAAGGGCATCCAGGACGGCACGATCCAGTTCGCGATCGACCAGCAGCCGTACTTGCAGGGCTATATCCCGGTTGCGGTGCTCGCGATCGTGAAGAAGGACCACACCACCGACCCCGCCAAGATCCGCGAGATCCTGCAGGCGAATCCGAAGTTCAAGGAGCGTCTTGCGACCTATGGGCTCGCGCCGTCGTATGGGCCGCGCAATATCGGCTCGGGCCCGGGCTTCATCACGAAGGCCAATGTCGACAAGGTACTGAAGTACGCGGGCCAGTACCGCTGAGCGCGCGCCAACGCATCGCATGAGCACGCCGCCGCGCCGGCGGCAAGGCTGAAACGGCGGTGACCGGCCAGACGCATTCCGTCTTGTCGGCACTCGCTCGCTCAGCGGATTCGCAAACGCCCACGGCATCGTGCCGATCCGCCGGTCGCGGGCGTATCAAGGAGAGCTTCAATGGGTGTCGCCGACCTGTTTCATCCCCATCACCGCAAGCAACCGCCGCCCGATCCGCAGGATCCGGCACAGTCAGGCTCGCTGTCCGCTTCGTCGCCGGCCAGCGCCGACGAACGCGTGCGCGAGGAATCCTGGTTCCGCCATCTGCTCGGCCGGCCGGAATTCGCGGCGCTCGCGGGCACCGTGATGGTGTTCATCGTGTTCGGCGTGGCCGCGGGCAACTCGGGGATGTTCAACCTCGACGGCGTGATGAACTGGTCGCAGGTCGCCGCCTATCTCGGCCTGATCTCGGTCGGCGCTTGCCTGCTGATGATCGCCGGCGAGTTCGATCTGTCGATCGGCTCGATGATCGGCTTTGCCGGCATGATGGTCGCGCTGCCGACCATGTACTTTCACTGGCCGATCTGGCTCGCGATCGTGTTCGCATTCGTCGGCTCGATGCTGCTCGGCGCGCTCAACGGCTATCTGGTGATGCGCACGCGCCTGCCGTCGTTCATCGTCACGCTGGCATTCCTGTTCATTCTGCGCGGTCTCACGCTCGCGCTGTCGGTGATGTTCGCCGATCGCACGATCATCTCCGGCGTCGGCGACGTCGCGCGTCAGGACTGGTTCGCGCACACGTTCTTTCAGGGCGTCGCGTTCCGAGGTCTGTTCGTGTGGCTTGGCCACCTCGGCCTCGTGAAGATGCTCGACAACGGCACGCCGCTCGTGCCGGGCATTCCGAAGGTGCTGCTGTGGTGGCTCGTGCTCGCCGTGGTGTGCGCGTTCACGCTCGCGAAGACCCGCTTCGGCAACTGGATTTTCGCGGTCGGCGGCGATGCCAACGCGGCCAAGAACGTCGGCGTGCCGGTGCGTCGCGTGAAGATCTCGCTGTTCGTGCTGACGGCGTTCTGCTCGGCCCTGTATGCGGTGCTGCAGGTGTGTGACATCGGGTCGGCCGCGGCCGACCGCGGTTTGCAGGCGGAGTTCGAGGCGATCATCGCCGCGGTGATCGGCGGCACGCTGCTCACGGGCGGCTACGGCTCGGTGGTCGGCGCATGCTTCGGTGCCCTGATCTTCGGCGTCGTGCAGATCGGCATCACGTACACCAACGTCGATTCCGACTGGTTCCGCGTGTTCCTCGGCGTGATGCTGCTGTTCGCCGTGTTGTTCAACCACTACGTGCGTGGCCGCGTCGCGGCGTCGCGCTAGAAGGAGGTTCACGATGAGCACCCCCGAGCAGAACGCGGACGACATCATCCTGTCGCTGGAAAACGTCAGCCGTTACTTCGGCAACATCATCGCGCTGAACGACATCACGCTGCGGCTCAAGCGCGGCGAAGTGCATTGCCTGCTCGGCGACAACGGCGCCGGCAAGTCGACGCTGATCAAGACGCTCGCGGGCGTGTATCAGCCGAGCAAAGGCACCTACCGGGTGGACGGCAAACCGGTGCGCTTCACCTCGCCGAGAGACGCGCTCGATCTCGGCATCGCAACCGTCTACCAGGATCTCGCGCTGGTTCCGCTGCTTTCGGTTGCGCGCAATTTCTTCATGGGCCGCGAGCCGCAGAGAAAGCTATTCGGCTTTCTTAAGGTGATGGACCTCGAAACCTGCGCGAGCGCCGCGCGCGACAAGCTGGCCGAAATGGGCATCAACGTGCGCGACCCGCATCAGCCGATCGGCACGATGTCGGGCGGCGAGCGTCAATGTCTGGCCATCGCGCGTGCGATTCACTTCGGCGCGCGCGTGCTGATTCTCGACGAACCGACCGCCGCGCTCGGCGTCAAGCAGAGCTTCAACGTACTGAAGCTGATCCATAAAGCGCGCGCCAAGGGCATCTCGGTGATCTTCATCACGCACAACGTGCATCACGCGTATCCGATCGGCGACTCGTTCACACTGCTCAATCGCGGCCGCTCGCTCGGCACCTTCACCAAACAGACGATCAGCAAGGACGAAGTGCTTGACATGATGGCCGGCGGCGCCGAGATGCAAAAGATGATCGGCGAACTCGAAGGCGCGACGATCTGACCGATTCGCGCGGCACGGCCGGCCTCGATGTGGTGCGCCCGGCCGGCCACCGCGCACTGTTACTCAGGACTATTCATGGCTCACTCCAGCACCTCTAGCGGCATCGCAGCAAGCGGACGGTTCGCGCCGGGGCGTGCGCGCGACATCGTGTGCCTCGGCCGGCTGGCCGTCGATCTTTACGCGCAGCAGGTCGGCGCGCGGCTCGAAGACGTGTCGAGCTTCGCGAAGTATCTCGGCGGCTCGTCGGCGAACATCGCGTTCGGCTGCGCGCGGCTCGGGCTCGACGCGGCCATGCTCGCGCGCGTCGGCAACGATCACATGGGGCGCTTCCTGACCGAAACGCTCGCGAAGGAAGGCTGCGACGTCAGCCACGTGCGCATCGACGACGAACGGCTGACCGCGCTCGTGCTGCTCGGGCTGAAGGATCGCGACACGTTTCCGCTGATCTTCTACCGCGAGAACTGCGCGGACATGGCGGTCGACGAGGCCGATTTCGACGAGGCGTTCATCGCGTCGTCCAAAGCGCTGCTGATCACCGGCACGCACTTCTCGACCGAGCAGGTCAATCGCGCGAGCCGCCGTGCGCTCGAATACGCGCGCCGCAACGACGTGCGCACCGTGCTCGACATCGACTATCGGCCGGTGCTGTGGGGACTCACGGGCAAGGCCGACGGCGAGACGCGTTTCGTGGCGAGCGAGGGCGTGAGCGCGCATTTGCAGCGGATTCTGCCGCTGTTCGATCTCGTGATCGGCACCGAGGAAGAGTTTTGCATCGCCGGCGGCAAGACCGAACTCCGCGACGCGCTCGCGATGGTGCGCGCCGTGACGCCGGCCACGCTGGTGCTCAAACGCGGGCCGCTCGGCTGTCAGATCATCGACGGCGAGGTGCCTGCATCGCTCGACGCCGCGCCGATTCATGGCGGCGTCGAAGTCGACGTGCTGAACGTGCTCGGCGCTGGCGACGCGTTCGCTTCCGGCTTCCTGTCCGGCTGGCTGCGCGATCAGCCGCTCGACGCCTGCGCGCGCGCCGCGAACGCGAGCGGCGCGCTGGTCGTGTCGCGGCACGGCTGCGCGCCGGCGATGCCGACCCCGGCCGAGCTCGACTACTTCCTGCGCGAAGCGCAAGCCGATCCGCAGCGCATGCGCCGCCCGGATCTCGACGCGAAGCTCGCACGATTGCATCGCGTATCGCCGGCGCGCAAAGCGTGGCACGAAGTGCTCGGTTTCGCGTTCGATCATCGCAACCCGTTCTTCGAGCTCGCGCAGCAGACCGGCGCCGACGAAGCGCGCATCGCCTCGTTGAAGTGCCTGTTCGTCGAAGCGGTCGCGCAGACCGAACGCGCGCTGAACCTGCAGGGTCGAATCGGCGTACTGATCGACGACCGCTATGGTCAGGACGCGCTGAACGCCGCGACCGGCCGCGGCTGGTGGATCGGCCGCCCGGTCGAGTTGCCCGGCTCGGTGCCGCTCGTGTTCGATCATGGCCGCTCGATCGGCACCACGCTGATCGCGTGGCCGCAGGAACACGTCGTCAAATGCCTCGTGCAGCTTCATCCCGACGAGCCGATCGAGCAGCGGCTCGAACAGGAAGCGCAACTGCGCGCGCTGTACGACGCGACGCAGGCAAGCGGCCACGAGTTGCTGCTCGAAGTGATCCCGCCGAAGCATGCGTCGCTGCCACAAGGACCGGACCTCGTGTATCGCGCGCTCAAGCGCATCTATAACCTCGGCATCTACCCCGAGTGGTGGAAGCTCGAACCGATGGACCGCGCGCAATGGCAGGCCGTCGATGCGCTGATCGCCGAGCGCGATCCGTATTGCCGCGGCGTCGTGCTGCTCGGTTTGTCGGCAGCGGTCGAGCAGTTGAGCGAAGGCTTTCGCGCGGCCGCGCAAGCGGCAACGTGCCGCGGCTTCACGGTCGGCCGCACGATCTTTCACGAACCGAGCCATGCGTGGCTCGCCGGCGACATCGGCGACGACGAATTGATCGCGCGCGTGCGCCAGACCTTCGAAACGCTGATCGCCGCGTGGCGCGGCGCGCGCGGCGAACCGACGGCGCACGGCACGCCTCGTCACGTTCATCAGGAGCAGGCCGCATGAACGAGCGCATCATGCAGGACGACACCCCATCCGCCGGCGGCGCGACGCAAGCTCATGCGCCTGCGGGGAGCGGCGGCACGATTCGCCTGACGATGGCGCAGGCACTCGTGCGCTATCTGGCCGCGCAACGCGTCGCGAGCGAAGACGGCCACGGCGTCGAGCCGCTGTTCGGCGGCGTATTCGCGATCTTCGGCCACGGCAACGTCGCGGGCATCGGCGAGGCGCTGTATCAGCATCGCGACGCACTGCCCACCTTGCGCGCGCACAACGAGCAGGCGATGGCGCACAGCGCGATCGCTTACGCGAAGGCGCACTTTCGCCGCCGCATGATGGCCGTGACGACGTCGATCGGTCCTGGTGCCACGAATCTGCTGACCGCGGCCGCGCTCGCGCACGTGAACCGGCTGCCGGTACTGCTGCTGCCCGGCGATATCTTCGTGTCGCGCGCGCCCGATCCGGTGTTGCAGCAGCTCGAGGATTTCAACGACGGCGGCGTGTCCGCGAACGACGCGTTCAAGCCGCTGTCGCGCTACTTCGACCGCATCGTGCATCCGGCGCAATTGCTGAGCGCGTTGCCGCGCGCGCTTCGCGTACTGACCGATGCCGCGTTGTGCGGCCCCGTCACGCTCGCGCTGCCGCAGGACGTGCAGGCGCAGGCGTGGGACTTTCCGGAGGACTTCTTTACGCCGCGTGTCGTGCGCTTTCAAGCGCCCGCGCCCCGTAGCGACGATATCGACGCCGCGTGCGGGCGCTTGCGGCACGCGAAGCGTCCGCTGATCGTCGCGGGCGGCGGCGTGCTGTACGGCCGCGCGGCCGACGCGCTGCACCGCTTCGCGAGCGCGCATGGGGTGCCGGTCGCGGAAACGCAGGCCGGCAAAAGCTCGCTCGCATGGAACGATCCGCTGAATGCGGGCGCGCTCGGCGTGACCGGCTCACCGGCGGCCAACGCGCTCGCGCATGACGCCGACTGCGTGCTCGCGCTCGGCACGCGACTGCAGGACTTCACGACCGGATCGAATACGCTGTTCACGCAAGCCGACGTGATCGCGATCAACGCGAATGGCTTCGACGCGCTCAAGCATCGCGGTTTCGTCGTCGAAGCGGACGTGAAGCTCGCGCTCGATGCGCTCGCCGGGCCGCTGCAAGGCTGGCACGCGGAGCGCACGTGGACCGCGCGGGCGCACAAGCTCGCGGCGAGCTGGCGCGACTCCGTGCAAACGCTCACGCATGCGCCGCAACGCGACGGGGTGCTGCCCTACGAGGGCGACGTGATCGGCGCGGTGCAGCGTTCGAGCGCGCACTCCGCGACCCACGACATCGTCGTCTGCGCGGCCGGCACGCTGCCCGCCGAACTGCACAAGCTGTGGCGCGCGGGCCGGCCCGGCGCGTACCACGTCGAATATGGCTACTCGTGCATGGGCTACGAGATCGCGGGCGGCCTCGGCGTGAAGCTCGCGCGGCCCGAGCGCGAGGTGATCGTGATTCTCGGCGACGGCAGCTATCTGATGATGAACAGCGAGATCGCGAGCTCGGTGATGCTCGGCGCGAAGCTGATCGTCGTCGTGCTCGACAATCGCGGCTTCGGCTGCATCAATCGACTGCAACAGGCGTGCGGCGGCGCACCGTTCAACAATCTGCTCGACGATTGCGCGCACGGACCGGAAGGCGTGCCGCGCATCGACTTCGCCGCGCATGCGCGCGCGCTCGGCGCGCAAGCCGAACACGCGGGCGATCTCGCGGAGTTCGAAGCGGCGCTGCAACGCGCGCGCGCGGCGATGGGCACGTATGTGATCAGCATCGATACCGACCCGGCTCGCACCACCGAAGACGGCGGCTGGTGGTGGGAAGTCGCGGTGCCCGAAGTGTCGACGCGCACCGAGGTGCGCGAGGCCCGCGCGAAGTACGACGCACAGCTCGCCGCGCGCGCGGCGCCGCCCGCAACACCTTCGCCGTCACCAGGCACCGATCACGAGTGAGAACCACGAGGACTCCGGCATGACTGCTTTCGACATACGCATCGGCATCAACCCGCTATCGTGGATGAACGACGACCTGCCGTCGCTCGGCGGCGAGACGCCGCTCGAAGTCGCGCTGACCGAGGGTCGCCAGATCGGCTATCAGGGCTTCGAACTCGGCAACAAGTTTCCCCGCGAGCCTGAAGCGCTGAAGACCCTGCTCGCGCAATACGACCTCGCACTCGTGTCCGGCTGGTACTCGGGACAACTGGCTCAACGCAGTGTCGCGCAGGAAATCGACGCGGTCGGCGCGCATCTCGAGCTGCTGGCGCGCAACGGCGCGACGGTGATGGTGTATGGCGAAGTCGCCGATTCGATCCAGGGCGCGCCGCGCCCGCTGTATCAACGGCCGCGTTATTTCAGCGACGCGCAATGGGCCGCGTACGCGGCACGCGTCGATGAATTCGCACGCTATACGCTGAGCCGCGGCGTTCGCCTCGCCTATCATCATCATATGGGCGCGTACGTCGAAACGCCGGCCGACGTCGATCAGTTGATGGCGCGCACCAGCGACGCCGTCGGGCTGCTGTTCGATGCCGGGCACATCACGTTCGCGGGCGGCGATCCGGTGGCGGTGCTCGACAAACACATCGCGCGCGTCTGCCACGTGCATTGCAAGGACGTGCGCCCCGCCGTGATGAAGCTCGCGCGCAATCGCAACTGGAGTTTTCTCGATGCAGTGATCGCCGGTGCATTTACGGTGCCCGGTGACGGCGCGGTCAATTTTCCGGCGCTGATCGAGCGTTTGAAGCGGCATGGTTATTGCGGCTGGCTCGTCGTCGAGGCGGAGCAGGACCCGGTGGTCGCGCCGTCGTTCGAGTATGCACAGAAGGGCTATAGAACGTTGCGGGCGCTCGTCGATGCGCCGCTCGGCAAGGAGGCAGCATGAGCTTATTGGTGAAGGCAGAGCGCGAAGGCCAGACGATCGCGCGCGTGACGCCGCAGTCGGCCTGCTGGCGCTATGTGGGATTCGCCGCGTACCGGCTCGGCGCGAACGAACTCGTGTACGTGTTCGAGCCGGCGCGCGAAACCTGCATCGTCGTGCTGAGCGGCGCGGTCGACATCGAAACCGCAGACACGACTTGGCGTTCGCTCGGTTCGCGCGATAGCGTGTTCGAAGACGCGGCGCCCTACGCGGTGTATCTGCCGCCGAATCTGCGCGCAACGGTGCGCGCGTGCCGCGACGCGGAGCTGGGTGTCGCGAGCGCGCCGGCCAAAGGCGAGTATCCGGCGCGGCTGATCGAACCTGCGTCGATGAAGCGCTCGACGCGCGGCAAATCGCTGAATACGCGCTACGTGTGCGATATTCTTCCGCAGAGCGAACCGGCGGAATCGCTGCTGGTGGTCGAAGTGAGAACGCCGGGCGGTCACGCGTCGAGCTATCCGCCGCACAAGCACGACACCGACAACGTCCCGCACGAAAGCTCGCTCGAAGAAACCTACTACCACCGGCTCGATCCGCCGCAGGGCTTCGCGTTCCAGCGCGTGTACACCGACTCGCGCGATATCGACGAATCGATGGCCGTCGAGGATCACGACGTCGTCATGGTGCCGCGCGGCTATCACCCCGTCATCGTGCCGTATGGCTACGATTCGTATTATCTGAACGTGATGGCGGGCAGCCAGCGGGTCTGGCATTTCCATAACGATCCGGTGCACGAGTGGATCATTAATAAAGATGCTTGACTAGCCTGGTGCGTGTCGCGCGTCAGCCAACCCCGAGCCACTCGCGCATCACATCGTCACGCGCCAGAAACGACGCCAGCGCGCCGTCGAACACGATCTTGCCATGCCCCATCACCGCGACACGGCTCGCGATGTCCCGCGCGATCGCGAGACGCTGCTCGATCAACAGTATCGCGACGCCTCGCTCGCGCAACGCATGAAGGCAGCCGGCGACCTGCTGCATCACGAGACTCGCGAGCCCTTCGCCGGGCTCGTCGATCAGCAGCAGATCGGGATCGCCGAGCAGCGCCCGCGCGAGCGCGAGCATCTGCTGTTCGCCGCCCGATAGCGCGCCGGCGCGTGTTCCCTTGCGCTCGGCGAGCACGGGAAACAGCGCGTAGGCGTTCTCGAGCGTGAAGCGTGGCGCGCGGCCGCGCGCACGTGAGCCCGCACCGGGTGCAATGCCGAGCAGCAGGTTTTCATGGACGCTCAGTGTCGCGAACACGTCGCGATGTTCGGCCACATAGCCGATCCCGAGCCGCGCGATCTCGAACGTGCGCAGACCGGCGAGCGAACGCCCCGCGAAACGCAGCTCGCCGTCGCAATGCACGAGGCCCATGATCGCGCGTGCGAGCGTCGAGCGGCCCGAGCCATTGCGACCGACGAGCGCAAGCACTTCGCCGGGCTCGATGCGGAGTGTGACGCCATGCAAGGCCTGGCTCGCGCCGTACCAAGCGTTCAGGTCGCGAACATCGAGCAGCGCGCTCATCGGCGTGCTCCATCGTCCGCTGCATCACCAGCCCTTGCTGCTGATCCCTGCTCCAAGCGCTCACCGAGGTAGGCGGCACGCACGCCCGCATCGGCGCGAATCGTGGCCGGCGATCCGCTTGCGATGATGCGCCCCTGCACCAGCACCGAAATGCGATCGGCGATCGCGAATACCGCGTCCATGTCGTGCTCGACCATCAGCAGCGTGCGGCCCGCGGTGGTGTCGCGGATCAGCTCGATCGCGCGCGCCGCCTCCGCGCGGTTCATCCCCGCGGTCGGTTCGTCGAGCAGCAGCGTGTGCGCGCCGCCCGCCAGTGCGATGCCGAGATCGAGCGCGCGCTGCTCCGCGTAGCTGAGCGTGCCGGCCGCGACGTCGCGGCGCGCACCGAGGCCGACCGCGTCGAGGACCTCGGCGGCGCGCGCATCGATCGCGGCCGCGCCGCTCAGACGCTGCCACCAGCGCGTGCGATCACGCTCGGTCAGTTGCGCCGCGCAGCGCAGGTTGTCGAATACCGACAGCCGCGCGAACACGCTGGTGCGCTGGAAGCTACGTGCGAGGCCGCGCCGCGCGATCGCGGCCGGCGCGAGCCGCGTGATGTCCGCGCCGAACAGATGGATACGCCCCGCGTTCGGCCGCGCGCCGCCCCCGATCAGATTGAACAGCGTCGACTTGCCGGCGCCGTTCGGGCCGATCAGCGCATGCCGCTCGCCGGGTTCGATCGCGAGATCGACGCCGCGCAGGATCGGCGTCGGGCCGAAACGCTTTTCGATGCCGTAGAGCGCGAGTGCGGGGATCATCGTGCGGCCCCGGGCGATCGTGCCGCGCGCGCGTCGATGGCGACGCGCGCATGGGCGCGCAGCGCGCGGCGGGTGCTCAGCGCGGCCAGTGCCGCCAGCGTGCCTAGGGTAAGCGCGAGATGCAGCGGCGAGGCGGCGACCGGCGCTGGCAGCGGCGCGCCGGTGACATAAGGGGCCGCGCTGGCACCGGCGCCGAACAAGGTCCCGAACGCCGCGCCCTCATCCGCGCCGAACTGCGCCGCATAGGCCCACTGCACCGCGAACACGACGGCCGCGAGCCACAGCGCCACGGCCGTCGTGCTCCACAGATACGCGGCGCGACAACGTCGCCAGCCATAGGCGGCGATCCGCGCCGTCTGCCGCGCGCCAAAACCCGCGAGCCCGTCCGGCGCGACCATGACCACGACGACAAACAACAACCCCAGATAGAACAGCCAGGCCCGCGTGACACTCGCGACCACCACGCTGAAAAACGTCAGCACGATCGCGCCCGCGACCGGCCCGAAAAAAGCCGCCGTGCCGCCGATCACGGTCGCGATCAGCACCGCCCCCGAGCGCATCATGCCGACGCTCTCGCTCGACACGAGCTCGATATTGATCAGGCCGAGCGTGCCCGCAACGCCCGCGAAAAACGCCGACAGGACCACCACGCCATAGCGAACCCGCCGCGGATAACAGCCGATCGCCGCCGCCCGCGCCGGGTTGTCGCGCACCGCCTTCGCGAGCCGCATCAACGGCGTGCGCGACAGCGCGAACATCGCGATGCACGCGATGACGCACCACAGCGCGATCAGCGCATAGGCCTCGCGCGCCGGTCCGAAGCGCCAGCCGGCCAGAGGCGGGCCGCTTGCGCGATCGATCGCGACACCCGCCTCGCCGCCGAACCAGCCCGGCAGCGTCCATGCGGCCGCGACGACGAGCTCGCCGAGCCCGAGCGTAATCATCGCGAACGCGGTGCCGGCGCGGCGCGTCGCAATGAAGCCGAACAGTACGCCGCACAGCGCGCCGCCGATGCCGCCGACGAACGGCAGCAGCACCAGCGGCATGCCGCTCGCGTTGAACACGCGCGCCGCGATCAGCGCGCCGAGGCCCGCATACGCGGCATGCCCGAACGACAGCAGCCCGGTCTCGCCGAGCAGCAGGTTGTACGACAGCGCGAACACGATCATCGTCGCGCTTTGCGCGAGATAGGCGAGCAGCCAGCTATGCGGCCAGATCAAAGGCGGCACGGCGAGAAAGGCGACCAGCGCGAGCCATGGCGCGAGCGCGCGGCTGGGCCCGCGAGGCGGCACCCCGCTTTGCACCGTGACCGGCGACCCGCTGCGCCTACGCATGGTCGTCGCGCTGTCCGAAGAGCCCGCGCGGCCGCAGCGCCAGCACCGCGACGAGCAGCAGATACGGCAGCAGCGGCGCGAGCTGCGAGAGCGTCAGCGCGTCCCATTCGGGCGGCAGCGCCGCGCCGGCGAGCGACATCACGTCGCCCAACGACAGATCGCTCGCGACGGCCAGCGTCTGCACGCATCCCACCAGCAGCGATGCGGCCAGCGCCCCGCTCAACGAACCGAGGCCGCCGATCACGACCACGACGAACCCGATCGAGCCGAGCGACTCCGCCATCGCGGGCTCGATCACGAACAGGGGTGCGCCGATCACGCCAGCCAGCGCGGCGAGCGCAGTGCCGGCCGCGAACACGCCGGTGAACACGCGCGGCACGTTATGGCCGAGCGCTTCGACGGCCTGCGCATGCGTGAGCGCGGCCCGCACGATCAAACCCGTCTTCGATACGCGCAGCAGTGCGACGAGCGTCGCGAGCATCGCGAGCGAGACGGCCATCATGAACGCGCGATAGCGCGTGAAGACCGCGCCGTACAGCGAGAACAGCGGACCGTCGAGCGCGGCCGGAATCCTTGCCGACAACGGACCGAGCCCCCAGCCGAGCTTGACCAGTTCGCCGAGCAGATACGCGGCGCCGAACGTCAGCAACAGCTCGGGTAGATGACCGTGCCCGCGCACGCGCCGCAGCAGCCAGCGCTCGAGCGCCGCGCCAAGCAGACCGACGACCAGCGGCGCGACCACCAGCGCGCTCCAGAAGCCGGCGCGCGCCGCCACCGAAAAGCCGACGTACGCGCCCAGCATGTAGAAGCTCGCATGCGCGAAGTTGAGCACGCCGAGCATGCTGAAAATCAGCGTCAGCCCGGCCGACAGCATGAACAGCAACAGGCCGTAGCTCAGGCCGTTGAGCAGAGTGATGATGAACGACTGCACGCGACTATTGCGCCGGCCCGGCGACGCACAGCGGCTCGAGCGCCGCGCGCAGTTGTGCCGGCAGTCTCACCGGACGGCGCGTCGCGCGATCGACGTAGACGTGCACGAAATGTCCCTGCGCGGCGGGCGCGGCGTCAGCGTCGCGGAACAGCCCCACCTCGTAGCGCACGCTCGACGTGCCGAGCCGCGCGACCCGCAAGCCCGCATCGATGCGATCGGGAAACACGAGCGGCGCGAAGTAGTTGCACTGTGTCTCGACGACGAGACCGATCGTCGTGCCGTGCTCGACATCAAGCACGGCCGCGCGGATCAGATACTCGTTCACGACGGTGTCGAAATAGCTGTAGTAGACGACGTTGTTCACGTGGCCGTAGACGTCGTTGTCCATCCAGCGCGAGGTGATCGGCAGAAAGTGCGGATACGCGGCGCGGCCGGCCGGGGCGGGTTTGTTCATCGGACGTGGCGGTGGGTGGATGCGGGAATGCGGGTAGAGGGGCCCGGCGGCCCCTTCTCGTTAGCGTGCTCGGGTCATGGTGCTGCCGTCACAGCGACTCGCTCAGCATGCGCCGATAGTCGTCGGCGCTTGCCTCGCGCGGATTCGTGCGATGGCAATGGTCGAGCAGCGCGCCCTGCACGACCTTGTCGAACATGCTTTCGTCGACGCCCATCTGCGTCAGGCCGGTCGGCAGACCGAGCCGCGCCGTCATGTCGAACAGCGCCTGCGCGAGATCCGCATGCTCGGGCAGAGCCATCACGCGACGCATGCGCGCATAGCGGCGCTCGGCCACCACGCTCGGCGCGCGCTCGTTAAAGCGCAGCACCGCGGGCAGCACGACCGCGTTCAGCGTGCCGTGATGCAGCGAGGTGCGGCCGTTCACCTTCAGGCCGCCCAACGGATGCGATAGCGAATGCACGCAGCCGAGGCCCTTCTGGAACGCCATCGCGCCCTGCATCGAGGCGCTCATCATGTTCAGGCGCGCGTCGCGATCGTTGCCGTCCGCGCACGCGCGCTCGATGCTGGCCCATGCGCGCTCGAGCCCGTCGAGCGCGATGCCGTCGGCGGGCGGATTGAAGGCCGGCGCGAGGAAGGTCTCGATGCAGTGCGCGATCGCATCCATGCCGGTCGCGGCGGTCAGCCCCGGCGGCAGGCCGAGCGTGAGGCCCGGATCGCACAACGCCGATTTCGGCAGCAGATTCCACGAGTGAAAGCCGAGCTTGCGGCCGTCGTTCAGGATCACGATCGCGCCGCGCGCGACTTCGCTGCCGGTGCCGGCCGTGGTCGGAATCGCGATCAGCGGCGCAGCCGCGTCGGTGATCTTCGCGCTGCCGCCTTCGATCGTCGCGTACTGCGCGAGCGGCCCCGGATGCGTGGCCGCGATCGCGACGCCCTTCGCGAGATCGATCGACGAACCACCGCCGACCGCGATCAGCCCGTCGCAGCGCTCGTCGCGATACATCCGGGCGGCCGCGAGCACCATCTCCTCGGTCGGGTTCGACGGCGTGTCGTCGAAGAGCGGCACCTCGCCGAGCTTCAGCGCGTCGAGCGCCTGCCGCGCGATGCCGGCGGCGACGACGCCCTTGTCGCTGATCACCAGAGGCCGCTTGATACCGATGCGCGTGCACTCGGACGACAGGTGCGACAGCGCTTCATAGCCCAGCTGAATATGGGTCAGGTAGTAGATGTAGGCCATGCCGTTTTCTCCCTGAGCGTGCGCTCATTGACCGCTGGTTGACGTGGATGATCGGTTCGCCGGGCTGTCCATGCGATGGCCGAGTTTGCCGCTCGCCCGGCCGAGCGCGTCACTGCCCCGGTCGCTCGACGAATTCGAACGGCAAACCGCGCCGCCGCATCCATTCGCCGAGCGCCTGGCCGGTGCCCGCGCGCCACGGCCGCAGCTTCGCGGGCTCGACGAGCCGGTATTCGAGCAGTTCGGGCGACAGTGCGATCGCCCCATGCGCCTTCACGTGATACGCGATGATCAGCTCGTTCTTGCGAATGAATTCATACACGCCGATCAATTCCACCGACTCCGCGTGCAACGACGTCTCCTCGAGCACTTCGCGCGCGATGCCCTGCTCCGGCGTCTCGCCATTTTCGAGGAAACCGGTGATCAGCGCGAACATACCTTCGGCCCACGCGGCATTGCGCGCCAGCAGGATCTTGCCTTCGTACTCGACGATTGCGGCGACGACCGGCAGCGGGTTATTCCAATGGACGTAGCCGCATCCGGCATCGGGACAGCTCTGACGGACGCGGCCACCCTCATGCTCGGGGTCGGTGCGTTCGGTCAGAGGCTTCGCGCAGCGGGGGCAGAAACGGTACTCGGTCATGGCGGGGGGACGTCTCTTTTATCTCGTGTTTTGTGGCGGGGCGTGATCACGCGGCGCACGGCACGCCCATCGCTTTCGCTGCAAGCGGCGGCAACGGCGCGAATGCTGCGCTACATTCTAGTGCGCTGGTGCGAGATGTGTTTCGACGTGGTTATTTGCAACCGCAATCCGGCATGCGACCGCGGCTGGGGCCACGCGGCACGCGCGTCACCGCGATCAGCCCCGCCGCCCCCGCCAGCAGCGCGCCCGCGGCGAGCCACAGCGCCAGCGAAAACGATCCGGTGTGGGCCGCAATCGGCGCGGCCACCAGCGGACCGGCGATCTGACCGATGCCATAGGCCGCCGTTGCATAACCCATCAGTCCGGCCGCGTCGTCGCCGCGCAGACGCCGCGCCTCGCGCATCGCGAACAGCGTGATCGCGGTAAAAGGCAGGCCGATCATGATGCTGCCGAGCGAAAAGCCTGGCGCCGTCGGCCACACGATGCCCAGCGCAATGCCGAGCGCCTGCAGCACATACGAACCCGCGAGCAGCGCGCGGTTGTCCCAATGCACGGGCAAGCGCGCGGCGAGCAACGCGCCGACGATCAGCGCGGCACCGAACATCGGCCAGAACAGGTCCGGCCACGCCGAGCCGGGCAACGCGTGGCGCGCGATAACCGGCAGAAAGGTCGCGGTGATGATGTAGCCGAAGCCCGGGATACCGTAGAGCAGGACCAGCCAGAAGGTGTCGGCGCGGTGTACGGCGCGGCTCGTCCGAACGCCGGCGGTGCGGGGCGGCTGGTTTGCGCCCGCGCGTGATCCGGCGGCGGGTCTGGGGACGGCTGGGCTTTCAACAGCGGGGGCCGCAGCCCTCGCACGCGGCGCGTCGCCAAACACCGGCCACACCAGCACCGACAGCGCCGCGCCGATCACCGCGAAGCCAATCCATCCGACCACCGCGCCATAGCCGCCCGCGACGCTGACGAGCAAACCGGTTCCGACGATCCCCACCCCGGGCCCCGTATAGATGACCCCGCTCCACGCATGCGCGCCGAGTTCGGCGAGCCGCCGCAAGCCCCACTGCGACGCGAACACGAAGGTCCATGCGCTGACCGCGCCGGCGAAGAAGCGCACCAGCGCCCACATCCAGAACTGGCCAGTGACGCCCATCGCGAGCGTCAGCAGCACGGTCGCGACGAGCCCGGCGCGCACGACGCGGGCGGGCTCGAACCGCAGCGCCGCGCACGTGATCGCACCCACGAAATAGCCGGCGTAGTTGAACGACGCGAGCCAACCGCCGTGCTGGATGTCGAGCTGCGGCTGACCGGGCGCGGCGCCGTGCAGCATCAGCGGCAGCAGCGGCGTGAATGCGAAGCGCCCGATGCCGAGCGCGACGGCCAGCGTCACCATGCAGGCGAGCGCCGCGCGCCGGGCGGCATGGGGTTCGTGGAAGCGCTGGGATGCGCGCGAGGCAAGGTCGTTCATGATCGGACGTCCAACGGCGACGATAGGCATTCATCTTAGCTTGACCTTCTGATCACGAAAAATGAATAATTAGAATGCCAATCATCGCCAGGGGAGAATCATGGATCTGGCCGCTTTGACCATCTTTCGCGCGGTCGTGCGCGAAAACGGCGTCACGCGCGCCGCGGCGAAACTCAATCGCGTGCAATCGAACGTGACGACGCGCATCAAGCAGCTCGAGGAGCAGCTCGGCACCGAACTGTTCATCCGCGATGGCCGCCGCCTCGTGCTGACGCCCGCCGGCGAGACGCTGCTGCCCTACGCCGAGCGACTCCTCGCGCTTGCCGACGAGGCGCGTCACGCGGTGCGCGAGGATCGTCCGAGCGGGCGTCTGCGTCTGGGCACGATGGAAAGCGTCGCGGCGACGCGTCTGCCGGGCCTGCTCGCGCAATATCACCAGCAATGGCCGGCGGTCGCGCTCGAACTGGAGACCGGCACGACCGGCAAGCTGATCGAGCGGGTGCGCGAATTCGAGGTCGACGCGGCGCTGGTCGCGACGCCGCTCGATCCCGCCGCGCTCGGCGATCCGTTCGAGACCGTGCCGATCTTCCGCGAGGAACTCGTGATGCTGACGCCGCGTGGTCATCGGCCGATCCGCGAAGTGCGCGACATCGCGCTATCGACACTGATCGCGTTCGAGCGCGGCTGTGCTTATCGCACGTATATCGAGAAGTGGTACCTGGAGCACGGCATGCGGCCGCAGCGGGTGCTGGAACTCGGCTCATATCACGCGATCGTCGCGTGCGTGGCGGCCGGCGCGGGCGTCGCGGTCGCGCCGCGCTCGGTGCTCGATCTGCAGACCGACACGAGCAATATTGCGGTGCACGCGTTGCCCGATATCGGCGTGATCGACACGCTGCTGGTCTGGCGACGCGGGCATTTTTCGTCGGCGCTCAATGCGCTGCGGCGCACGCTGGTGGCATCGCAGGAAGGAACGGCCGAGGCGGATGGGGTGACGTCAGTGGACGCGGATGCGGTCTGACCGTTGAATCCGCGCCGGCAACGCGGTCCGGCGCAACCCGGCCGGCCTCAGCAAAAGCGAAGGGGCCACGCAACGCGCCGATCCTGCTGGCGCGCCGCGTGGCCCCTTCGTCAAACCCGGCTCGAGTTCGGATGAGCCGAACTTAGCCGCCCCTCGAAATCAAAGCTGCCCTTCGACCCAGGCCTTGACGCCCGCGAGCGCCGCCGGCAATTTCGCCGGCTCGGTACCGCCAGCCTGCGCCATGTCCGGACGACCGCCGCCCTTGCCGCCCACTTGCTGGGCCACGAAGTTGACCAGTTCGCCCGCCTTGACTTTCTTGCTGGCGTCGGCGGTCACACCGGCGATCAGGCTGACCTTGCCACCTTCGACCGACGCGAGCACGATGGCCGCGCTCTTCAGCTTGTCCTTGAGCTTGTCGACCGTTTCGCGCAGCGTCTTCACGTCCGCGCCTTCGAGTGTCGCGGCGAGCACGTGCACGCCGCCGACCTCGATTGCCTGGCCCGCGAGTTCGTCGCCCTGGCTCGACGCCATCTTCGACTTCAGCGCGCTCAGCTCCTTCTCGAGCGCCTTCACCTGGTCCTGCACCTGGCCGATGCGCTGAGTGAGTTCCGCCGGTTGCGCCTTCAGCGCCGCCGCGGCCGCGTTGATGCGCGTTTCCAGCTCCTGCACGTAGCGCACCGCGTTGTCGCCCGTGATCGCTTCGACGCGACGGATACCCGCGGCGACGCCGCCTTCCATCACGATCTTGAACAAGCCGATGTCGCCCGAGCGATTCACGTGCGTACCGCCGCACAGCTCACGCGAGAAGCCGAGGTCGAGCACGCGCACTTCGTCGCCGTATTTTTCGCCGAACAGCGCCATCGCGCCGCCCTTCACCGCGTCGTCGTAAGACATCACACGCACGATGCCGGGCGCGTTCGCCAGTACTTCGGCATTGACGATTTCCTCGACGCGGCGGATCTGCTCGTCCGTCATCGGCGCGTTATGCGCGAAGTCGAAGCGGGTCTTCTCGGCGTCGACGAGCGAGCCCTTCTGCTGCACGTGCGAACCGAGCACCTCGCGCAGCGCCTTGTGCATCAGGTGCGTGGCCGAGTGGTTGCGCGCCGTGCGGGCGCGGCGGACCGCGTCGATTTCCGCTTTGACGATGTCGCCGACCTTCAGCGTGCCTTGCTCGAGCGTGCCGTGATGGCCGACCACGTCGGCCTGCACCTTCAGCGTATCGACGACCGCAAAGCGCGTGCTGGCGTTCGCGAGCACGCCCTGGTCGCCGACCTGGCCGCCCGACTCCGCGTAGAACGGCGTGTGATCGAGCACCACCACCGCCTGCTGGCCGGCCTGCGCCTGCTGCACCGACGCGCCCTCCACGTACAGCGCGACGACCTTCGCGTCGTCGAAGATGATGTCTTCGTAGCCGTGGAACGTGGTCTTCGCGCCCGAGTATTCGAGGCCCTGCGCCATCTTGAACTTGCCGGCCGCGCGCGCCTGCTCGCGCTGACGCGCCATCGCTTCGTCGAACGCGGGTTCGTCGACCGTCACTTCGCGCTCGCGGCAGACGTCGGCGGTCAGGTCGAGCGGGAAGCCGTAGGTGTCGTGCAGCTTGAACGCGAGTTCGCCGTCGAGCGTCTTGCCACCCTTGGCGTCGAGATCGGCCAATGCCGCCTCGAGAATCGACATGCCGTGCTCGATCGTCTCGAAGAAGCGCTCTTCTTCCTGACGCAGCACGTCGGTCACACGCTGCTCGGCCTGCTTCAGTTCAGGGTAAGCGTCGCCCATCTGCGCGACCAGATCCGCGACGAGGCGATGGAAGAACGCACCCTTCTTGCCCAGCTTGTAGCCGTGGCGGATCGCGCGGCGCACGATCCGGCGCAGCACGTAGCCGCGGCCTTCGTTGCCCGGAATCACGCCGTCGACGATCAGGAACGAGCACGCGCGGATGTGATCGGCGATCACCTTCAGCGAGTTGTTGCCCAGATCGGTCACGCCGGTTTCACGGCCAGCGGCTTGAATGAGCGCCTGGAACAGGTCAATCTCGTAGTTGCTATGCACGTGCTGCAGCACGGCCGCGATACGCTCGAGGCCCATGCCGGTGTCCACGCATTGCTTGGGCAGCGGCGTCATGTTGCCCTGCGCGTCGCGGTTGAACTGCATGAACACGAGGTTCCAGATTTCGATGTAGCGGTCGCCGTCTTCGTCGGGCGACCCCGGCGGCCCGCCCCATACGTCCGGGCCGTGGTCGTAGAAGATTTCCGAGCATGGGCCGCACGGGCCGGTGTCGGCCATCTGCCAGAAGTTGTCCGACGCGTAGCGCGTGCCCTTGTTGTCGCCGATGCGGATGATGCGCTCGACCGGCACGCCCACTTCCTTCGCCCAGATGTCGTGCGCTTCGTCGTCTTCCTGGTAGACGGTGACCCAGAGCTTGTCTTTCGGCAGCTGATAGACCCCGGTCAGCAGTTCCCACGCGTAATGGATCGCGTCGCGCTTGAAGTAGTCGCCGAACGAGAAGTTGCCGAGCATCTCGAAGAACGTGTGGTGACGCGCGGTGTAGCCGACATTCTCGAGGTCGTTGTGCTTGCCGCCGGCGCGCACGCTGCGCTGCGCGGTGGTGGCGCGCGAATACGGACGCGATTCCGCGCCGAGGAACACATCTTTGAACTGCACCATCCCCGAATTGGTGAAGAGCAGTGTCGGGTCGTTGCCGGGCACGAGGCTCGACGAACGGACGATCGTGTGGCCCTTCGATTCGAAGAACTTGAGGAATTTCTCGCGGATTTCGGCGGCTTTCATAGCGTGCGGGGGAAGGTCCTGACGGGTCCTGACTGAGACTGGCGGTCGGTGGGAGGCGCCAACTGTCTGTTTCTTAAACGGCTGATTATACGGGATCGGCAAGCGTGCGAGCCGCGCTATGACGTTCGGCTGACTGCGCCCGCGAGCGCGAATCGCTTAAGATGGCTTGCACGAAACTTCGCGCGAAATAACGCCTGACAACTCGCGCGCCGCCTGCATACATCAATCAGGAGACGTTGAAGAATATGGGCGCTCTCAGTCACATCCGCGTGCTGGATCTCACCCGCGTGCTCGCTGGTCCGTGGTGCGCGCAGACGCTCGCCGATTTCGGCGCCGACGTCATCAAGATCGAACGCCCCGAGGTCGGCGACGACACCCGCCACTGGGGGCCTCCCTATCTGAAAACGCCGAACGGCGCGGACACGCGCGAGGCCGCCTACTACCTCGCGGCGAACCGCAACAAGCGCTCGGTCACGCTCGACATCGCGTCGCCCGAGGGCCAGCGGATCGTGCGCGAACTGGCCGCGCAAAGCGACGTCGTGCTCGAGAACTACAAGGTCGGCCAATTGAAGAAGTACGGCCTCGACTATGCATCGCTCAAAGACGTCAAGCCCGACCTGATCTACTGCTCGGTGACGGGCTTCGGGCAGACCGGCCCGTATGCGCAGCGCGCCGGTTACGACTTCATCGTTCAGGGCATCGGCGGCTTCATGAGCATTACCGGCGAGCGCGACGCTCAGCCGGGCGGCGGTCCGCAAAAGGCCGGCGTCGCGATCGCCGACCTGATGACCGGCATGTATGCGACGATCGCCGTGCTGACCGCGCTCACGCACCGCGACCGCACCGGCGTTGGCCAATACATCGACATGGCGCTGCTCGACGTGCAGGTCGCGATGCTCGCGAACATGAATACGAACTACCTCGCGAGCGGCCAGCCGCCGGCGCGCTGGGGCAACGCGCATCCGAACATCGTGCCCTACCAGACCTTCCAGACGAGCGACGGCTGGATCATCGTCGCGGTCGGCAATGACGGGCAGTTCCGCAAGTTCGTCGAGGTGGGAGGCCGCCCGGCGCTCGCCGACGACGACCGCTTCGCGACCAACCCCGCGCGCGTACGCAACCGCGAACTGCTGGTGCCGATTCTCGCGGACATGGTCCGTCTGCAGGGCAAGCAGCAATGGATCGCGGCGCTCGAAGCGGCCGGCGTGCCGTGCGGGCCGATCAATAACCTCGCCGAGGTATTCGACAACGAGCAGGTGGTCGCGCGCGGTATGCAGGTGGATCTGCCGCATCCGTCGGGCGGCACGGTCAAGCTCGTGCGCAATCCGATCAACATGACCGGCACGCCGCCGCAGGCGCTGAGCCATCCGCCGCTGCTCGGCGAGCATACCGAGCGCGTGCTGCGCGACGTGCTCGGCTACGACGCGCAGACGATTGCGGAGTTGAAGCGGAAATCGGTGATTTGACCGACGAGGCGGCGAGTTTCAGCGCACCGCCGCCAGCGAAGCGAGCCAGTCCCGCCCTTCGTCCCAATCGCCCAGGCCGCTCTCGGCATTGATATGGCCGCGCGCGCCGATACCGATCCAGCGGCTGCCCCACGCGTTCGCGCAGGTTCGCGAGAACGGCACGCCGCCATACGGATCGTCGCTGCTCGCCACGACGATCGTCGCAAACGGCAGGCGCGTGAGCGGCACCGGCGCAAAGCCGGTTGCATCCTGCGGGAACTGCGCTTCGGCCGGATCGGGCACGGCGACCAGCAGCGCGCCGGCCACCTTGGCGAGTTGCGCCGCGCTCGCGTACCGCGAGGCCCAGAACGCCGTGGTCAAGCAGCCGAGGCTGTGGGCGGCGAACGTGACCGGCGCGTCGAAGGCGTCAAGCGTGGCGTCAAGCGCGGCGGCGAGCGTGCGGCACCAGGCGTCGCGCGAAGGGTGCTCCCAGTCGGGCATCTGCACGCGCACGAACGCGGGGTCGAGCGCTTCCCAGCGCGTTTGCCAGTGACCTGGACCGGAGCCTAAATAGCCCGGCAGTACGAGTGTGGTTGGTTTTTGTTCGCTCATCGCGCTTCCCGTGTTCGGCATATCGCCCGCTCGCGATAGCCCGGCGGGCCGTCTACCGTATCACGCGTGCCACGCCGACACCACGGGGATCGCTGGCGGGCTCGGGCGTCGTGCCCTCCACGCGGATCATCTGCACGTCGCCGCTGAAAGGCTGCTGCTCGGTCGTATAGCCAAGCGCCTTCAGTTGCGCGGCGAGCTCATCCGGCGCGGGACGGTACGGCTCGAAGTAGATCGTCTTTTGCGGCAGCAGTTGATGATGGAAACGCATCGCGGCGAGCGCGTCCGTCGGTGACATCTCGAAGTCGTAGAGGTTCGTCATCACCTGGAAGATCGTCGTCAGGATGCGCGAGCCGCCGGGCGTGCCGATCGCCAGCGCGATCTTGCCGTCCTTCAGCAGCAGCAGCGTCGGCGTCATCGACGAAATCGGGCGGCGGCCCGGCGCGATCGTGTTCGGCTCGGCATCGGCGGCGCCGGGTGTCGAGACCGCGCCGGGTGTCGAGGCTGGGCCGGTGCCTGACGGCTTGATCACGAAATCGTCCATCGCGTCGTTCAGCAGGAATCCGCCGCCGTCCACCACGACGCCCGAGCCGAAATCGCCGTTCAGCGTGTAGGTATTCGAGACCGCGTTGCCCCACTTGTCGACCACCGAGAAATGCGTGGTTTGCGCCTTCTCGGTCGCCTCGGCGCCGTCGACAGCGGGCTTCACCGACTCGGCGCCGGGCGCGTCGTCGGCCTTGACTTCGGCCGCACGCTGCGCCAGGTAGGCGTCGTCGATCAGCTTCGCGGCCGGCACCGGCGAGGCGTCCGGGTCGGCGACGTAGCGCTGCCGGTCCGCGAATACGCGATCCTCGATCTGCGCGACCAGATGGATGTACGGCGCCGAATTCAACGCGAGGCCGTCGAACGCCGGCTGCACATCGGCCCGCATCTTCAGCATCTGGATTAGCCCGATGCCGCCCGAGCTCGGCGGCGGCGCGGTGATCACGCGGTAGCCGTGCCAGTCGGCGGCGAGCGGCTCACGCCACAGCGCTTTGTACTGGCGCAGATCCTGGCTGGTGATCAGACCGTGACCGTACATCTGCGAGGCGATCATGCTGGCGGTACGGCCCTCGTAGAACTCGCGGCCGCCGTCGCTCGCGATGCGCCCGAGCGTCTGCGCGAGCTCCGGCTGGCGCAGCGTCGCGCCCGCCTTCAGATTGGAGAAATAGGCCTCGAAATTGGTCTTGCCGGCGAAATGCTTCGCGGCCGCATCGCGCCGCTGCTGCAGCCGCGAGTCGACCTGGAAGCCGTCGGTCGCGTAATGGATCGCGGGCGCGAGCACCTGCTTCCATTTGAGCTTGCCGAAGCGTCGTTGCGCTTCCCACATGCCATCGACGGTGCCCGGCACGGCCACCGCGCGATGACCGACCGTGCTCATGCCCGGCACCACGTTGCCCTTGTCGTCGAGGTACATGTCGTGGGTGGCCTGCTGCGGCGCGCGCTCGCGATAGTCGAGAAAATACGGTTTGCCGTCGACCAGCAGCGTCATGAAACCGCCGCCGCCGAGATTGCCGGCATCGGGCCGCGTGACGGCGAGCGTGAAGGCCATCGCGACCGCGGCATCGACCGCGTTGCCGCCTGCGGCGAAGATCTGCTGCGCGGTGTCGGCGCTGTAGCTATCCGGCGCGGCGACGGCCGATGCATCGAGCGCCGGCTTCGGCGGCGGCGTTTTCGCGGCGGCGGGCAACGGCGCAGCGACGTTCACGGCGAGCGCGGCAAACCACGCCGAAGCGAGCACGCGGCGGCTTCGGCAAAAACAACGGGCGCCAGCCAAAGCGCGGGCGAAAGGCGCGCGGAACGCGCCGTGTGTCGGGACAGACATCCGAGAAAACTCCGGCAACGAGGCGAGCATGGCGCACGAGCAGCAGAGCCTCGTGCAAGATGAAGGACAGTGTGGACGGCCCGGCCAGGCCCGCCCGCGCGAAGGCCCGGCACAGGCGCGCGGGCCGCGCGTAGCAGCGCATCCTAAGTGGCCGCGCTCGGCGCCGCCAACCCGTTTTACCTCCTGTTACAGCCCCGCGCGCTCACTGCGCTGACGGCGGCGCCCGCGCCCAAGCCGCCCCGCCGTTGGCTGCGCGCCGCAAGCGCCTGCCGCGAACGGACTCGTCAGGTAGAATTGACGGCTAAGCGGGCGCACTGCGCGCCCCCACGGACTCTCATCTTCTCGCATGAACACCGAACGCAAAGACGCTGAACGCAACGACGCGCCCGCGGCATCCAATTTCATCCGCAACATCATCGACGACGACAACCGCACCGGCAAATGGAGCCAGCGCGTCGAAACGCGCTTCCCGCCGGAGCCGAACGGCTATCTGCACATCGGTCACGCGAAGAGCATCTGCCTGAACTTCGGGGTCGCGCGCAGCTACGGCGGCGTGTGCCATCTGCGCTTCGACGACACCAATCCGGAGAAGGAAAGCGTCGAGTACGTCGAGTCGATCATCGACTCGGTGCGCTGGCTCGGCTTCGATTGGGAAAAGGACCGTACGGAACATCTCTACTACGCGAGCGACTACTACGACAAGCTGTACGAGTTCGCCGAGTTGCTGATCCAGCGCGGCAAGGCGTACGTGGACAGCCAGTCGGCCGAGGAAATCCGCGCCAACCGCGGCTCGGCCACCGAAGCCGGCACGCCGTCGCGTTTCCGCGAGCGTTCGGTCGAGGAAAACCTCGACCTGTTCCGCCGCATGAAGGCGGGCGAGTTCAAGGAAGGCGAGCACGTGCTGCGCGCGAAGATCGACATGTCGTCGCCGAACTTCAACATGCGCGACCCGGTCATCTACCGCATCCGCTTCGCGCATCACTACCGTACCGGCGACGCGTGGTGCGTGTACCCGATGTACGACTACACGCACTGCATCTCGGACGCGCTGGAAAACATCACGCATTCGCTGTGCACGCTCGAGTTCGAAGACCATCGCCCGCTCTACGACTGGATCCTCAACGAGCTGGCCGAAGCCGGCATCTTCACGCGTCCGCTGCCGCAGCAAATCGAGTTTTCGCGCCTGAACCTGACGTATGCGATCACCAGCAAGCGCAAACTGCTGCAACTCGTCAACGAGGGCCATGTGGAAGGCTGGGACGATCCGCGCATGCCGACCATCGTCGGCGTGCGCCGGCGCGGCTTCACACCGGAGTCGATCCGGCTGTTCTGCGAGCGCATCGGCGTGACCAAGGTCGACTCGTGGATCGACATGAGCGTGTTGGAAGGTGCGCTACGCGACGATCTCGACGAGAAGGCACCCCGCATCGCCGCCGTGCTCGATCCGGTCAAGCTGATCATCGACAACTTCCCCGAAAACCTCACCGAGCCGTGCAGCGCGCCGGTGCACCCGCATCACCCTGAACAGGGCCTGCGCGAGTTCCCGATTTCGCGCGAGCTGTGGATCGAGCGCGAGGACTTTACGCAGACGCCGCCGAAGGGCTACTTCCGCCTGTTCCCAGGCAACAAGGTGCGCCTGCGCTACGGCTACGTGGTCGAATGCACGCACGCGGACCAGGACGAGAACGGCAACGTCGTCGCGGTGCACTGCAACTACTTCCCGGACAGCAAATCGGGCACCGAAGGCGCGAACAACTACAAGGTCAAGGGCAACATCCACTGGGTCAGCGCGGCGGCCGCGTGCCCGGCCGAAGTGCGCATCTACGACCGGCTGTTCAAGGAACCGCAACCGGACGCCGGCGGACGCGACTTCCTCGAAGCGCTGAATCCGGACGCGAAGCGGGTGGTGCAGGCCTACCTCGAAACCGGCGCCCGCCATGCGCTGCCGGAGCAGCGCTATCAGTTCGAGCGACACGGCTACTTCGTGGCCGACCGCGTCGATTCGAAGCCGGGTAAGCCGGTCTTCAACCGCATCGTCAGCCTGCGCGACAGTTGGGGCAAGCCGGCCTAAGCCAGCATTCGCGACCTCCTCGCGCGGCCTGTCCAGCCGGGTTGCGGGAGGTTCGATCGACACTCACTGCGCGCTCGCCTGGGCGCGCCGGTCCGGGAGGTCCGATGAAGGTTGCAGACCGCCGCGGGGAAGGGTCTGAGGGCACGGTTCGCGTCCCAAGGGGCGCGCGCTTTTCACGCTTGCCGAGTCTGCTGCGCGCCATGCACAGCGTGCTGCTTGCGCTGGCCGCCTGCGGCCTGCTCACGTCCGCCGGCCGCGCCTGCGCGGATGAACTGACCGGCACGCTGAGAAAGATCCGCGACGACGGCGTCGTCGTGCTCGGCGTGCGCGAGGCCTCGATCCCGTTCTCGTACTTCGACGGCAAGCGCACGGTCGGCTACTCGCAAACCATCGCGCTGCAAATCGTCGATGAAATCAGGAAAACGCTCGGCACGTCGCAGCTGCGGGTTCACGAAGTCACGGTCACGTCGTCGAACCGCACGCCGATGCTGCTGAACAACCAGATCGACCTCGAATGCGGCACGACCGCGCACACGGTCGAGCGCGAAAACGTCGCCGCGTTTTCGGACAGCTTTTTCCAGCACGCGGTGCGCATGGTCACGCGCAAGAGCAGCGGCATCACCGATTTCCCTGATCTGGCCGGCAAGCCGGTCGTGACGACCGCGGGCACGTCCGACGAGCGCCTGCTGCGCAGCCTCAACACCGATAAGCAGTTGAACATGCGCATCATCAGCGCGCGCGACCACCAGGAAGCCTTCAATGCGATGAAGGAAGGCCATGCGGTGGCGTTCGTGATGGACGAGCCGATCGTCTACGGTTTAAAGGCGACCGACCCGCATCCGGACGATTTCATCGTGACGGGCGCGCCGCTCGGCTACGAGGTGTATGCGTGCATGTTCCGCAAAGGCGACGAGCCGTTTCGTGCGCTCGTGAATCGCGTGATCGCGCACTCGCAGACGTCCGGTGACGCCGAGCGTCTGTACCGTCGGTGGTTCACCCAGCCGATTCCGCCGCACGGCATCAACGTCAATTTCCCGCTGTCGGAGCAGAACCGCGCGTTGTTCGCGCATCCGAACGACCACGCGCTCGATTGAAGGCGGCGTGCGCCGTCTATAGCGAGCGGTGCAGTTGCGCGAGCGACAGCGTCGTCTCGAAGAGCCGCGTCAGACTGCGGCTCGCATAGCGCGGGATTTCGTCGATCGACGCCCAGCGGTAGTCGTCCATTTCGGGAATCAGCGTGCCGTCCGAACGACGCGGAAACAGCGACGTGCAGGTGCACATGCTGAGGTCGAGCTCGTCAGCACTCGCGCGCGCGGCGAACAGATGCAGGTCCTTGTCGCGCCGGTAGACGAACAGGCCGAGGTCTTTCAGACGATCGGCTTCGAGCGCGATGCCGGTTTCTTCGACCATCTCGCGCAGCGCGGTCACGTGCGGCGCCTCGCCGTCCTCGCCCTGTCCTTTCGGGATGTCCCAGTGCGTCGTTTCGGTCGCGTGCGCGAGCAGCACGCGTCCGTCGGGAGCGAGCAGCACGATCCCGCACGAGACGATTCGCGGGCTCATCGTGCGGCCTCACCGCGTGCGCCGCTCTGGCCGCGCTCGCGCCTGCTCAACGCTTCTGCAGTTGCCAGGCGCCGCCTTCCTTGCAGAAGTTCGGGCGCAGGTTCATCGATTGCCCTTTCGCCCTGAGTACGACCGCGAGCGAGCGGCAGGTGCGTCCGCCTTGGGTCGAGGTGCTGTCCATCGAGATGGTCGCGTCGATCTTCACGCTATTGCCGGTGCCGTCGTTGACCCACGTGACGCTCTCGCCGTCCTTCCTGTCATTGAGCGCACTCATGACCGCATGCTTGATCGAGTCGTTGTCGCGCTGTCTCATGTAGCTGATCGGCGTGTCGCTCAGAAAGCCGAGGTTTGCCGCTTGCGCGCCGATCGCCGCGCCGAGCAGCAGGCTCGCGGCACTGAGGTGGAACAGCACACGGGTTCGCGTCGGCATGAAGGACTCTCCTCGAAGTGTGCACGGCGCGGGTTGCCGCGCGGCGGCCTTTGATCCAGACCTCAAAAGCATAGCATGCACGCTTCGGCAGGCAGCGCCCATCGATGCTCATCCATGCGCGGCGGCCGTCCCCTGCAGGCGAAACATGTTGACCACATCGCGCAGCAGTTGCGCCTGCTCCTGCATCGACTGCGCGGCGGCCGCCGCCTGCTCGACCATCGCCGCGTTCTGCTGGGTGGTCTCGTCCATCTGCGCGATCGCGAGATTGACCTGCTCGATGCCGCGGCTCTGTTCGTCGGACGCGGCGGAGATTTCGCTGATCACGTCGGTCACCCGCTTCACCGCATCGACGAGCGATTCCATCGTGCAGCCCGCCTTCTCGACGAGCGCCTTGCCGCTGCCGACGCGCTCGACCGAATCTTCGATCAGCGTCTTGATCTCCTTGGCCGCGTCGGCGCTGCGGCGCGCGAGGTTGCGCACTTCGCCCGCGACCACGGCGAAGCCGCGCCCCTCTTCGCCGGCGCGCGCGGCTTCGACGGCCGCGTTCAGCGCGAGGATGTTGGTCTGGAACGCGATGCCTTCTATCACGCCGATGATATCGACCACCCGCGCCGAACTCGCCGAGATACTCTGCATGTTCGCCACGACCTGCTGCACGGCCTCGCCGCCCTCGGCCGCGAGCCCGGACGCGGAGCGCGCCATGCGATTGGCCTGCAGTGCGTTGTCGGCGTTCTGCTTGACGGTGGCCGTCAGCTGCTCCATGCTCGCGGCCGTTTCGCCGAGCGACGAGGCCTGCTGTTCGGTGCGCGCCGACAGATCGAGATTGCCCGCGGCGATTTCTTCCGCCGCGACCGTGATGGTTTCGGTGCCGCCGCGAATGCGCCGGATCGCGTCGGCGAGGCGGCTCTGCATGCGCTGCATGGCGAACAGCATGCTGTCCCGATCGTCGCCCGCGAGGGTGACGGGGCACGACAGATCGCCGTCGGCAATCGTCGCCGCGACGCTCGCCGCATAGGTGGGTTCGCCGCCGAGGCTGCGCTTCACATTGCGGATGATGAGCACGAGCGCGATGGTGCTGAAGCTGCCGATCACCAGGATGGTCAGCAGATAGCGCAGCAGGTCGGCGCGGAACGCCGCGTTGATGTCGTTCACGTAGACGCCCGAAATCAGATACCAGTCCCACGCAGCAAAGCGTTTGACGAAGCTGATCTTCGGCACGCGCTCGTTGCTGCCGGCGAGGCGCCCCATGTAATCGACGAAGCCTTGGCCCCGCGCCTGGGCGACCTTGACCATCTCGACGAACAACAGCTTGCCGTCGCTGTCCGCGTAGTGAGACACGTCCTTGTTGCGTAGATCGGCAAGCATCGGATGCATGATCACGACCGGCGTAGCTGTCGACACGATTATGTAGCCGCTGCCCGGGTAGCGCATCGCGGACAGGCGCGCGAGCGCCTGCTGCCGCGCCAGTTCGGGCGTCAGCTCGTGCTGGTCGGCGCGCTGCGCATAGTCGGCGACGATGCCGTACGCGCTCTCGACGACGTTTTGCACCGCCGACTTGCGCTCGGCGAGCATCGTCGCGCGTGATTGCCACGCGGCCCAGCCGCCGAGGCCGAGCAGGCCGAGCCACGTAATCAGCAGCGCGAGCCAGAGTTTGGTGTTGAGGCTGAGTCGGTTCACGCGGGTCTCTCCATTGCGGCGCGTCAGACGGTTCTGTCGAATTAACGGCCTGGCGCGCGATTTCCTGAGTCGGGAAACTCCTGGAGTTCGAATGGCCAAAAACAAAAAAGGGTTACAGGTGCGAGACCTGTAACCCTTCGACGATTCTGGTACGGCAGGAGGGGCTCGAACCCCCGACCCTCGGCTTAGAAGGCCGATGCTCTATCCAGCTGAGCTACTGCCGTATGGATCGATATCTGCGTGAAACCGGCACTGGCAACGAGCCGCCCGACTTCCCACAAACACAAATTTTAACTGAGCTGCAACCGACCGGGCCCGGATTATAACCGATCGCCCGGCACGCTCAGACCGGCTGCGGATGCAGCAGGAACCAGCCGAGAAACACGATTCCCGCGATCGCGCAGTACGCGCCGAACGACGCGAGACGTCCGCGGCCTTCGAAGTAGCGCATCAGGAAACGCACGCTCAGGTACGCTGCGATCGCGGTCAGCACGCCGCCGAGCACCGCATCGGCGAGCTGGCTCGGCGCGTGAAGCAGCTTCGGCACTTCGAGCACGCCGGCCGCGAAAATGATCGGCGTGCCGAGCAGGAACGAAAACTCGGCGGCTTTCTCGGTGGTGAGGCCGGCCGCGTTGCCCGCGATCATCGTCAGACCGCTGCGCGAGAAACCCGGAATCAACGCGCCGATTTGCGCGAGGCCGACGAAGAACGCCTGCCGGAACGTCAGCTTTTCCGGCGCCTGATGCGCGCGCGCGCGCTGCAGGCGATCGCCGAACCACAACAGCACGCCGTTGACGATCAACGCAATCGCGACGATGCGCAGATCGTGGAAGATCGCCTCGAGGCGTTTTTCCAGCACGAGGCCGACCAGACCCGCCGGAATCGTACCGATGATCAGCGCCCACATCATGTGGCCATCGTCGTTGCGGCGGCCGCCGAGCGACGCGAAGAATCCGCGCACCAGCGCGTTCCAGCGCGCGCGGAAATACCACAGCAACGCGAACGCGGTGCCCAGATGCAGGGCGACGAGAAACGGCAGCAACTGCGGCGCATGCTTATCGATATGCATGCCGAACAGCGCCGGCACGAGCAGCGTGTGACCGAGGCTGCTCACCGGAAACAGTTCGGTCACGCCTTGCAGCACGCTCAAAAAAATCAGAAACGACAGGTTCACGCGGCGGTCCTTTAAGGAAAGTGTCGGGGAACGAGGCGCCGCACAAAAAAGGAAGCCGGCGCGTCAAAGGCGCACCGATTATGCCTGGCTGCACACTCAGCGCCAAGCGGTTAGGCCACATTCGGGGAAATATTGACGCGCTGCGTCACAACTCGACACCGTTGTTACGCGAGAGCAAGAAAGCGTGCAACGGATTCGTCGCGCGCGTGCTGCAAACACCGGGAATGAGACCGGCGGGATCAGCGTTTGAGCGAGTGGAAGAAGTAGTACGTGCTGGCCGTGAATATACCGAACAGGCCTACCGCCATTGCCATTGCGAGATCCATAATGCCTCCTGAGCCGTTTCGCCCGGGAGTCAGATTGACCGGACGCTCAGGCGGATTATCGGTAGGATTCGCGCTTTTCCGACACCCGCAATTTCCCGGGAAGGGTTTCCCCGTAGCGCAAAGCAGCGCAAAATCGCGGTTTCACGGCGCGCGACGCAGTCCTGGCGAATGGCGCGAAACGCCGCCTCGATGCAGACGCTGTGGCTGCCGCACAGGTCCGCTTGCGCCACCCTCAACCTTCATCTCGCTACCTACCGACATGCCTCTCTCCCCGGAACAGGACATTCTCGAGATCGCCCAGGACGCCTCCGTGCTCCGTTTTGCGCCGCAAGCCGGCGGCCGTCTGCTGTCGTGGACGATCGACGGCGAAGCGGTCATTCACTGGCCCGAGCACGCCGACTGGAGCGTGCCCGCGCGGATTCGCGGCGGCAATCCGCTGCTGTTTCCGTTTCTCGGCCGTCATCGCGTCGACGGCAAGATCGGCTATTGGCGTGACGCGCGGGGCACCGTGCGCGAGCTGCCGATGCACGGCTTCGCGCGCGATCTGCCGTTCGAGCCTCACGCCGACGTGCATGGCGCCGGCCTGCGCATGGTCCTGACCGACAGCGAAGCGACCCGCGGCTTCTATCCGTTCGGCTTCCGCTTCGAGGCCGCCTACGCGCTCATCGATCCGCGCACGCTCGAAGTAACGCTCACCACCACCAATAGCGGCGACACGCGGCTGCCCTACTACGCCGGCCATCACTTCTACTTCGCGTTGCCGCATACGCAGCGCGCCCACACGACGATCGAGCTGCCGCGCACCGAGCGGTGCCGTCAGCTCGACGACGGTTCGATCAGCCCCGCCGAGCCGGGCGAAGCGCGCTACACGCTCGACGAAGCGCGCATCCACGACCGCTTCCATTGCCTGACCGGCACGCCCGATCGACCGGTGCGGATCGTGGCGCCGGGCGTTAATCGCGTCATCACGATCGATCTGCAGCGGCCCGGCTCGGTGCCGTGGTACGCGGTGACGACGTGGACTGAAACGCCGCAGTCGGACTTCTACTGCGTGGAGCCGTGGCTGGGGCTGCCCGATGCGATCCATAACGGCCGAGGTTTGCGCTGGCTCGAGCCGGGTCAGACCGAAACGGCGGCACTGCGCATGACTGTCGAGAAAACTGCTTGATACGCCCGCTTCGACGGCGAGCCGCTCGAGGCGGTCGCCCGCCGCCGCCTCGTCCCCCTCGCCGGGGGGCGCAACGCAAAACCGGTAGAATCGAACGCTTTGTCTGACTGTGCCGCGTGATCGGGATCGGCGCGCGGCAGCGCTTTGCGAGGTCCAATGCTGGAAACAACAAGAATCAAACGGCTCGGCTGCGCGGCGTTGCTCGCGCTGCTCGCCGCGTGCGGGTCGGCGCCGGTGGGGCCGGGGTACTACCGGGTCGAACGGGGCGACACGCTGTCGAAAATCGCGCGCGGCAACCGTCAATCGGTGCAAAACATCGTGCGCTGGAACAAGCTGACCAACCCCGACAGCATCGAAGTCGGGCAGGTGCTGCGGGTCACGCCGCCGGGCGGCGCGGCGTCGAAGAGCGGCGCGATCCGCAGCGGCGGTAGCAGCGCGAGTGCGTCGGCCGCGCCGCGTCCTGCGCCCGCCGACTCGGCGCCGGCCAGCGCGCCCGCGCCCATCTCGCTGGTATGGCCGGCCGACGGCACCGTGTTCCGCCGTTTCGACGGCGGCAATTCGAAGGGTATCGATATTTCCGCGGCGGCCGGCACGCCCATCGTCGCGGCGGCGCCCGGTACGGTCGTCTATGCGGGCAACGGCCTGCGCGGCTACGGCAATCTGCTGATCCTCAAGCACAACGCCGACTACCTGACCGCCTACGCGCATAACCGCGCGCTATTCGTGAAGGAAGGCGAATCGGTCCAGCGCGGCCAGAAAATCGCCGAAATGGGCGACACCGATACCGATCGCGTGATGCTGCATTTCGAGCTGCGCTACCAGGGCCGTTCGATCGATCCGTCGAAGGAACTGCCGCCGCGTTAAGCGGCGCGGGCGCGGGAGCCCGCCGTGCTATAAACGCTCAATTCGAAGCGGCGTGGCGGCGCGCCAGGCCGCTTCCGTTATTTGCAAGGAATCTGAAATGAAAAGCTCACTGGCGCGCGTCGCGACGGCTGCAACGATCGGTCTTGGCCTGCTGACGCTCGGCGGCCTCGGCGGCTGCTCGACCACGACCACGATGACCTATCTGCCCAGCGGCGACACCGGTTTCGCGATCAACTGCAGCGGCAGCGACGCCAGCACGAGCTGGGGCGAGTGCTACAAGCGCGCGGGCGAAGCCTGCGGCAACTACGGGTACGAGGTGGTGTCGAAAGACGTCGACAACGGCGCGACGTCGGGCGGCACGATCGGCGGCATTTTCGGCGCGAATGTGAAAAACCGCTCGATGGTGATTCGCTGCAAACAGTAAAGACAGCAGCGCTGTACGGCGCGCAGGGCCGGAAAGCCAGATAGCGTCGCCGATCAGCGGCGTCGCCAGCGGCCCGAGCGCGGATCGATGCGCGCGGCGAAGCGCAGCAGCAACGCGAGCGCGATCACCCACACGCCGACAAAGATGATCACCCAGGTCATGAGCCTCGCGCCGCCAAAATAATCCGCCATCATCGGCCGCATATGTGAATTCGCGGTGAAGATCGTTGCGACGGTTAAACATCCACGTAAATCCATTCAAAAAAAAGCCCGGCACGAAGCCGGGCTAACGGGGGTTCGGCGCATATCGGCAAAGGACCGGTTCACCATGCGCCAGAACGGAATCTAACAATCCGCATTTACAAGTGCAATCCATTAATTTCGCGGGCAATGTTGCACGGCGTACGGATTCCGCGATCCGTGAATCGGAAATGTCCGAACGACACCGGCTTAATGCGCCGCTGCCGAAATACTCAAAGCGCTGATTCGTCCATCCGGAATGCGTGAGCATCGCACCAGCCAATGTTGTCCGGGATCGGCCGGAAGGCCCGCCAAAACAGCAGACGAAAGATGTCTGGCCGAATAACACTAACTCGTTTGGCGTTAAGGTCGCTTTACGTTGCGGATATTAACTTGGTGCGGAAACGCACGCAGCGCATCGAATAGTCGCGGCAGCACTTCCGAATAAGCGTCGATATCGCTTAACAACAATTCGCGAATAGTGAAACAAGATTAACATCGGCAATTCCGCCGACAATCCACACCCGTATTCCAGCCGCGCTTCATTTTCGAATATTCGGACGATTAATCGCGGCGCGCGCGCGCGAGCGTCGTTGAATCTGCCGGCATCCAGGTTCAGAATCCGACTGAGGCCGGCCATGCACGAAGGAGCGGCCGACGGGTTGCGCCAAGCTCGCCGCGCGGCCCGCCGGTTTGAGCCGATAGTTTATAGTGACGGCCCCGTCCGACCCCGCCCACGATGACTTCCCACGACGCCTCCCAAAGCCCCCTCTACGCGAAGCTGCTCGGCGAAACCGCCAGGATCGGCTGGAGCGAACTCGAACGTTTCTTTGCGCGCGGCATACTCCTGCGCGTCGCGCGCGACCTCGATCTGGTGAGCGTCGCCGAAGCCATCGCCAACGACGACACGACCCAGGTCGCGCAATGGTTGTCCGCCGGCCTGGTCGAGCGTGTACAGGCCGAGACGGCCGCCGATTTCGCCGCGCGCGACCCTGAACTGTGGGCGGTCGTCGTCTCGCCGTGGGTTTGCGTGCAGGAGCGCTCTTGAGCGACGCCGTGCCCGAAGCCGGGGCGCCGGCCGCCGGGACGCCGGCCGCCGGAACGCCCAGCGCCCCCGCGCTGCCGGGGCGCTGGCATCGCCGGGTGCTCGGGCTCGCGTTCCCGATCGTCCTCGCGAATCTGACGCAGCCGATCCTCGGCGCGGTCGACACCGCCGTCGCCGGTCATCTGGACGGTGCCTCGTACCTGGGCGGCGTCGCGCTCGGCGGGCTCTTCTTCAACTTTGTGTTCTGGGGTTTCGGCTTCCTGCGCATGGGCACGACCGGCCTCGTCGCGCAAGCGCACGGCGCGGGCCATCGCGACGAGCTGCGCAACACCGTCGTGCGCGCGCTGCTGATGGCGGCCGCGATCGGCGCGCTGGTGCTGCTCGTGCAGCAACCGCTGATCGGCTACGCGCTGCGGGCGATCGGCGGCAGCGACGCGGTGCAGCGGCACGCGCAGGTTTATTGCCACGCGCGCATCTGGGCCGCGCCGCTCGCGCTCGGCAACTACGTCGTGCTCGGCTGGCTGCTCGGCACGCAGCGGGTGCGGCTGGCGTTGCTGTCGCAGGTGTTCATCAATAGCGTGAACATCGTCGCGGTGCTGCTGTACGTGTATGCATTTCATTGGGGTGTGGCCGGCATCGGCGCAGCCACCGCGACCGCCGACGCGCTCGGCTTCGTGCTCGGCCTCGCGCTGTTATGGCACGGCAGGCCGCGCGGCCTGCCCCCGCTGAATCGCGCCGCCTTGTTCGATGCCGCCGCGTTGAAGCGGCTCGTCGTGCTCAATCGCGACATCTTCGTGCGCACGCTGTGCCTGCTATCGTCGTTCGGCTGGTTCGCGCATCTCGGCGCGCGCCAAGGCGACGCGACGCTCGCCGCGAACGCGTTGCTGCTCAATTTCCAGACCTTCATGGCGTACGGGCTCGACGGCTTCGCGCATGCGGCCGAAGCGCTGGTCGGCGCGGCGATCGGCGCGCGCGACCGTCACGCGTTCGCACAGGCGGTCAAGGTCACCGCGCTGTGGTCGGTGCTCGGCGCCACGGGATTCTCGTTGGTGTACTGGAGCGCGGGCGCATGGATCATCGAACGGCTGACCGATCAGCTCGCGGTGCGGGCCGCGGCCGAGGCCTATCTGCCGTGGGCCGCGCTGTCGCCAGTGATTTCGGTGTGGGGCTTTCTGCTCGACGGCGTGTTTATCGGCGCAACGCGCACGCGCGAGCTGATGATGGCGATGGTGATGTCGCTTGGGGTGTTCGTGGCGGCGTCGTCGGCATTGCTCGCGTTGCACGGCAATCATGGGCTGTGGATCGCGCTGCTGATCTTCATGGCTGCGCGCGGCGTGACGCTCGCGCGTTATTTGCCGGGGCTGTCGCGAGGGATTGCGGCGGCTTAGCGCGCTGCGCAGCGCTTCGTTGGCTGTGCGCCGAACGACAGGCCGTTACGGCTTGAAACAAGCGCATACACATCGCACAACGGGCGCGTCCTAGAATCGCGTTAGCCCGTGCTCTCCGCGCGAACAGTCGGCGCGGGTCAGAAGTGCCGGCGTGCCCGCGCCGGTGCTTCGCCTTCCCACCTCCGCCCTTTCCCGGTCGTTTTCACTGCTTCAGCGCTTGCACCTCGCAGGCGCTTTCGCGGCACGGCGTCATCACAGGCTGCGCTCTTCGCTCCTGGCTGAAACAGCGCTCACTGTGCGACGGGCGCCGGCACCATCGCAGGCGGCCGATCGTCGGTGGGCACGCCGTGGTAGTCGGCGGGATCGCGTGGCGGCTTGCCGCGATGCGCTGACGGATTGTCCGCACAGCCGGCAACGCCGGCGCACAACAGTAACGCAAAAGTCAGAACGCGGGTCATTTTGCAATCGTCTCCGGGACAAGGATGGTCGACGGAGGTCCGTCGGCGCGCCGAGAGTCTACCCGCAAAGGGCGTTCCGCGACGCGATCACACCCGCTTGCGCCTCACTCTTTCCATTTCGTGAGATTTCGCGGGACGTGAGCTACTATGGGTTCATGGCTGGACCTACCGGGAGACTGCCATGGACAGTGAATCGATCGCGGGCCTGATCGGGCTCGTAATAGGCCTGCTCGTGCTGTTGGCGTTGTCGATTTTCGAATCGCGAACTTACCGGCGTGAACACGATGGCGAGGGCATGCTGCATCACTGGACGCATCAGCATTTGCATATGCCGCATTGGAGGCGCCCACGGCATTGATCCGGGTGATCTTCCGCCCGGACCTAATGACGTCTAGTCGCGGCACCGGCATGTCACGGTGGCTCGGTTGCGCGCCCGCTCGGTGACGCGATGGCCGCCGTTGCGGCACATGCGCGCGCGGCGCGGCTCGATATACGCTGGACGGGCGCAATGCCCGTCCAGTTCCTCTCTACGCACTCATCCAACGACGACGCTTCGCGCGCCGCGCTCTGGTAGGCACATGCGTTGCTGATCCCGATCCAGCAAGCGGCGCGCGACCCGCACGTCGATTGCCGCGGCGCACAGGCGCCGAACCAGCATGACGATGCGGCCAGCGATTTCGCGGCCCCTCAACAAGGAGAACGCCATGACCGTCGGAACCATCCTGCTAATCGTACTCATCCTGCTGCTGATCGGTGCGTTGCCAAGCTGGCCGTATAGCAGCGGCTGGGGCTATAGACCGACTGGGCTCATCGGCGTCGTGCTGATCGTCGTGATCATTCTGCTGTTGATGGGGCGTATCTAGGCCACTGTGAGCCCACCGCGGCCAACTTCGTTGCCGGGACGATTCGCTCCGCTTAGGATTGACGCTCCTGTCCGCACCCCCTATACTCTCGGATTCGTCGGAGCGTAGCGCAGCCTGGTAGCGCATCTGATTTGGGATCAGAGGGTCGTAGGTTCGAATCCTATCGCTCCGACCACGAAAAGCAATGCGAAACCCGCGGAGCCTCCGGCTTCGCGGGTTTTTTGCTTTTTCGCTCGCATTACCGCGCACGCCGACGCCGGCCAGGCACTCGGCTTGCGAACCATCCCGCGTGCATGCGACAGTGCTTACGCATCTACCTCGATCCGCAGGCACGCCAAACCGAACGCAAACCCGCCGCAACGCCATCCTAAGCCGCTCAGAAAGGAGACTCGCATGGACCTGATCCTCTGGCGTCACGCCGAAGCCGAAGATGTCGCCGCGAGCGATCTCTCCCGCGCGCTCACCACGCGCGGCCGCAAGCAGGCACAGAACGCCGCGAAATGGCTGCGCGCCCGTCTGCCCGACGACGCGGTCATCCTCGCGAGTCCCGCAGTGCGCACCATCCAAACCGCCGAAACGTTGAGCGACCGGTACCGCGTCGTGCGCGAACTCGCGCCGAACGCAAGCGCGAACGACGTCCTCGAAGCGGCCGGCTGGCCCGGCGGCATTGCACAGACCGTGGTGATCGTCGGCCATCAACCGACGCTCGGCCACGTCGCCGCGCAACTGCTCGCCGACAGCCGCGCAAGCTGGCCGTTGAAGAAAGCCGGCATCTGGTGGATCGAGAGCCGCGAGCGCGACGGCGAACAACAGGCGGTGTTGCGCGCCGCCATCAGCCCCGATCTGATCTGACCGCGCGCGTCGCGCGACGCACCCGACATGACAGGCACATACGCGAGGGCTTACGGATCGTCATCCAATCGTCACGGCTTTGCCATGCGAGCGTCACCCCGTGTTACTACATTGGCGAGAAAAGAAATCCTCACTCTTTTCGACCTGGACAGCCAATGCGAGAACTGCCGACGCCCACCCTGCCCTTCGCCTCGCTTTTCGAACCGCGCCGTCTGCCGCGCGCCGAGGAAACGGTCACCGCGCAGCATCGCCTGCAAGTGTCGTGGGCGCGTACCGACGAAGAGCTGCGCGAAGCGCAGCGTCTGCGCTACCGCGTCTTCGCCGACGAAATGGGCGCGCGCCTCAGCGGCCCCGCCGGTCTCGACGTCGATGCATTCGATTCGTACTGCGATCATTTGCTGGTGCGCGACCTCGATACGCTAAAAGTAGTCGGCACATATCGCGCACTGCCGCCGCATCAGGCCGCGCGCATCGGGCGTCTGTATGCCGAAAGCGAGTTCGACGTGTCGCGTCTCACGCATCTGCGCCCGAAGATGGTCGAGGTGGGCCGCTCGTGCGTGCATCCTGACTATCGCAGCGGTTCGGTAATCATGTCGCTGTGGGCAGGGCTCGCCGCCTATATGAAGCACAACGGCTACGAGACGATGCTCGGCTGCGCGAGCGTCGCGATGGTCGATGGCGGCCACTATGCGGCGAACCTGTATTGCTCGCTGCGCGACAATGCGCTGACCGCGCCCGAATATCGCGCGTTTCCGCATACGCCGCTGCCTGTCGACGAACTGCAGACGGGCGCCGCCGTCGCGCCACCGCCGCTCGTGAAGGGGTATCTGCGTCTCGGTGCGAAGATTTGCGGCGCGCCGGCGTGGGACCCCGACTTCAATACCGCTGACTTTCTGACCCTGTTCCGTCTGTCCGATATCAACGCGCGTTACGCGCGGCACTTCCTTGGCGATGCGTTGCCGCGATAACGTGCGCCGCCTGAAGACGAAAAAGCCCTGCAGTGCAGGGCTTTTTCCGTTCATGCGCGAACTGGAAATCGAAGCGTGCGTCGATCTACAGCGCGTCAATCGTCCGTATAAACGACGCGATACGGAATCCCAACTTTCTCCCACTCCGCCGCTTCCTGAATCAGGCTGTAGTCGGTCAACGGATTGTTGGCGACCCACTCGTTCGGCAAACGCACCTCATAGCCCCCGTTCGCCCGAGCAACCGTGATGCCCGGCAGGCCGACGTCCGCGCGTCGACGGCACAGCAACGCCGCGAGCCGCAGGCAGAACAGCAACGGCCATTCGACGTCGCGCGTCTGCGACAGCTTGCCAAGCTTGCCCGCATGGCCGAGCACGAGCGCGGCGAGGCGCGCCTGGTCGGTGCGGGAAAAGCCCGGCATGTCGGCGTTGCTTGCGATATACGCCGAGTGCTTGTGATACGCGCTATGCGAGATCGACAACCCGATTTCATGCAGCGAGGCCGCCCAGCCGATGAACATGCGGTTCTCCGCGCGGCGTTCTTCGTCCGGCTCGGCGAACTGGTCGTAGAAGCTCGTCGACAGATCGCCGATACGCGCCGCCTGCGGACGATCGACGCCATAGCGGCGCATGAAGCCCTCGACCGTCACCGTGCGCATGTCCTCGTGCTGCGAACGGCCGAGCAGATCGTACATGACGCCGAGGCGCAGCGCGCCGTCGGTCGTGTCGACATAATCGACGCCGAGCTCGTCGAACACCGCGATCATGATCGACAGGCCGCCCGCGAGCACCGGCACGCGGTCGCTCTTGAGCGCGATCAGTTTCAGCCGGTTCACGTTTTCGGCCTTGATCAGCGCGCGCTTGAGCCGCTCGAGGCCGCCGCGCGAAATGCCGTGCGTGACACCCGCATCGTTGAAATTGTTCGCCTCGACCAGTTCGGCGAGCGCGCGCGCGGTGCCCGACGAGCCGATCGCCTGCTCCCAGCCCGTCTTCTTGTACTCGGCGGAAATGATCTGGATTTCGCGGCGCGCCGCGAGCTCCGCCTGGCGCATCGTGTACTCGTCGACGTTGCCGGCCGGGAAAAACGCGCGGCTATGGCTCACGCAGCCGATATACAGGCTCTCCATCTTGATCGGCGTGTAGTGCGAGCCGATGATGAATTCCGTCGAACCCCCGCCGATATCGACGACGAGCCGCTTGCCCGCGCTTGCCGGCACCGAGTGCGCGGCGCCCGCATAGATCAGACGCGCTTCCTCGCGCCCCGCGATCACTTCGATCGGAAATCCGAGCGCGGCTTGCGCCTCGCCGAGAAACTCGCCCGCGTTCTTCGCGATGCGCAGCGTATTGGTCGCGACTGCGCGCACGTGGTCCGGATGAAAGTCGCGCAGGCGCTCGCCGAAGCGCTTCAGCGCATCCCAGCCACGCACCTGCGACGCGCGATCGAGCATCTTGTCGCGCGATAGCCCGGCCGCGAGCCGCACCGGCTCGCGCAAGGCGTCGACCTGATAGATCTGGCTGCCCGCGTCGGTTTCCTCGACCCGGCCCACGATCAGCCGGAAGCTGTTCGAACCGAGATCGACGGCGGCGAGGAGATGAGGGGTATTGGCCATCGGATAAGCGTACTCCATGCGCGCGAGCGCGGCGGCGGCGGGCGGGGCGGCGGCCGCTGGCGGCGCCACGCGCCTGCCCGGCGCCTTCGGCGCATGCTGCGCGTCGCGGCCGGCCGCACTGTTCAAAGACGCCATTCTAAGCGTAGCAGCCTTCACAATGTCACCTCGCGGCGCAGGGAGTTCGGTATCGTCGCATATGCAGCGCGTCATATTGACGACAGAAGACGATTGCGGCATAAAATGTTAGAAACCCTGCCGATGTCATCAGGACGTCATCAAACCGTGAGAATTTCCGAGCGTCTTTCCGTCTCCATTTCAGACATTCCAATCTCGCAACCGATGTCCGTCCGCTATCCCTTATTGAATCGCGAGCTGGGCATTCTGGGTTTCAACGAGCGCGTGTTGGCGCAAGCCGCCGACCCTGCCGTCCCCTTGCTCGAACGTCTCCGCTTCATCTGCATCACCAGCAGCAACCTCGACGAATTCTTCGAAGTCCGCATGGCCGGGCTTCAGGAACAGATGCGCGACAATCCCGGTGGCTTGTCGCCCGACGGCATGTCGCTGCAGCACGTCTACGACCTCGTGGTCGAACGGGCGCAGAAGCTCGTGCATCGCCAGTACACGATGCTGCATGACACGGTGCTCAGCGCGCTCGAACAGGAAGGCATCTATTTCCACGGAACCGAAGCATGGAGCGACGCGCAGACCGAATGGGCGCGCAACTACTTCTTCGACGAACTGCTGCCGGTGTTGACGCCGATCGGTCTCGATCCCGCGCATCCGTTTCCACGCGTGCTGAACAAGAGCCTGAACTTCGTCGTCGAACTCGAGGGCAAGGATGCGTTCGGCCGTCAGGCGATGATGGGCATCGTGCAGGCGCCGCGCGCACTGCCGCGCCTCGTGCGCATGCCGCAGGAACTGTCGGGCTATCCGCATGGGTTCGTACTGCTGAGTTCGCTGCTGCAACACTTTGTCGGCGAGCTGTTTCCGAATCTGGTCGTGCGCAGCTGCAATCAGTTTCGCATCACGCGCAACAGCGAACTGTTCGTCGACGAAGATGAAATCACGAATCTGCGCGTCGCGTTGCAGGGCGAACTGCCGGCGCGGCATCTGGGCAATGCGGTGCGGCTCGAAGTGTCGGCGGAAACGCCCCCGCACGTAGTCCGGCGCCTGCTCGACGAAAGCGGTCTGTCGAACAAGGACTGCTACTACGTGAACGGCCCCGTCAATCTGGTGCGGCTGATGCAGCTGCCCGAGATGGTCGACCGGCCGGATCTGAAGTTCGTGCCGCATATTCCGTCGACGCCGAGGCAGATCGCCAACAGCGCAAGCATGTTCGACGTGATCAATCAGGGCGACGTGCTGCTGCATCATCCATACGAAAGCTTCCAGCCGGTGCTCGAGCTGCTGTTGCAGGCGGCCAAAGACCCGAACGTGGTCGCGATCAAGCAGACCATCTACCGCACCGGCACCGACTCGCCGCTAATGGACGCGCTGATGCAGGCCGCGCGCAACGGCAAGGAAGTGACGGTGGTCGTCGAGTTGCTCGCGCGCTTCGACGAGGAAACCAACATCAACTGGGCCTCGCAGCTCGAAGCGGTCGGCGCGCATGTGGTCTACGGCGTGGTCGGCCACAAGTGCCACGCGAAGATGATGCTGATCGTGCGACGCGTATTGGCGGGCGGCAAGTCGACCCTCAAGCGCTACGTGCACCTCGGCACCGGCAACTATCATCCGCGCACCGCGCGCCTCTATACCGACTTCGGTCTGATGACCGCCGATCAGAAGATCTGTGAGGACGTACACCATGTGTTCCAGCAGCTGACCGGAATCGGCGGCGAACTGAAGCTGCACGAGCTGTGGCAATCGCCGTTCACACTGCATCCGAAGCTCGTCGAGGCGATTCGCAAGGAAGCCGAACATGCGCGCGCGGGCAACAAGGCGCGCATCGTCGCAAAGATGAACGCGCTGCTCGAGCCGACCGTGATCGCCGAGCTATACGAAGCGTCGCAGGCCGGCGTGAAGATCGATCTGATCGTGCGCGGCGTGTGCTCGCTGCAGCCGGGCGTGCAAGGGCTCTCCGAGAACATCACGGTGCGTTCGATCGTCGGGCGCTTTCTCGAACACCATCGCATCTACTACTTCTACGACGGCGGCAAAGAGCAGGTCTATCTGTCGAGCGCCGACTGGATGGATCGCAATCTGTTCCGGCGCGTCGAAGTCGCATTCCCGATCAACAACCGGCGGCTGAAGCGACGTGTGATCGCGGAAGGGCTATCGGCGTTTCTCGGCGACAACCAGTCGGCCTGGCTGATGCAGAGCGACGGTCACTATCGCCGGCGCCGGCCGGGCAAGGCGTCGCGCAATGCGCAGATGAGTCTGCTTGGCAAGTTCTGCGCGTAGCCGCTCGCGCTTCGGGTGCTCGCCGTGACAGCGCGCGCTTCAGCTTCAATAGGCGCGCGCATAAAAAAACCGCCCTTTTTAGGCGGTTTTTTTCATGGATCGACCGGTCGGCCGACTGCCGCGTTCAAACCTGCGCAGTTTGACAAAGCGCGGTCCGATACAGCGGAAAGCGCACCGTGAACGTGCTGCCGCGCCCTTCTTCGCTCTTCACGTCGAGTTGCGCATCGTGCCGTTGCAGAACGTGCTTGACGATCGCGAGACCGAGCCCGGTGCCGCCGGTGTCGCGCGAACGGCTGCGGTCGACGCGATAGAAGCGCTCAGTGAGCCGCGGGATATCGGTGGCCGGAATGCCGAGTCCGCTATCGGTGACCGAGAACACCGCATGGCCGCCCTGCGCACGCCAGCTCACCTTGATCGAGCCGCCATCGGGCGTATAGCGGATCGCGTTGGTCACCAAATTGCCGAACGCGCTGAGGATCTCGGTTTCGACGCCGGTGACGGTGAGCCCCTCGTCGGCATCGAAAACGATCTTGTGATGATCGCTGGACAGGCTTTGAGCATCGTCGTGCAGATGCCGCAATACCGCGCGCATGTCGATCATCTGATCGCTCGGCTGCTTGTTGTCGCCTTCGAGCTTCGCGAGCACCAGCAGATCGCTGACGATGTGACGCATGCGCGACGCTTGTTGCTCCATCAGCTCGAGATAGCGTGCGCGCTCGGCTTCGCCCAACGGCAGCTCGCGCATCGTCTCCAGAAAACCGGACAGCACCGTGAGCGGCGTCTTCAATTCGTGCGACACGTTGGCGACGAAGTCACGCCGCATCGCATCGGTGCGCTCGAGTTCGGTGATGTCCTGCGACAGCACCAGCTTGCGATTGTCGCCGTATGGAAACACCTGCACCGACAGCACGTTCTGGCGCTTGTCGCCCATGCCGCGCATGATCAGCATTTCCTCGTAGCGATGCGAATTCAGATAGCGCACGAAGTCCGGATGACGCACCAGATGCGTGATGTGCTGACGCAGATCGCGCTTTGCATCGAGCCCGAAGTGGCTTTCGGAAATCGCATTGCACCACTCGATCTGATCGTGATCGTCGAGCATCGCAACGCCGTTCGGCGATGCCTGGATCGCCTGGATGAAACGCGAATGCTGCTGCTCGACCTGACGCACCTGTGCGTGCCAGCGCTTCGCGAGCTTGTGCAGACGGTAGTAGATTTCGCCCCAGATGCCGGGGGCGCTCGGCACTTCGCCGTACACCGGCGCGTCGAGCAGACGCCACAGACGCTGCTTGTGAAAGGTACTGAAGATGCTCTGCGCGAGCAGCAGGACGATGGCGAGAGCGAGCCCTGCCTTGACGTTCACCAGTGCGCCGACCACCGCGCACAGAACAGCAAGCAGCACGACCGACACGATGGAGCGCGCCCAGATGATGTTCATGATCTAGCGATCGAAGAGAAAATACAGCGCAGTAAGGAGGTGGCGGCACCGCGCAACGGTGTGCCGTGCGCCGCCGACGGCTATCAGGCGCTCTTCGCCAGCCGGTAGCCGCTGCCGCGTACCGTTTCAATCATAGCATCGCACCCGGCCGGCTTAAGTGCCGCGCGCAGACGCTTGATATGCACGTCGACGGTACGCTCCTCGACGAATACGTGATCGCCCCACACCTGATCGAGCAATTGCGTGCGGCTGTGCACGCGCTCCGGATGAGTCATGAAGAAGTGCAGCAGACGGAATTCTGTCGGGCCGAGATCGAGCTTGATGTCGCTGCCTTCCGCATGCGCGGCGACGCGGTGAGTGGCCGGATCCAGCTTCAGACCGTTGATCGCGACGACGTCTTCGGTCAACTGCGGCGCGCGGCGGCGCAGCACCGCCTTGATGCGCGCCATCAGTTCCTTCGGCGAGAACGGCTTCGTCACGTAGTCGTCCGCGCCGATTTCGAGACCGAGCACCTTGTCCTGCTCGTCGCCGCGCGCGGTCAGCATGATGATCGGAATATGCTTGGTGCGCTCGTTGTTGCGCAGATCGCGCGCGAACGAAATACCCGATTTGCCCGGCAACATCCAGTCGAGCAGCACGAGATCGGGCAGCACGTCGCTGATCAGGTTGTGCGCCTGCTCCGCGTTGTACGCGCGAATCGGGCAGTGCCCGGCGTGTTGAAGATTGACCGAAATCAGTTCGGAAATGGCGGGCTCATCTTCAATGACGAGAATGCTGCTGGGCATCGGCACCTCTGTTCCTTATCTCTGGATTAGCTGAGCGCTTCGCGCTCGAGCGCGTCGCGCGACTGGTGCCGCACGTCGGTACCCTTCACGATGTAAATGATGAATTCAGCGATGTTCTTCGCGTGGTCGCCAATCCGCTCGATCGCCTTGGCGATGAACAGAAAGTCGAGGCCCACCGAGATCGAACGCGGGTCCTCGGTCATATACGAAATCAGCTTGCGCACGAACGCGCGGAATTCCTCGTCGATCGCCTTGTCGTCGCGCACGATTTGCGCGGCGGCGACCGTGTCCAGACGCGCGAACGCGTCGAGCGCGCGACGCAGGATCGACACGGCCATTTCACCGGACAGCTTGATCTCGGCGATGTTGATGGTGCGCGATGCGCCGTCTTCCATCAGACGCTTGGTGCGCTTCGCGATCTTTTCGGCTTCGTCGCCGGCGCGCTCGAGGTTCGTGATCGTCTTCGAGATCGCGATCAGCAAGCGCAGATCGCGCGCGGCCGGCTGGCGGCGCGCGATGATGTTGCTGCACTCCTCGTCGATCTCGACTTCCATCTTGTTCAGACGATCTTCGGCGACGATCACCTGCTCGGCGATGTCGAGGTCGAATTCATTGAGTGCCTGCATCGCGTTGACGATCTGCGATTCGACGAGGCCGCCCATTTCGAGCACCTTCGACGAAACCAGATTCAGATCGGCGTCGAACTGGCTGGACAAATGTTTATCGGACATGTCGTACTCCGTTGTATTGCCCGGCGGATCAGCCGAAGCGGCCTGTGATGTAGTCCTCGGTTTCCTTGCGGACCGGCTTGATGAAGATCTTTTCGGTGTCGCCGAATTCGATCAGTTCGCCGAGGTACATATAGGCAGTGTAGTCCGAACAGCGGGCCGCCTGCTGCATGTTGTGCGTGACGATCACGACCGTGTAGTCGCTCTTGAGTTCGGCAATCAGCTCTTCGATGCGGCCCGTCGAGATCGGGTCGAGCGCCGAGCACGGCTCGTCGAGCAGCAGCACTTCGGGGCGAATCGCGATACCGCGCGCGATGCACAGACGCTGCTGCTGGCCGCCCGACAAACCGTAGCCGCTCTGGCCGAGCTTGTCCTTCACTTCGTTCCACAGCGCCGCCTTCGTCAGCGCCCATTCGACGCGGTCGTCCATTTCCGAGCGCGACAGCTTCTCGAACATCTTCACGCCGAAAGCGATGTTGTCGTAGATCGACATCGGGAACGGCGTCGGCTTCTGGAACACCATGCCGATGCGCGCGCGCAGCAGAGAAATGTCCTGGCGCGTAGTCAGCAGATTTTCGCCGTCCATCACGATCTCGCCTTCCGCGCGCTGCTCCGGATAGAGCGCGTACATCTTGTTGAAGGTACGCAGCAGTGTCGACTTGCCGCAACCCGACGGGCCGATGAACGCGGTCACCTTGCCTTCGGGAATCTGCAGATTGATGTTCTTCAGCGCGTGATACTTGCCGTAAAAGAAGTTGAGGTCCTTGACCTCGATCTTCGGACGCGCCGGCGTTTGCGCGTGAGCGCTGTGTTCGGGGTCGGAGCCCGCGGGCGCGACTGCGTGCCCGAACGGATTGAGTTGGGTTTCTGCCATGTTCATCGGATTCACTCCGCCCTTACTTGTTCGAGAAGATCGTGCGCGCGAGGATGTTCAGTCCAAGCACCGCAAGCGTGATCAGGAAGACGCCGGCCCACGCGAGCGATTGCCACTGCGCGAACGGGCTCATAGCAAACTTGTAGATCGTGACCGGCAGGTTCGCGACCGGCTGGCCCATATCGAGCGAGAAGAACTGGTTCGACAAAGCGGTGAAAAGCAGCGGCGCGGTTTCGCCGGCAATCCGCGCGACCCCGAGCAGCACACCGGTGACGATACCCGCAATCGACGCCTTCAGCGTGATCGACAGTACCATCTTCCACTTCGGCGTGCCGAGTGCGAACGCGGCTTCACGCATCGCGTTCGGCACGAGTTTCAGCATGTTTTCGGTCGTGCGGATCACGATCGGAACTTGCAGCAGCGCCAGCGCGAGCACGCCGGCCCAGCCGCTGAAGTGCCCGAGCTTCGCGACGACGAGCGCGTAGACGAATAGACCGATGACGATCGACGGCGCCGACAGCAGGATGTCGTTGATGAAGCGCGTGAGGTTCGCGAGCCAGCCTTTCTGGCCGTATTCGGCGAGATAGACGCCCGCCATGATGCCGATCGGCGTGCCGACGAAGGTCGCGAGCGCGACCAGCATCAGGCTGCCGACGATTGCGTTGGCGAGACCGCCGCCATCGGTGTTGGGCGGCGGCGTCGACTGCGTAAACAGTTCGACCGACAGACCGCCGACACCGAGACGCAGCGTCGTATAGAGGATCCACACGAGCCACAGGAGGCCGAACGCCATCGCAGCGAGCGACAGCGTCAGCGCGATCGCGTTCGTCATGCGACGGCGCCCTTGCAGACGCACGCGCATCGTTTCGAGCGTCGCGGGGTCCTTCAGATCCGGCATGTTCAGAGACGGCCCGCTCATTTCGCGCCCTCCCCTTTCTCGAGACGCAGCAGCATGAACTTGGAAATCGCCAGCACGATGAAAGTAATCACGAACAGGATCAGGCCGAGTTCCATCAGCGCCGACGTGTGCAGGCCCGGGTCCGCTTCCGCGAACTCGTTGGCGAGCGCCGACGTGATGCTGTTGCCCGGTGAAAACAACGAAATATTGTCGAGCAGATTGGTGTTGCCGATCACGAACGTGACCGCCATGGTCTCACCCAGCGCGCGGCCGAGGCCAAGCATGATGCCGCCGATCACGCCGCTCTTGGTGAACGGCAGCACGATCTTCCACATCACTTCCCACGTCGTGCAGCCGATACCGTAGGCCGATTCCTTCAGCAGCACCGGCGTCACTTCGAACACGTCGCGCATCACCGATGCGATGTACGGGATGATCATGATCGCAAGGATCACGCCCGCGCAGAGAATGCCGATGCCGATCGGCGGACCGGCAAACAGCGCGCCGACGATCGGAATGCCGCCGAGCACGGCGCCGAGCGGCTTCTGGAACCACACCGCGAAGATCGGCGCGAACACGAGCAGACCCCACATGCCGTACACGATCGACGGAATCGCGGCGAGCAGTTCGATCGCGATGCCGAGCGGCCGGCGCAGCCAAGCGGGCGACTGTTCAGTCAGAAACAGCGCGATGCCGAAGCTAACGGGTACCGCGATGATGAGAGCGATGATCGACGTCGCGAGGGTGCCGTAGATCGGCACGAGCGCCCCAAATTGCTTGCTGGGTGGATCCCAGACCGCCGTCCACAGGAACGCGAGACCGAACTCGCGAATCGACGGCATCGAGGCGATTATGAGGGACAAGATGATGCCGCCCAGCAGCAACAGCGTGACGATGGCGGAAAGGCGTGCGAGGCCACCGAAGATCACATCGCCGGAGCGGCCAGGCGCTTTCTGCTGCGACGCGCTGCCAGGCGGAGTGGCCCGGCTCGTGCCGGACGCTAAATGAATATCGGACATGAGAGCCTGAGGGACCTGTTTCCAGTTGCCGGACGACACATGTCGGGCGGTCGGTGATGCATGCGGCGCATGCCGCGTGAATGCCACCGGCCGTTCTCGCACGAGCACGGCCGGGGTGCTACGGGGCGCAGTCCTGATCGACCGCGCCCGCTTACGCCTGTTACTCGGCGAGCGTCTTGCCGGCCGAATCCTTCACCTTCTGCTTCCACTGCGTGCGAATTTCCGACACAACCGATTCCGGCAGCGAGATGTAGTCCAACTCGTTCGCAGCCTGACCGCCGTTCTTGAACGCCCAGTCGAAGAACTTCAGCGTTTCCGTGCCTTGCGGTGCCTTGTCCTGCGTCGTGTGCAGCAGCACGAAGGTCGCGCCGACGATCGGCCATGCGTTCTTGCCGGGCTCGTTCGTCAGGATCTGGTAGAACGACTTCGACCAGTCGGCGCCAGCAGCCGCTGCCTTGAAGGTTTCGGTTTGCGGCTCGACCACTGCGCCGGCTTCGTTCTTCATCGCGACGTAGTTCATGTGGTTCTGCTTAGCGTACGCCCATTCGACGTAGCCGATCGCGCCCGGCAGACGCTGCACGAAAGCCGCGACGCCGTCGTTGCCCTTGCCGCCCGTACCGGTCGGCCAGTTGACCGTCGAACCTTCGCCGACCTTCGCCTTCCATTCGGGGTTGACCTTCGACAGGTAGTTCGTCCAGATGAAGCTGGTGCCCGAACCATCAGCGCGGCGCACCACGGCGATGTCCAGATCCGGCAGCTTGACCTTCGGGTTCAGCGCGGCGATTGCCGGGTCGTTCCACTTCTTGATCTTGCCCAGGTAGATGTCGCCGAGGACTTCACCCGACAGCACCAATTCGCCCGGCTTCACGCCCGGCACGTTGACTGCCGGCACCACGCCGCCGACCACCGTCGGGAACTGGAACAGGCCGTCCTTGGCGAGTTGGTCGTCCTTCAGCGGCGCGTCCGAACCGGCGAAATCGACGGTCTTCGCGACGATCTGCTTCACACCGCCCGACGAACCGATACCTTGATAGTTGACCTTGCCGCCGCCGGACTTCTGATAAGCGTCGGCCCACTTCGTGTAAATCGGTGCCGCGAACGTGCTGCCCGCGCCGGTGATGTCTGCGGCTTGCGCTGCGATTGCGAAGAGCGCGCCAGCGACGCCAGCGAACACGGTTTGCATCAATTTCATGAGACCTCCAGGGAGTGTGAGCGTGTGGTGGGAGCGGAAAACTCGATCACCGCGAAGCTTAGGGTCTCTTTATGACAAAAACGTGACTGATCGTGAATCAGATGTGACAGCAATATTACCCGGTGAAAGGTTTCGGGATGGACTGATCGCGACCGGTGCGATGCACGTCCGGTCGCAATTTTTAAGGTGGGTGAAAAAAGCTCGGGCGCGAACGTTTGCGCGCTGCGTGAAGAGGAATTTTGCGCGGCAGGCGTCGATGTTTTGGCGGGTGCGCGTGGGGTTTCATCGGGCCGGGGATTGCGCCGAGGTCTGCGGGTAAAGCCCGGCCTGACGGCGACGGTCAGGCCGTCGCTTCCCGCACGGCTTCGGCGATCGCCTCAGAATGCTCGAGCGCGTCCGCGACGTTTTGCGCCTCCACCATCACGCGCAGTACCGGCTCGGTACCCGACGCCCGGATCAGCACGCGACCGCGGCCGTCGAGCGCGCCTTCGGCCACCTTGATCGCGCTGCGAATCGTCTCGCTGCCCCTCCAGTCCGCGCCGGGCTTCATGCGCACGTTGATCAGCTTCTGCGGGAACAGCGTGACACCCTCGAGCAGATCCGCGAGCGATTTGCCGCTGCGCTGCATCGCCGCGAGCACGAGCAGCGCGGAGACGATTCCGTCGCCGGTCGAATGGCGATCGAGCGACAGAATGTGGCCCGAGCCTTCCGCGCCGAGTTGCCAGCCGTGCTCGCGAAGCTGTTCGAGCACATAGCGGTCGCCGACCGCGGCGCGCACGAACTTCACACCGGCGTTCTGCAGCGCGACCTCCACAGCCATGTTGGTCATCAGCGTACCGACCGCTCCTTCCACATGGCCGGCGGTCGCGATACGGTCTTTGACCAGGACGTACAACAGCTCGTCGCCGTTGAACAGACGGCCGGATTCGTCGACGACCTGCAGACGGTCGGCGTCGCCATCGAGCGCGATACCGAGGTCCGCGTGGTTTGCACGCACCGCGCGCACCAGCGCATCGGGCGCCGTCGCGCCGACGCCGTCGTTGATATTGAAGCCGTTCGGCGAGACGCCGATCGGGATCACTTCCGCGCCGAGCTCGTGGAACACATGCGGCGCGACGTCGTAAGCGGCGCCATGCGCGCAATCGACGACGAGCTTCATGCCGCGCAGGTCGTACGCGGCCGGGAACGTGCTCTTGCAGAATTCGATGTAGCGGCCAGCCGCGTCGTCGAGACGGCGCGCCTTGCCCAGTTGCTCCGAGGCCGCGCACGCGAGCGGCAGCTCGAGCTGCACCTCGATCTGCGCTTCGACGTCGTCCGGCAGCTTGTTGCCGTCGGCCGAGAAGAACTTGATCCCGTTGTCGTAGTACGGGTTGTGCGATGCGCTGATAACGACGCCCGCGGCAAGCCGCAGTGCGCGCGTCAGATAGGCGATGCCGGGCGTCGGCATCGGGCCGGCCAGCATCACGTCGACACCGGCCGCCGAAAAGCCCGATTCCAGCGCAGCCTCGAGCATGTAGCCCGATACCCGCGTGTCCTTGCCGATCAAGACCGTCGGGCGGGTGCCCGTTTTCGCCCATTGATCGGCGCCCGCGAGCACCTTGCCGGCCGCGTAGCCGAGCCGTAACACGAATTCCGGCGTGATCGGGCTTTCGCCCACCTTGCCTCGAATGCCGTCCGTTCCGAAGTAACGACGCGCCATATTTGTTCTCCCTGTATGTGGCTGCGGGTTCAACCGTGCGCGCGGCTCTGATTGGCAGCGTCGCGCAGGGTTGCCCATACTTTCAATGCATCGAGTGTTTGCGCGACGTCGTGTACGCGCAGAATCGCGGCGCCTCGCTCGGCGGCACACACTGCCGCGGCGATGCTGCCGGCCACGCGCTCCGGCGCCGGCCGCGCCGTCACCGCGCCCACCATCGACTTGCGCGACATGCCCGCAAGGATCGGATACGGTGACGCGGCGCGCGGCGCCGTGTCGCGCAGATGCGCGAGCAACGCGTAGTTGTGCTCGACGACGGCCTTGCCGAAGCCGAAACCCGGATCGACGCAAATGCGCTCGCGCGCAATCCCCGCCTGCTGCAACGTCGCGACGCGCTCCTCGAGGAAGTGGCGTACGTCGCTGACAACGTCGACATAGTGCGGCTCGCCGAGCTGCATGGTCTGCGGCTCACCTAGCATATGCATGACACAAAGGCCGCAGTCGCTGTCGCGCACCGCGTCGATCGCACCGGGCATACGGAAGCCCCATATGTCGTTGATCAGGTCGGCGCCCGCGCTCAACGCACGACGCATCACTTCGGGCTTGTATGTATCGACCGACAACGGCACGTTCGCACCGTGCAGTTGCTCGACGAGCGGTATCACGCGCTCCAGCTCTTCGTCGAGCGGCACCGGCGGCGCGCCGGGACGCGTCGATTCCCCGCCGATATCGATGATGTCCGCGCCCTCGAGCATCATGCGCTCGGCCTGGCGCAGCGCATCGCCGCGCATCGCGTACATGCCGCCATCGGAGAAGGAATCGGGAGTGACGTTCAGGATGCCCATGACCAACGGGCGTTCAAACGTCAGCTTGAAGCGGCCGCATTGCAGCGGCTCGGGAAGGGGTACGGAAGAATCGACTTTCGACACGTAGCAATGCTTCACTTGGAACGGATAAATGCAAAACGGGCCGGTGTGTAGCACACCGGCCCGCACTTTCTACTGGCTGCCGATCAGGCCGGCGCGGTTGCGCTGCCCGGCTTGACTTCGGTGCCCGGGCTGCCGCCCGACGAGGCGTCGGTTGCCGACGGCGGCGAGCTCTTTGGCGAACGCGGCGGACGGCCTGCCATGATGTCGTTGATCTGATCAGCGTCGATCGTCTCCCACTCCATCAGTGCGGCGGTCATCGCTTCGACCTTGTCGCGGTTCTCTTCGAGCAGGCGCCGTGAGAGATTGTACTGCTCGTCCAGCACACGGCGGATTTCCGCGTCGACCTTCTGCTGCGTCGCTTCCGAAATGGTCCGCGTAAAGCCGCGGCCGAACGGCGAAGCGTCGTTTTCATCGTCGACATAGACCATCGGTCCGAGCGCGTCCGTCATGCCGAAGCGGGCAACCATTGCGCGGGCCGTCTGGGTCGCCTTGTTGAAGTCGTCCGACGCGCCGGTGCTGATCAGGTTCAGGAACAGCTCTTCCGCCACGCGGCCACCGAACAGGATGGCAAGACGGTCGAGCAGATATTCCTTCGAGTACGTTTCGTTGTCATGCTCCGGCAACTGCCACGTGACCCCCAGCGCACGGCCGCGCGGAATGATCGTGACCTTGTGCACCGGATCGGCCTTCGGCAACAGCTTCGCGATCACCGCGTGACCCGATTCGTGATAGGCGGTAGCACGCTTCGATTCTTCGCGAATGACGGCCGACTTGCGCTCCGGGCCCATGAAGATCTTGTCCTTCGCGTCCTCGAAGTCCGTCATTTCGACGATGCGCTTGCCGCGGCGCGCCGCGAACAGTGCTGCTTCGTTGACGAGATTCGCGAGATCGGCGCCCGAGAAACCCGGCGTGCCGCGCGCGATCACTGCCGCATCGACGTCGTTCGAGATCGGCACCTTGCGCAGGTGCACCTTCATGATGTGCTCGCGGCCGCGGATATCGGGCAGACCGACGTACACCTGACGGTCGAAACGCCCCGGACGCAGGAGCGCCTTGTCGAGCACATCCGAACGGTTCGTCGCGGCGATTACGATGACGCCCGAGTTCGCCTCGAAGCCGTCCATTTCGACGAGCATCTGGTTCAGCGTCTGTTCGCGCTCGTCGTTACCGCCGCCCATGCCGGCGCCGCGATGACGGCCAACTGCGTCGATTTCGTCGATGAACACGATACACGGCGCGTGCTTCTTCGCCTGCTCGAACATGTCGCGCACGCGAGCCGCGCCGACGCCGACGAACATTTCCACGAAGTCCGAACCCGAAATACTGAAGAACGGCACCTTCGCCTCGCCGGCGATAGCACGCGCGAGCAGCGTCTTACCGGTTCCCGGCGGGCCAACGAGCAGCACGCCGCGCGGAATACGACCACCGAGCTTCTGGAATTTCTGCGGATCGCGCAGGAAGTCGACGAGCTCCGACACTTCTTCCTTGGCTTCGTCGCACCCAGCGACGTCGGTGAAATTGATCGCGTTGTTGTTCTCGTCAATCAGCCGCGCGCGCGACTTGCCAAACGAGAAGGCCCCGCCTTTGCCGCCCCCCTGCATCTGTCGCATCATGTAGAACCAGAAACCGATGATCAGGATCGTCGGGCCGAGGTAATACAGCACGGACATCAGTGCATTGGGTTCGTCGTCAGCCTTGCCGCTCACCTGGACGCCATACTTCATCAGATCGCCGACCATCCAGATGTCGCCGGGCGACACGATCTGGTATTTCTGGCCGTCTGCTGGAGTGACCGTGAGGTTCCGCCCCTGGACAATGACGTTCTTGACTTTGCCGTTCTTCGCGTCGTCCATGAACTGCGAATAGGAAACACCTTCCTGGACACGGGGCTTGTCGAACTGCTTGAACACCGTAAACAGCACCAGTGCGATTACCAGCCACACTGCTGCTTTCGAAAACATATTGTTGTTCAAAGCACCACTCCTTCACTTAGACGGGCGCCTACATTTGCCTTGCGGCACCACGAAAGCATTCTAATCCAGTCCGCAAACCCCTGCCATAACGTTTCACTACCACGGAAATAGGGTAGCGGGCCAGCTCGATGCCGACCTCCGACGCATAGCCTCATTATTTGCAGAGGTGGAAATGGATCGCTGCACCCCTATGCGGGACGCTTCAGATGCTTACCCAAAATAAACGTTTCTGACGATTTATCCCGCGACGCCTTCGGCTTGCGGGCAGCCACCACCTTGAATTGGCGCTTGAACTTTTCGACAATCTGACTATAGCCGCTTCCATGAAAGCATTTGACTAAAAGGGCACCATCCGATTTCAGGTGATTTTGCGCGAATTCGAGCGCGAGATCGCATAAATGCTCGATCCGCGCCGCATCCGCGAGTGCCACGCCAGACAGGTTGGGCGCCATATCGGAAATTACAAGGTCTACCTGGCGCGCACCGACCAATTCTTCGAGCTGAACCAGCACCGAGTCTTCGCGAAAATCGCCCTGGATGAAGTGCACGTCGGCGACGGGCTCCATCGGCAGCAGGTCCAAAGCGATGATCGTGCCGTCGATGCCACCTTCGCGCTCTATGTTGCGCTGCGCGCCACCCGCGAGCTTATTGCGCGCGTACTGGCTCCAGCTGCCTGGCGACGAACCCAGATCGACGATCACCTGCCCCGGGCGGATCAGCTTGTCCTGCTCGTCGATTTCCTTCAGCTTGTAAGCCGCACGGGCGCGATATCCTTCCCGCTGCGCCATTTTGACGTACGGATCGTTGATGTGGTCATGCAGCCACGCGGTGTTGAACTTGTTTTTTGCCATTAAAGATTGAACTATTGCTGCGTCGGGTCGCGCTTTAGGGGATAATACGCGGTTAATTCGCGCGGCCACCGCCAAACTGGCGGCTGTCCGCGATTCTGTTGTTCTGACGCGCGCCCTGCCGAATCGAGCCGCCCGAATCGCTCGGACAAAACGCAGGAGCCGCCATTTTAGTCGAGTCTTCCACTTTCCATGCCAGCCCTCAAAGTCTCATCCGACCGACGCGCCGAGTTGCGCTCCCAGGCACATGCGCTCAAACCGGTCGTGCTCGTCGGGGCCGAAGGCTTGACCGACGCTGTGCTCGCCGAGATCAAGGTGCACCTCGCCGCACACCAGCTGATCAAAATCCGCGTGTTCGGTGATGAGCGCGAGGACCGTATCGCCATCTACGAAGAAATCTGCGACGCGCTGAACGCGGCGCCAATCCAGCATATCGGCAAGCTGCTCGTGATCTGGAAACCCGAATCGGCGCAGCCGGCGCCAAAAGCGAAGCGCGGCGCGTTGCCGAGCGCCCGCGAAGCGGCTGCCGAAGAAGCCCGGCCGGCCAAAGGGCGCGCGCCGCGCGTCGTCAAGGTGGTCAAGCCGACCGACGTACCGATGCGCAAGCCGCGAGCCAAAGCCGTGCTGGTGCGCGGCAATGAACGCGTGACGCAGGGTGGCAACATCAAACGTGCGAAGAAGCGTCAAACCAGCGCGAAGCGCTCGCATCAGTCGAAGTAAGAGAACACGCGGTCGGGGTCCGGACCGGCTCCGCGCCGCGTATCGGTGTGGCATCGAGCGCAACGCCCGAAGCCGCGTGCCAATGAGTCGAAGTTGGCCACCGGGTTCCCGGCGACTCGCCGCAACCCGACGCTCATCGCAGGCATTGTGATCAACCGGCGGCAGTGGCGCCGCGTCACACCATCAGCGACCCGCGAGCTTCAGCCCGCCACCTTCCCCGCAACGTCGCGCGCGCCCTCTTCCTCGGCCGCCGCACCGACACGCGCCGGTAGCAGCCACACGAGCGCAAGACCCAGCAGGCTCTCGATCAGATAGAACAGACTCGACACGCCATGCAGGATACCGAACCGCGTCGCATAAGCGGAATGCCCGATGTCGCTGCCCGCCTCGAGCGCAGCGACGCGCATCGCGTTCATGAACGGCTGCAACGCGAAATAGCCAACCAGCACGCATACGAGCATCCCGGCGAGCAGCCAGCGCAAGCGGCGGTACGCGCCGCTACCGCGCCGCACGAGCAGATTGGCGAGACCGAGCAGCAAAATGCCACACACGACGCCAATCACACCCTGAATGCGAAACAGCTGGGCGGCCACGGCACCCGCCGTCATCCGGTCGAGCGTCGTGAACAGCACAGGCGCGACCGCATAGCCGATAGTCAACAGACTACCAACCCACACAACCGTCAACAGGCGGAAAAAACGATGCGGCATCAGAGACACCGGCGTCACCCTCAGATGTAGCTGACCGCGATGATTTCGTATTCACGCACGCCGCCCGGCGCCTGCACCGACGCGACGTCGCCTTCCGACTTGCCGATCAGCGCACGCGCGATCGGCGAGCTGATCGAGATCAGGCCGTGGTCGATGTCCGCTTCGTCGTCGCCGACGATCTGGTATTTGACCGATGCGCCCGACTCGAGGTCTTCGAGCTCGAGCGTCGCGCCGAACACCACGCGGCCGTCCGCTTCGACTTGCGACGGATCGATCACCTGCGCGGCGGCAAGCTTCGACTCGATTTCGGCGATGCGGCCTTCGATGAAGCCCTGCTTTTCCTTTGCAGCGTCGTATTCGGCGTTTTCCGACAGATCGCCCTGGGCGCGCGCTTCCGCAATCGAGTTGATCACGGCCGGACGTTCAACCGATTTCAGGCGCTGCAATTCATCACGCAGCATGTCTGCGCCGCGCTTCGTCAATGGAATAGTGCTCATAAACAACTCTGAAGGCAAAAAACGGCCATAAAAAAAATCACCGCGGTTAAGTGCATTCCGCGAAAGCCGCCGCCCGTGCAAACTCGGGCCGCAGCACCTGCGGAACGCCGCTTAACCGCGGCACTTACATCTTGGACAAGTAGTCGAAGCCTTAGTTTAGGCGAGCATGGAGTCCTTGTAAATCATAGACTTCCAGGTTCTTCAGATACCGAAGACCCTCCACCGCCGCGCGTGCCCCCGACATCGTCGTGTAGTAGGTGACCTTGTTCGCCTGCGCGCTCATGCGGATCGAACGCGAGTCGGCGATCGCCGCGCGCGTTTCGTCGACCGTCGTGAAAACGAGCGCGATCTCTCCGTTCTTGATCATGTCGACGATGTGCGGACGGCCGTCCTTCACCTTGTTGACGACCTTGACCGGCACGCCGGCCGCTTCGATCGCGGCAGCCGTACCTTTGGTCGCGACGATCGGATAGCCGAGCTCGTGCAGCATGCGAGCGACTTCGACTGCCTTCGGCTTGTCGGCGTCCATCACGGTCAGCAGCACCGTGCCCGATTCCGGCAGACGCGAACCCGCCGCGAGCTGCGACTTGAACAGCGCCTCGCCGAATGTCTGGCCAACGCCCATCACTTCGCCGGTCGAACGCATTTCCGGTCCGAGCACCGGATCGACCGCCGGGAACTTGACGAACGGGAACACCGCTTCCTTCACGCTGAAGTACGGCGGCTCGACTTCCTTCGTCACGCGTTGCGCGGAAAGCTTCTGGCCGACCATCGCGCGCGCCGCGATCTTTGCGAGCGGCAGGCTGGTCGCCTTCGACACGTACGGCACCGTGCGCGACGCGCGCGGGTTCACTTCGAGCACATAGATGATGTCGTCCTTCGAACCGTCAGCCTGCGGTACCTGCTGAATCGCGAATTGCACGTTCATCAGGCCGATCACGTTCAGCGCCTTCGCCATCGCGGCGGTCTGGCGCTTCAGTTCAGCGACGGTCGCCTTCGACAGCGAATAGGGCGGCAGCGAGCAGGCCGAGTCGCCCGAGTGCACACCCGCCTGTTCGATGTGCTCCATCACGCCGCCGATAAACACGGCCTCGCCATCCGAAATGCAATCGACGTCGCATTCGATCGCATCGTTCAGGAAGCGGTCGAGCAGCACCGGCGAATCATTCGACACCTTGACGGCCTCGCGCATATACCGTTCGAGGTCGCGCGGCTCGTGGACGATTTCCATGGCTCGGCCGCCCAGCACGTATGACGGACGCACGACGAGCGGATAGCCGATTTCGTCGGCGAGCTTCAGCGCTTCGTCTTCGGTACGTGCGGTACGGTTCGGCGGCTGACGCAGACCGAGCTCTTGCAGCAGCTTCTGGAAGCGCTCACGGTCTTCGGCCGCGTCGATCATGTCCGGCGACGTACCGATGATCGGCACGCCGTTCGCCTCGAGATCGAGCGCGAGCTTCAGCGGCGTTTGGCCGCCGTACTGCACGATCACGCCGACCGGCTTTTCCTTGTCGACGATTTCGAGCACGTCTTCGAGCGTCAGCGATTCGAAGTACAGACGGTCGGAGGTGTCGTAGTCGGTCGACACGGTTTCCGGGTTGCAGTTGACCATGATCGTTTCATAGCCGTCCTCGCGCATCGCGAGCGCGGCGTGCACGCAGCAGTAGTCGAACTCGATGCCCTGGCCGATCCGGTTCGGGCCGCCGCCCAGCACCATGATTTTCTTGTTGCTGGTCGGATTCGCTTCGCACTCTTCCTCGTAGGTCGAGTACATGTACGCGGTCTTCGTTGCAAACTCGGCCGCGCAGGTATCGACGCGCTTGTACACCGGACGCACGTTCAACTCGATACGACGCGCGCGCACGTCCGCCGGCTTCGCGCCAAGCAGCCTGGCGAGACGGCGATCCGAGAAGCCGCTCTGCTTCAGATACTTCAACTCTTCCTTCGTGAGGCTCGCGAGCGTGCGGCCCGTGAGCGCCTTTTCCTTCAACACGATCTGTTCGATCTGCGCGAGGAACCACGGGTCGATCGCGGTCTCCTCGAAGATCTCTTGCACGCTCATGCCGGCACGGAACGCATCGCCGACATACCAGATGCGATCCGGACCGGCTTCGCCGATCTCGCGGATGATCTCGTCGCGATTGGTGGTCTTTTCGTCGAGACCGTCGACGCCGACTTCGAGGCCGCGCAGCGCTTTCTGGAACGACTCCTGGAAGGTGCGGCCGATCGCCATCACTTCGCCGACCGATTTCATCTGCGTGGTCAGGCGCGAATCGGCTTCGCGGAACTTCTCGAACGCGAAACGCGGGATTTTGGTGACGACGTAGTCGATCGTCGGCTCGAACGACGCCGGCGTCTGGCCGCCGGTGATTTCGTTCTTGAGTTCATCCAGCGTATAGCCGACAGCCAGCTTTGCCGCGACCTTCGCGATCGGGAAGCCGGTTGCCTTCGACGCCAGCGCCGACGAGCGCGACACCCGCGGATTCATTTCGATCACGATCATCCGGCCGTCTTTCGGATTGATCGAGAACTGCACGTTCGAGCCGCCCGTGTCGACGCCGATCTCGCGCAGCACCGCGAGCGACGCGTTACGCAGGATCTGGTATTCCTTGTCAGTCAGCGTCTGCGCCGGCGCGACCGTGATCGAGTCGCCGGTATGGATGCCCATCGGGTCGAGGTTTTCGATCGAGCAAACGATGATGCAGTTATCCGCCTTGTCGCGGACCACTTCCATCTCGTACTCTTTCCAGCCGAGCAGCGACTCTTCGATCAGCAGTTCGCGCGTCGGCGACAGGTCGAGACCGCGCTTGCAGATCTCTTCGAATTCGTCGCGGTTGTACGCGATGCCGCCGCCCGAACCGCCCAGCGTGAACGACGGACGGATCACGACTGGATAGCCGCCGCTGCCGGTTTCCGCGGCGATCTGCGCCTGCACCTGCAGCGCTTCTTCCATCGAATGCGCGGTGCCCGATTTGGCCGAACCGAGGCCGATCTTCGTCATCGCGTCCTTGAACTTCTGGCGGTCTTCCGCCTTGTCGATCGCTTCCGGCGATGCACCGATCAGCTCGACCTCGTATTTCGCCAGCACGCCGTGCGCGTGCAGATCGAGCGCGCAGTTCAGCGCGGTCTGGCCGCCCATCGTCGGCAGGATCGCGTCCGGGCGCTCCTTCGCGATGATGCGCTCGACGACTTCCCACGTGATCGGCTCGATATAGGTTACGTCGGCCGTGTTCGGGTCGGTCATGATCGTCGCCGGATTACTGTTGACGAGAATGACCTTGTAGCCTTCCTCACGCAGCGCCTTGCATGCCTGCGCGCCCGAATAATCGAACTCGCACGCCTGGCCGATGATGATCGGACCCGCGCCGATGATGAGGATGCTCTTGATGTCTGTCCGCTTGGGCATAACGCTCTCGCTAATGTATTCCTGAATTCTTTCCGTCGGCGCACGCAGTTTTGAGGTTGCGCGCGCAGTGTCGCAGCGCGCCCGCAGCGCGGTGCCGCAGGCCGCCGCAGTCGCCGCGAGCCATCTCCGGCTGGCTTTTGCGGCCGGCCTTACTGCGTCAAGCCGCTGCGCTCTTGCCGTTCTTCTGCGCGTCCATCAACGCGGTGAAGCGGTCGAACAGATACGCGATATCGTTCGGACCGGGCGATGCCTCCGGGTGTCCCTGGAAGCAGAACGCGGGTTTGTCGGTCAAGGCGAAGCCCTGCAAGGTGCCGTCGAACAGCGACACGTGGGTCACGCGCGCGTTGGCGGGCAACGTGCTGGCATCGACCGCGAAGCCGTGGTTCTGCGACGTGATCACCACGCGGCCGTCTTCGAGATCCTTGACCGGATGATTCGCGCCGTGGTGGCCGGTCTTCATCTTCATCGTCCTCGCGCCGACCGCGAGGCCCATGATCTGGTGTCCAAGGCAAATGCCGAAGGTCGGAATGCCGCGCTCGATGAACTCCTTCGTCGCCGCGATCGCGTAGTCGCACGGTTCCGGGTCGCCGGGGCCGTTCGACAGGAACACGCCGTCCGGGTTGAGCGCCAGCGCATCCGCGGCGCTCGACTGCGCCGGCAGCACGGTGACATGGCAGCCGCGCTCGGCCAGCATGCGCAGGATGTTCTGCTTGACGCCGTAGTCGAAAGCGACCACGCGGTACTTCGGCGCCTTCTGCTCGCCGTAGCCCGTGCCCAGACGCCATTCGGTTTTGGTCCACTCGTAGGTTTGCCGGGTCGACACGACCTTCGCGAGGTCCATGCCGGAGAGGCCCGGAAACGAGCGCGCGAGTTCGATGGCCTTGGCTTCGTCGTCGGAACCGGCGAGGATCGCGCCGTTTTGCGCGCCCTTGTCGCGCAGTACGCGAGTCAGCTTGCGCGTGTCGATGCCGGCAATGGCGACCACGCCTTCGTCCTGCAGGTATTGCGGAAGCGTACGCTCCATGCGGAAGTTCGACGCGAGAATCGGCAGATCACGGATGATCAGCCCGGCGGCATGGACTTTCGTCGCTTCGACGTCTTCGGCGTTCACGCCGACATTGCCGATATGCGGGTACGTGAGGGTCACGATCTGGCGCGCGTAGCTCGGGTCAGTCAGAATTTCCTGATAGCCGGTAATGGCGGTGTTGAACACGACTTCACCGATGGTATGCCCGGAGGCGCCGATCGAGTAACCACGAAAGACCGTGCCGTCGGCGAGCGCGAGTAGAGCGGGAGAAAATGACGGCAACACGGGAGACTCCTTGGGGGAACACCCTGTTGCCACCTGTCTATCCGATTGTGAGCCGCAGCGAAACGCATTCTGGATGCGCGCGCAGACTCGCTCGCGAGCTGCCGGTGACGCTGCAAGGGGCGCGATGGGTCCATTGTGTGGACGACTCGGCGGGTGCGGGCCCTTCTTGCTACGCCAATGGCGCGCGGCGGATGAACGGTATGGGGGAGGTAGGCGCTAGGGTGCGGGTTGATAAGCTCAAACCTTGAAATTATAGCCTGAATCCGCCCTTCCCTCCAAATCCGAGATAGGACGTGGACTTGGGCCGGCTTGCTGGGCGGACGTTCAAAGCCTTCCCAGGCGGCGTCGCGTGATTCCTCGCCCTGCGACACGGCTCGGGGGTACAACGTCGGGGAGAACGGAACCGCCGTCGCAGCCCGTCGCGCCGACGCAAGAACCGCCGCGCGGTCGCTCAAGCCTCCTGCCTTGCGCACGTCTCGGCCGAGCGGGCAAGCTGCCGACCCGGCCACACGTACCAGATCGCGCTCAACACCTGCAGCGCGACGAGGATTTCCCACGCGCTCAGATGTGCGACCACCGGGTAATGCCCGCGGCTCGCCGGCCAATGCGACAGCACGGCGCCGACGCCGATCTGAAAACCGAAAATCAGCAGGAAAATAATCAGCGTCAGCGTCGTGTTGACTCGCCCGATCATCTGCGGCGGGAAATGCCGCGCCATCACCGCATAGCTCAGAATGCCGGTGCCGCCGAACATGCCGTAGGCGGCCCACAATAGGCTCGCCGGCAATGGCGCGTTGAACATGATCAGCATCTGCGTCAGCACGTACAGCGCCATGCCGATGCCGCAAAACGCGTACAGCGAGATGCCGCGCCGCTCGAGGCCACGCGCCGCCGCGCCGAAACCGACGCAGCCGGCCATCATCGCGAAGCCGAGAATCGACACGAGCGCCGCCGCCTGGTGCGGCTCGAAGCCTTGAACATCTCGCAGCCATGCTCCGACCCACAACGACTGCATCGCGTAAAAGACCCCTTGCGTCACGACCGAGAACGACGCGATTTTCCAGAACGCCGCGCTGCGCAGGATATGCCACGTTCCCTTGAACTGCGCGACGAGGTTCGCCTGACGATGCGTTTCGCGCGCGTCCGGCGCGAGCGTCCATTGTGCGAGCGCGACCACCACTGTCAGCACGCCCAGCCCAACGCAGACCGAGCGCCAACTGGAAAACCCGAGCACCCACGTGAGCGGCGAGCCGACCATGACGCCGCCGAACCCGCCGATCGCCATCACGAGCCCGTTCATCAATGGCAAACGCGCCACCGGAAAATGCTGCGCGAGCGCTTTGAACGCGGCGCCGAGACATACGGACACGCCGACGCCAATCAGCAACCGCCCGACCATCATCATGCCGAGACTGTGCGCGGCGCCGAATACCCAGATGCCGAGCGCCGCAAATAGCAACGTGGCGGCCGTCACGCGACGCGCGCCGAAGTGGTCGAGCAGCACGCCGGCGGGGATCTGCGCGCCCGCGAAACCGAGGAAATACAGACTCGTCAGCACACCCAGATCAGCGGCGGACAGACCGAGATCGCGCGTGATGAACGGCGCGAAACCGAGATTGACACCGCGGAACACGTAGGAGACGAAGTAGCCGGCGGAAAAAAGCACAAAGATGCGCAGTTGGGTCGACGACATAAATCAGAAGTAAGTCTGGAAATGACCTCGAGAACCTCGCCTCAGGTCCGCACGGATCGGGACGGGTCGCATCGCACGGCCAATGCGACCGAATCACGTACGATAAAGTAAAGACGGCCAACCCGCAGAGCTCGGCTGCGCAATGAAAAACGCCGTCACCCCAAGGTGACGGCGTTGCATGAACACGGTGCGTGATCGGAGCGCAATCCATGCGCTGCCCCCGCAACGCATGTGGTCACTACCGTGGGAGCCGCTATTGGTCTATTTGCCCTTCTTCTTCGCGCTGGCCGCGGTCTTCGGGCGGCTCTCTGCCGCGGCCTTCGACGCATTGCCGGGCCCCGGGTCCGACACTTTCTCGACCTTGCCTTTGCTGGCAGCAGGCGCCGCCGGCTTGTTACCCTTGCCGCCCGGCTCGGAGACCTTGACGATCGCCGAGCGGCCGCGCCCTTTCTTCTTATCGTAGCGTGAACCACCGTGCGTGTCCGCGACACGCACGCCTATCTTCTGCACACTGCCGCCTTGCACGTCGGCGGCGATCTTTTCCGGACCCGGCTCGCTCGGCACCGGCTTGCCGACCGGTACGTGCAGCACGATGACCTGACCGCGCGAAACCTGATCGCGATGGGTCTTGTTCCACGCTTTCAACTGACCGACCGACACACCATAGCGCAGCGCAATCGCGCCCATCGACTGATTGCGGCGCACGCGGATCAGCATCTTGCGCGTGTCGGGGACGTCGGGCTCCATCGCGAGCACCGCGCTCTCGGCAACGTCGGCGCTGATGTCCTCGTCGTCATCCGAGCCGCGCGGCACGACGATCGTCGAGCCCGGCTTCAGGCGCATGCCGACCGGAATCTTGTTCACCTCCATCAGCGTGTCGGCGTCGACGCCGATTTGCTGCGCGATCGCCGCGGGCGTCGCGCGTTTGTCGACCGTGTAGGTGGTCCAGGACGACAGCGAGCCCGAGTAGGTTTTCAGGTTGCGCTCGAACGCGGACGCATTGTCGAACGGCAACAGGATCTGCGGCTGCGTCGCGCCGAGAATCACCGGCTTCTTGAACGACGGATTCAGCGAGCGGAACTCGTCCGTCGACATGTTGGCAAGCCGCGCTGCGACATCCACGTCGATGTCGTGCGAGGTCGTGACGGTCACGAAGTACGGGTGGTTCGGAATCGACGGCAGCGTGAGCCCGTACATCTGCGGGTTCATCACGAGGTTTTTGACCGCCTGCAGCTTCGGCACGTAGTTGCGCGTTTCGTTCGGCATCCGCAGACTCAGGTAGTCGGTTGGCAGACCCGCCGCCTCGTTGCGCGCGATCGCGCGCTGCACGTTGCCCTCGCCCCAGTTATACGCGGCAAGCGCGAGTTGCCAGTCGCCAAACATGTCGTGCAGGTTCGACAGGTAGTCGAGCGCAGCGCTGGTCGATGCGAGCACGTCGCGGCGCTCGTCCTGCCACATATTCTGCTTCAGGTTATAGGTGCGACCCGTGCCCGGCATGAACTGCCACATACCCGCCGCCTTGGCGACCGACAAAGCCTGCGGGCTATACGCGGACTCGATGAACGGCAAGAGCGCGAGCTCGGTCGGCATATGGCGCGCCTCGAGCTCCTCGACGATGTGATACAGGTATTTTTGCGAGCGCTCGGTCATGCGCTGCACGTAATCGGGACGCTGCAAATACCAGTTCAGCTGCATGTCGACGAGGTCGCTCTGCAGGTCCGGCATCTGGAAGCCGCGACGAATGCGGCCCCACAGATCGGCGTCCTGGCTCGTCAACTGAGTGACGGAGCTCTGGTCGACATTGATGGTTTCTTTAGCGGTGGCGTTGTTGCGAAGGGCGTCGGCTACGGTTTGCTGGTTGGCGGGATTGTTGGCGGTGTTCGTCGTCGGTCCCTGGCTCGCGCACGCGGCGAGTGTCAGGACCAATAACGCACTTAAGATAAATCGCATGAACGTCTCGGTTTCCACAAGGGGCTGGAATTTGCAGCCGATAGTACGAAACGTCAACGTTTCCGTCAATCGGAAAATCGAGAAAAAAATCAACTAAATCTTGGGCTTGGCGAATTCTTCCGATTCATCGCGTGAAGAACCGCCGAATGGGCCGCAGGATCAACGGAAGCGGTTCTTCCATTCGCGCATCAGTGTGAACGCTTTCAGCCGGTCGGACACCGTTTCGTGCAATTGCGCTTCGAGGTTCGATTGGATCGCCGGATCGCCGGCCCGCAGGAACGGATTGACCGCGCGCTCATGCGCGATCGTGGTCGGCAGCGTCGGCTGGTGGCGCGCGCGTAGCTCGGTCGCCTTGTCGCGCCACGCCTGCAGTTCGACGTTGTGCGGGTCGCAGACCAGCGCGAAGCGAATATTCGAGAGCGTATATTCGTGCGCGCAATGCACTTCGGTCGCGCCGGGCAGCGCGGCGAGCGCATCGAGCGAACTCAGCATCTGCTGCGGCGTGCCTTCGAAAAGGCGCCCGCAACCGCACGCGAACAGCGTGTCGCCACAAAACACATGCGGCGTGCCGCGCGAGTCGGCCGCCTGAAAATAGGCAATGTGTCCACTCGTGTGACCGGGCACGTCGAGCACGCTGAATTCGAGTGCGGGTGCCGCGATCGTTACGTGATCGCCGTTTTTGACACGATGCGTCAGGTGCGCGATCGCTTCGCCGGCGGGGCCGTAGACCGGTATCTGCTGGCCGTTCAGCAGATCGGCTACCCCGCCGACGTGGTCTTGATGATGGTGCGTGAGTAAAATAGCGCTCAGCCGCCAGCCTCGTTGGGCCAAACAGGCGCGCACGGGGGCGGCTTCGCCCGGATCGACGACGACCGCGTGGTGTCCGTCGGCAACGACCCAGATGTAATTGTCTTCAAACGCCGGGACCGGTACGTACTCGAGCGCATTCATAGGCGACGCATTTTTAATATGACTGACCGAGCGATTATAGACTGGCCCGCCTGGACCGATTCGCCGCCGGGCCGCTACGTGCTCGACTGGGAGCAAACCCAGCTCGATCGCGTGGTGTCGGACGTGTTCGGCTATCATGCGCTGCAACTCGGCCTGCCGCAGCTCGACGCGCTGCGCGAGAACCGCATGCCGTGCCGCGGCCTCGTGCTCGACGCGGCGAGCGGCGCGAGCGCGCCGTACACGTATCCGCGCCCGACACGCCATGGCAGCGTGAGCGGCGCACGCAAAGCTGGCGGCGAAAATCCCGCCAACTCCACGTCCACGGCCGGCGCCCCAGGTCCGCACGCGCCGGCCGGGCGCAGCGCGCTCTGGTGCGATCTGCTCGATCTGCCGTTCGAAGCGCAAAGCGTCGACCTGCTCGTGATGCCGCACACGCTCGAATTCACCAGCGACCCGCACCGGCTGCTGCGCGAAGCCGAACGCGTGCTGGTGCCCGAAGGGCAGCTGATCATCCTCGGCTTCAATTCGTTGTCGCTATGGGGCGTACGGCAGTCGGTCGGCAAGATGACGGGTCGCCCGTTCGTGCCCTCCGCCGTCGACCTGATCGCATTCACGCGCCTGAAGGACTGGATCAAGTTGCTCGGCTTCGACCTTGAACGCGGGCGCTTCGGCTGCTATCGTCCGCCGCTTGCGAGCGATCAATGGCTCGCACGCTACGGCTTCATGGAAGCCGCCGGCGACCGCTGGTGGCCAATTTTCGGCGCCACCTACATGATCAAGGCGATCAAGCGCGTGCGCGGCATGCGCCTCGTCGGGCCGCTCAAAGTGAAAAAACCGGTGCTCGCGGCAGGTCTCGCGCCCGCCGCCACCCCGAATACACGTAACCACACGCAATGACTCCGGATCACATCGACATCTACACCGACGGCGCCTGCAAGGGCAATCCCGGCCCTGGCGGCTGGGGCGCGTTGCTGCGTTTCGGCAGCCAGGAAAAAGAACTGTTCGGCGGCGAGGCCAACACGACCAACAATCGCATGGAGCTGATGGGCGTGATTTCCGCGCTCGAGGCGTTGAAGCGCCCGTGCAAGGCGATCGTGCACACCGACTCGCAGTACGTGCAAAAAGGCATCAGCGAGTGGATTCACGGCTGGAAAAAGAAAGGCTGGGTCACTGCGGCGAAGCAGCCGGTCAAAAACGCCGATCTGTGGAAGCGGCTCGATGCGCTCGTCGCGCAACACGACATTGAATGGCGGTGGGTGCGCGGCCACAACGGGCATCCGGAAAACGAGCGCGCCGATCAGTTGGCCAATCGCGGCGTGGCGTCGCTCGCGGAGATGTAAAAGAGACCGCGCGCATCCGCAACGACCCGCAACGTCCTCTCCGTTTTTTCTGCAATTTTCTGGAAGCTCGCTAATCCGACATGCGTCAACTGATCCTTGACACCGAAACTACCGGCCTGAACGCCCGCGGCGGCGACCGCATTCTCGAATTGGGTTGCGTCGAGCTGGTGAACCGCCGGCTGACCGGCAACAACCTGCACTTCTATATCAACCCGGAGCGCGACAGCGATCCGGGCGCACTCGCGGTGCACGGTCTCACCACGGAATTTTTGAGCGACAAGCCCAAGTTCGCCGAGATCATCGACCAGTTCCGCGACTTTATCCGGGACGCGGACCTGATCATTCACAACGCGCCATTCGACATCGGCTTCCTCGACGCCGAGTTCGCGCTGCTCGGTCTGCCGCCGGTGAGCACCCACTGCGGCGAGATCATCGACACGCTCGCGCAAGCCAAGCAGATGTTCCCCGGCAAGCGCAATTCGCTCGATGCGCTGTGCGACCGCTTTGGCATCAGCAATGCGCACCGCACGTTGCACGGCGCGCTGCTCGACTCCGAACTGCTCGCCGAAGTCTATCTCGCGATGACGCGCGGCCAGGAGAGCCTCGTCATCGATATGCTTGGCGAAGCGCAGACCGGCGGCGATACGCATGCGCCGCGTGTCGCGCTCGACTCGCTCGAACTGGTCGTGATCGCCGCGAGCGACGATGAAAATGCGGCGCACGAAGCGGTGCTCGACGATCTCGACAAAGCGATTAAAGGCGCAAGCGTATGGCGGATCGAATCAGCGCCGGCAGCCGATGAGCAAACTGCTTAAAAACACTGGACGACCCCGCAAATCCCTGACATAATCTTAATCTCTTCGGGTGGTTAGCTCAGCGGTAGAGCACTGCCTTCACACGGCAGGGGTCACTGGTTCGATCCCAGTACTACCCACCAGATTCTTGGTGTGTCGATCACCGAAGACAAAAGGGCTTACGCAGCAATGCGTAAGCCCTTTTTCTATTTGCCGGCAATTCTTCGCGTGCGCCATCCGAGATCCCGCTGGCCGTAGAACCACGTCGTTCCGTAGGTTGGCGAGCGCCACGCGTTGTTGCTATATTCTGCAAACGGGCATTCGCCCGGTCCGGCTCCGTCCGGTTTCTCCATCTTGAACCATCCCAGGGAGGCGCCACATGTTCGCAGTGCATTGCGCGCACCCTCGCATGGTGTCGCGACCGTCGGCCCGTCCGCCACGACCGATGCGGCCATAACAACGCCGCGTCGTCGCCGATGCGGGGCCGCCTCGACAGGCGCGCCGCCGCATTCATTCCAGACAGTCCGTCGTTCCGTTACCGTTGTCTGCCGTCGCATTTTTCGCGCGTTCCCACGCAGATTCCGGCATCCGCTGGCTGTCTATTCTTTTCGCTTCTGACTGGAACCTGGTCGCGCTCGTGCGTCGCCGGGTCGAAAGCAAATGGCCAACAAAAAACTCGACTTTCGCGGACAAGCCTTCAAGGATGTCCTCGGCTTCACCTTCCGTCACTGGGCACAACAGCCCTGGCGCATCGTCGTGATCTCGGCGCTCGCGCTCTTCACGGCAGGCGCCGACATCCTGACGCCGGTCTTCGCCGGACGTCTCGTCGACGCGATCGCTGCCGGCCCGGCGTCGTCGGCGCCCGTCTGGCACCAGGCGCTCGAGGCCTTCGGCGTGCTTGCCGCGCTTGGCCTCGCCGCGACACTGCTGCGCCAGGGCGTGTACTTCAACATCATCCGCTTCACGCTGAAGATGATGAGCGAGATCGCCGCGCGCGCATTTCATCGCGTGCAGCGCTTTTCGACCGACTGGCACGCGAACAGCTTCGCTGGCTCCACCGTGCGCAAGATCACGCGCGGTATGTGGGCGCTAGATCTGCTGAACGACACCCTGCTGATCGCGCTGCTGCCATCGCTCGTGATGCTGGCGGGTGCCACCGCGCTGCTCGGCTGGCGCTGGCCAATGATGGGCGTCGTCGTCGGCATCGGCTCGCTGCTGTACATCGGCGTGACGGTGGCCGTGTCGCTCGGCTTCGTCGCGCCGTCCGCGCGTCTCGCGAACGCGTGGGACACGCGCATGGGCGGCGCGCTCGCCGATGCGGTCAGTTGCAACGGCGTCGTCAAGGCGTTCGGCGCGGAAGCACGCGAGGAAGCGCGCCTCGCGCGGGTGATCGGCAAATGGCGGCAGCGCACGCGCCGCACTTGGGTGCGCGGCACGCTCAACGGCGGCCTCCAGGGCGGCATGCTGGCCGCGATCCAGGCCGCGATTCTGGGCGTGGCGCTGCTGCTGTGGGCGCGCGGCGAAGCGGGCGTCGGCGACATCACGTTCGCGCTGACGATGTTCTTCATGCTGCAAGGCTATCTGCGCGACATCGGCATGCACATCCGCAACCTGCAACGCTCGGTCAACGATATGGAGGAACTGGTGTCGCTCGAAAGCCAGCCGCTCGGCATCGAGGATCGCCCCGGCGCCGGCCCGATCGCGATCCGTAACGGCGAGATCCGCTTCGAGCACGTGTCGTTTCGCTATGGCGCGCACACCCGGCCGCTCTACAACGACTTCTCCCTACGCATCGCGCCGGGCGAGCGGGTCGGGCTGGTCGGTCATTCCGGCTCGGGCAAGACGACCTTCATCAAGCTGATCCAGCGCCTTCACGACATTTCGGGCGGCCGGATTACGATCGACGGTCAGGACATCGCGCAGGTCCAGCAAGCGTCGCTGCGCGGCCAGATTGCGATCGTCCAGCAGGAGCCGGTGCTGTTTCACCGCTCGCTGGCCGAGAATATCGCGTATGCACGGCCAGGCGCGAGCCGGGCCGACATCGAGCGTGCCGCGCGGCTCGCGAGCGCGCACGACTTCATCGCCGCGCTGCCGCACGGCTACGACACGCTGGTCGGCGAACGCGGGATCAAGCTATCGGGCGGCGAGCGTCAACGCGTCGCGATCGCGCGCGCGTTTCTCGCCGACGCGCCGATCCTGATCCTCGACGAAGCGACGTCGAGCCTCGACAGCGAAAGCGAAGTGCTGATCCAGCACGCGATGGAGCGGCTGATGCAAGGACGCACGACGCTGGTGATTGCGCATCGGTTGTCGACGGTGCGGGCACTGGACCGGCTGCTGGTGCTCGATAAGGGCAAGGTGATCGAGGAAGGCAGCCACGACGCGCTGATCAAACGCGACGGCGGCTTGTACCGCCGCTTGTTCGAGCGTCAGGCGCTGGCGTTGATCAAGGGTCTCGGCGAGCCGGAGCCGGCGCGCGAGACGGCAGAGGTCAAAGCCGACCGGGTCGACGATTCCGGCTTGCTAGTCGGCTAGTGCGATGCAGGGATGCAAAGCGGCCGCGGCAAGCGGCGCCACGCTTAACGGCACTTGCCTCGCAGGAACAGAAAGCCCGCCGCGCTAAACCACGCCGGCGGGCAGCCCGATGCCGCGCGCCATTCCAGTTGCGGCAAACACCATCAGAACCAGTAGAACGGTCTGGATCACGCTGAAATGCGCGTAGGAACGCGCCTTCTTCAGATTCGGCGCCGCGCCGCTCCTGATCGACGCGCGCCAGCGCATCAGGCCGAGCATGGTGGGCACCTCCAGGATCAGGATCAGCACCAGAAACGCCATCTTCACGTGAAAGAGCGGCTCGTGCAGGTAGTAGTCCGCGCCCTTCTCGTAGCCGCCGAACACGCGCATCAGACCGGTCACGATCAGCACCAGCGCGGCGATGCCCCAGCGTGAATCAGCACGGAACACCGAACGCAACGCGGCGGGCACCGACGCGCGACGCAGCGACCACGTGCGCCTGAGAATCGACGCGAGCGCAAAACCATAAGCAAGCAGATGAAGGGCGGCAAGCAACCAGCGAACCAGCATGGCGACTCCTGCGAAAGACGCAATACGATCGATGAGTGTTCCACTCGCCCAGCTTCAGGCCGGGCGCCGTGATTGCATTATCGGTGAAGCTTCGCTGCGAGACGCGCGCATCGGTCACGCGATGTGACCGATAGCACAAAACGTGCAGCCTCAGATCTCAGACCTGACGCAGCGTCGTATCGAGCGCGCGGGCGGCCACGCGATCGCCTTCGGTCGTCAGCGCTGCGCGGAAAACTGTCTGCCGGTTATGACCCGCGGCGGCCGGCGAATCCCACAGCAGCTCGACCTTCGGACGTACGCCGAGCGCACTGCGCGCAAGCGAGGGCGCCGCGGCCGATCTCATCGGCGCCGCTGACGCCCCGGATTCGCCCGCCGCGCCGAACGCGACCGCGGGCGTCGGCGCCGCACGTGCATTGGAACCGCTCGCCCAACGGACCGACAACTCGCGGGCATCGTATTGCCCGACCTTGCGCCGCTCGGCCCACACGACGACGGTGCGCGTCATCGGATCGAGCGACACCGCAAAGCGGCCGATCGCATAGCGCCGCGCCGCCACATTGGTGCGCCACAATGGCAACGGACGGCAGATCCACAAGACGATCGCATACAGCACCGGCGCCGCGACGAGCCAGCCGTTGGTGGCCGCGACCGCCTGCATCGCGCGACGCCAGCCGGCACTCGCGACGAATGCGCCGACCGACCACAGCGCAAACAGAAACCCGAGGAACGCGAACAGGCGCAGCGCCTGACGCAGCCATTGCGGCAGCGGATGAAACGGACGCTCGGCGGCGGCGCGCGCGCCCGGCAGGAAGATCAGCAGGAACAGAAAAACGAGGTTGATACATGCCCACGGCGAAGACGCCATCGCGGTCAGCGCGGTGGTCAGATTCATCTCGGACATCGAGAAAAGCCAGCGGGCGGCGAGCACGAGACCGATGGCGCGCAACGTAAAAATCGTTCCGGCGCCGGGCGCGGCGTTCGCACGCGTCTCTTTCGTTCTCGCCAAGGCATCCTCCTGTCGTCGGCGGCGCCGCAGCCCATTTTGCGGCACGGCCATTATAGGGATATTACCGAGACTGGCTCGTTCGCGCCGCGCGGAAATCCGAATTTTCAGTTGCGTGCCGACGAAAAACGCAGCGCGCATGCAACAACGCCCCGCGGCGAGGTGCCGGCGGGGCGTTGAAAGCAGCGAAGGAAGTCTGCAACGGGTCCCTGCTGCCAGGTTCTTCTAATGTAAATCAACGACGGCCAATCAACCGCCAATCAGCCCGCGTTGACTTCGCGCAGCACCGCGCGATGCTTGCGTCGCAGCAGCTCTTCGTACGTGGCGACGTAGTTCTGCGCCATCACCTTCGACGAGAAGCGCGATTCGAACGCCTTACGCACGCCAGCACGCGACAGCGTGTTCAGACGCTTGACGGCAGCGACCGCGCTGATTTCGTCTTCGACGACGAAACCCGACACGCCGTTTTCGATCACTTCGGGCACCGAACCGCGATTGAACGCGATCACCGGCGTGCCGCAAGCCATCGCCTCGATCATCACGAGACCGAACGGCTCCGGCCAGTCGATCGGGAACACCAGTGCGTGCGCATTGCCGAGAAACTCGCGCTTTTCAGCTTCGCCGATTTCGCCGATGTACTCGACGTACGGCAACGACATCAGCGGCTTGATGACTTCTTCGTAGTAGGCACGATCGGCCTTGTCGATTTTGGCGGCGACCTTGAGCTTCATGCCTGCCTGCCCGGCGATGCGAATCGCCCTGTCAAGCCCCTTCTCCGGCGAGACGCGGCCCAGGAATGCGAGGTAGCCGGGCTCGACGTTGGGAATCGGCTTGAGCACGTCTTCCGGCAGACCGTGATAGACGGTTTGCAGCCAGTGCGCCTGGGGCAGCGGAATGCGCTGGTTGTCCGAGATCGACACGACCGGTACGTCGCTGAACGTGTTGAAGATCGGCTGCAGTTCCGGCAGATCGAGGCGGCCGTGCAGCGTCGTCACGAACGGCACCGGCTGACGCGCGAACAGCGAGAACGGGTAGTAGTCGATGTGGAAATGCAGCACGTCGAATTCGTCCGCGCGGCGGCGCACTTCTTCGAGCAGCAGCATATGCGGCGCCATCACGTCGCGAATCGTCGGGTCGAGGCGCAGCGCCTGCGGCCAGAAAGCTTCGAGCTTCGCCGAGGTTTGCGAATCGCCGCTTGCAAACAGCGTGACGTCGTGGCCTTGCTCGACCAGCGCCTCGGTCAGATAGGACACCACGCGTTCCGTACCACCGTACAGCTTGGGAGGAACCGCCTCGTGCAGCGGAGCGATTTGAGCGATTCGCATAATGACGAACTCCTAGTAAAAAATCAGGCAAAAGTACTGCATGTGGAAAAAGCGACTCGCTTGCTCGCCAGGGCGGTCTGGCCGGAAATGCCGGCGCGGGCCTGATTCTTTCGAGAAATCCTGCGATGGATCGCTTGGGTATCGAGCGCAGACGCATGGATCAGCGTCTGCGCATCATCTGCGAGTAAACGCGCACTGCGTACCTGCGTTGACAAACTGTCAGAAAATTCGTCGAGCTAGCGAGCACGCATTATCGATGCCCGGATTGCTGCCGCGCCGCGACATTTCAAAGACTTTAGGTTGTTACAAGCGCGAAACACTTTGCAAACCCTTGTTTTCCAAGACAGTTCTACAGTAGCCGTGAGGTTTCGGCGAGGCACGAGGGTTCCGTGTCGGCGAACTCTCGCGCATCAACCTGCCGGTAAGAATGCCAAAGCGTCGCGGCGAAGTTGAATGCAATCTGTAAGTATATCTCGAAATTTTCCGCGATCTGCCTGGAGAGCCCGACGGCTGGTGTGTCGAGACAGCAGATCGCGGAGGTCCATCGCGAAAATCGATCGCGTCAAAGCCCGGATACACAGGGCGCAATCGCCTTTGCATGTTTACAATGCGAAGCATCGACTTCGCGGAGAGCATGCTTGTCTGTATGGCCCGCGCTTTTGCATGCACAACCGCAACACATTGATCCCAGCTCAATTGGAACACTTGACCATCGCCCAGCGTAACGCCCAGAACGCAAAGCTCGCGAGCTATGCGCACCGGCCGCTCGCGTTTCTCTTCCGCTTTATTCGCCGCCATCCGCTCGCGCATGCGATCGTGCTGGGCAGCGTCATTGCGGCCGTGGGCTGTGCACTCGCTTCGCAATACGCGATTAAACATCTGATCGACGTGCTCGGCGGCGGCCGGCATCATCCGGGGCCGCTGTGGGGCGCGTTCGCGATCCTCGTCGGCCTGATCGCCGCCGACAACCTGTTGTGGCGGGTCGGTGGCTGGTTCGCCGCGCACACGTTCGTCGTCGTGACGGGCGATTTGCGGCGGGACCTGTTCCAGTACCTAAGCGGCCACTCGCCGACTTACTACGCCGAAAAGCAGCCCGGCATGCTGGCAAGCCGGATCACCGCGACCTCGAACGCCGTCTACACCGCCGAAAACACCACTGCCTGGAACGTGCTGCCGCCGTGCATCGCGGTGCTCGGCGCGATCGTCATGATCATCGCGGTGAACCCGCTGATGGCCGCCGGCCTGTTGCTGTGCTCGGCGATCCTGTCGGTGGTCCTGTACAAGCTCGCGGGCCGCGGCTCCGCGCGCCACCATAACTTCGCGACCAAAGCGGCATCGGTCGACGGCGAACTCGTCGACGTGATCAGCAACATGGGCCTCGTGCGCGCGTTCGGCATGACGTTTCGCGAGCAGCGCCGCTTTGCCTCGACGGTCAGGTCGGAGATGGACGCACGCCAGCAGAGCCTGCTGTATCTGGAAAAGCTGCGTCTGCTGCATGCCGTGGTCACCGCGCTGCTGTCGGCCGGCCTGCTCGGCTGGGCGCTGTGGCTGTGGGATCAAGGCCGCGCGACCTCGGGCGACATCGTGCTCGTCAGCTCGCTCGGCTTCACGATCCTGCACGGCACGCGCGACCTCGCCGTCGCGCTCGTCGACGTCACCCAGCACGTCGCGCGACTCGCGGAGGCCGTGCGCACGCTGCTCGAACCGCACGGCATGCCCGATCGCGACGACGCGACCGAACTCGTGCCGCAGGGCGGCCGTGTCACGTTCGACAGCGTCACGTTCGCCTATCCGCGCCGGCGGCCGATTCTCGATCACTTCGACCTCGACATCGAACCGGGTCAGCGCGTCGGCCTGATCGGCAAGTCGGGCGCCGGCAAATCGACGGTGCTCGCGCTGTTGCAGCGCTTCTACGAAACCCAGGGCGGCGCGATCAAAATCGACGGCCAGGACATCGCGTCGATCACCCAGGACAGCCTGCGCCACGCGATCGCGCTGGTACCCCAGGACATCTCGCTATTCCATCGCTCGGTGTACGAGAACATCGCCTATGGCCGTCCGGACGCGAGCCGCGAGGAAGTGCTCGCCGCCGCGCGCGAGGCGCGTTGCGCGGACTTTGTCGAAGCGATGCCGGAAGGCTACGACACGATCGTCGGCGACCGCGGCGTGAAGCTGTCGGGCGGTCAGCGCCAGCGCATCGCGATTGCACGCGCGATTCTGAAAAACGCGCCGATCCTGCTGCTCGACGAAGCCACCTCCGCGCTCGACAGCGCGTCCGAGGAAGCGATCCAGAAGGCGCTCGACCGGCTGATGGTCGGCCGCACCGTGATCGCGATCGCGCACCGTCTGTCGACGCTGAACAACTTCGACCGGATCATCGTGATGAGTGCCGGCAAGGTCATCGACGACGGCACGCCGGAAGAACTGCGCCAGCGTCCGGGTCTCTATCGCGATCTGCTCGCGAAGCAGTACGGCAAGGGCCAGACGCTGCATATCGGCGGCAAGAAGGTCGACGAACAGCACGTAGCCTGACGCACGCAGGCGCCGAGCGCTGCGTCGCATGCAAAAAAGCCGCTCGCTGGAGCGGCTTTTTGCTGTCTGGCTTGCGATTTAGCTCGTCACGCTCTCGCGCGTCGCACGCTTGCGCGCGGCGCCCGCCCCACTCGACGGCACCCGCGCTTTCGCGCTTCTGGCGCGCTTCGCGCCATCGACGCCCTGCAGATCGCGCATGAAGTTATCGCGCCACACCGACACGTTGTTCTCGCGCAGTTGGGCCATCATGTCGCGATATCGTGCCTGGCGTTCGGCAAGCGGCATGCCGAGCGCCTGCGCGAGCGCCTCGGCCATGCCGTCGATATCGACGGGATTGACGATCAGCGCGCCATCGAGCTCCTGCGCCGCGCCCGCGAAGCGCGACAGCACGAGCACGCCGGGATTCTCCGGATCCTGCGCCGACACATATTCCTTCGCGACCAGGTTCATGCCGTCGCGCAGCGGCGTCACATAGCCCACATGCGCGGTACGGAACAGCGCCGCCAGCACCGAGCGCTCGTACTGTTTGTGGATATACAGAATCGGCGTCCAGTCCAGCTCGGCGAAACGTCCGTTGATCCGTCCCGACTCGCCTTCGAGCTGCAGACGGATGTCCTGATACGCGTGCAGGTCGGCGCGCGTCGGCGGCGCGATCTGCAGGAACGACACCTTGTTACGCTGCGCGACCGCCTGTTCGAGCAGGCGCTCGAACGCGCGGAATCGCTCGACCAGCCCTTTCGAATAATCGAGCCGGTCGACGCTCATGATCAGCTTGCGCGAATGCAGCGTCGCCTTCATCGTGCGCACCGGCTTGCCGCGCTCGCCCGCCTTCGCAAGCTCGGCGATCTCGTCCGGATAGACGCCGATCGGATAGGCCGACGCGCGCAGCGTGCGACCGAACGCATGCACGGTGAGCGGTCCTTTCGCCGATGCGTCGATCGAGCCGCTCGCCTCGTTGACGACGTAGTCGCAGAACGCGCGCACATCGGGGCCGGTCTGGAAGCCGAGCAGGTCGAACGAACACAGTGCCTCGACGAGCTCGCGATGCGGCGGTACCGACAGCAGCACCTGCGAGGCCGGAAACGGAATGTGCAGGAAAAAACCGATGCGGTTCTTCACGCCTGCCGAGCGCAGCGCCTGCGCGAACGGGATCAGATGATAGTCGTGCACCCAGATCACGTCGTCTTCGCGCAGGAGCGGCAGCAGTTGCTGCGCGAGCCATGTGTTGACGCGGCAGTAGCCTTCGAAGTCGTGCCGGTCGTAATGCAGCAGGTCGGATCGATAGTGGAACGCGGGCCACAGCGTCGCGTTCGAGAAACCGCGGTAGTACTGGTCGTAATCGCGGCGCATCAGCGGGACGGTCGCGAAGGTCACCGGACCGCGCTCCTCGAGCTTGATCTGCGGCTGGCCGGAGCTGAGCACCTCGCCGCTCCAGCCGAACCACATGCCGCCGGTTTCCTTCAGCGCATCGTACACGCCGACCGCCAGACCGCCCGCCGCCGGGCCGCCCTCCGAAATAGGCGCCACCCGGTTCGAAACAATGATCAGTCGGCCCATGAAGCGCGATTCCCGATGCGGTAGGTTGTTTTCGTCGAACGGGGCGCCAGCGTCATGCGCCGCGCGCCGCCGCAACGATCGTTTCCAGCCAGTCGAGCAGTGACGACACCGATTCGACGCGCGTGCGCGCCATCGTTTCGCCCGCGCCGATCTTGATCGACAGACCGCCGCGCTCGTTGACGACCGCGAAGCCCTTCTCGTCGGTCAGATCGTCGCCGGCGAAGATCGGCGTGCGGCCGGCGAACGGAAGTTCCTCGAGGAAGGCGCGCATCGCGCGGCCTTTGTCGACGTCCGTCGGCTTGATTTCGTAGACCATCTTGCCGGGCTGCAGGACGTACGACGCGGGGTAATCGGCGACGAGCCGCTCGGTCGCCTCGCGCGCGACCGGCTCGCGGTCGGGCGCGTTGCGGTAGTGCAGCGCGAGCGCCGCCCCTTTGATCTCGAGCAGCATGCCGGGGTGTTCGTTGACGACCTGCGCGAGCACCTGCTCCATGCGCAGCAGGCGCTGGTCATGAAAGCCGATGCGCTGCGTGTCGCCATTCGCATCGCGCCGCTCGGCGCCATGCAGACCGGCGACCGGCAGATCGGGCAGGCCGAGAAAACCGTCGATGCTGTCGATGCCGCGCCCCGACACCACCGCGACCGCGCCATTCGTCAGACTGCGCAGCTCGCGCAGCAGGTCGATCACGCGCGGCTGCACCAGCACGCCGTCCGGGGTGGGGGCCAGTTCGACGAGCGTGCCGTCGAAATCGAAGAAAAATGCCGTCTCGCTCGGAGACAGAACAGCCGGAAGTGCTTGCATCGCCTGGGTTCGCCTTTCAGCCATCGATGGCCGGAAAAGTGTGCGCATCTTACCGCGCATCCGTCAATTTTTCGAGAAAGTAAGCCTGGACTCAAGCCCGGCGGGCGGTCTGTCTGGCTGTTTGCGTCGATTGCGTTCAAAAGCGCAACGATTGGGCTTCACGCAGCTTTCAGCCCGCTGCGTCAAATCGACCTGCAAATCGTGCGCCCGGCGCGCCGCGCGACACTGGCGCCGATTTTGCGCTACAGTCGCTGCCACGCGGACCGCCTGGGCATGGACATCGGTGCACGCTCGTGCTCGATCGTGCGTCGCGCGCGAATCTTGCGCGGCATGATCGGGTGGCGAGGCGGCCTTCCGGCTCCATGATTCGCGCGTACCCTGCTCTCCAATCGAGTCATTGAACCCTGCTTTGTTCCCGATCCTTCCCCCCGAGCGCCCGCAGCCGAACCCGTTGCGCTCACGACCCAGGCGAGCCCCGCACCGGTTGATGCGCGGGGTGGCACGCCGGTTTGCAGCGGGAGCGGCGCTGGGTACGCTGATCGCGCTCGTCGCCTTGACCGGTTGCACGCAGCACGTCGAGCCGTGGCAGTTGACCAACGTGACCGGCCACCTGCCGGATCTGGACTTCACATTGACCGACGACACCGGCCGCGCCGTCAACGCTGCTTCGTTCAAGGGCCGCGCCTCGCTGGTCTACTTCGGCTACACGCATTGCCCGGACGTCTGCCCCGAAACGATGGGCCGCCTCATGCAGGTGCTCGGCAAGCTCGGCCCCGATGCGCAGAAGGTGCGCATCCTGTTCATCACCGTGGATCCCGCGCGCGATACGCCGCGGGCCTTGCACGACTACGTCGCGGCGTTCGACGCACAGCACGCGCAAGGGCTGACCGGCACCGACCGGCAGATCGAGTCGCTGGCGAAGCGCTATCGTGTCGCTTATCAGATGGAAAAGCGCGACCCGAACGGCAACTACGAGGTCACGCACAGCTCCGCGGTCTATGTGTTCGACAGCCAGGGCCGCGCTCGCCTGCTCGCCACCGATCACGACACGCCCGATGCGATCGCGCAGGACCTGCGCCGCATCATCGATGACCCAACCTGATTCTTATCCGATCCCAATCCATTCCATCATGACGATCAAGCTAAAACCATTCGCTTCCCTCGCTTGCGCGCTCGCGCTGTCGTTCGGTGTCGCATCGGCCGCCCAGGCCGCCGCTGCTCATGCGATCAGCGTCAAGAACGCGTGGGTGCGCTGGCTGCCGAACAACCTGCCCGCGGCCGGCTACGCGACGCTCGTCAACGCGAGCGACAAGCCGATCGAACTCGTCGAGGTGTCGAGTGACGACTACGGCGACGCGATGCTGCATCAAACGGTATCGAACGGTTCGACACAGAAGATGGTGATGGTCGACAAGCTGACGGTGCCCGCGCACGGCCAGGTCGCGATCGCGCCGGGCGGCTATCACGTGATGCTCGAGGACGCGAAGCACAAGATCGCGCCAGGCGACACCGTGCATCTGACGCTGAAGTTCTCCGATGGCGAAACGCTGAGCGCGCCGTTCGCGGTGAAGTCGCCGGGTCAGACCAAGTAAGCGGCAGCACGGGCCGCCGCCACCGCAGACCATCTGCCATGAACCTGCTCTACTGGCTCGATCCCTGGGAGTTTTCGCCGACCGTCGTGATCGCGTTGCTAATCCCCGCGATCCTGTTCGTGCGTGGTGCGCGCAAGGCGCGGCTGTCGCTGCCGCGCCGCCTATCGTTCTGGTTCGGGCTCGTCGCGCTGTATGTCGTGCTGCATACGCGTCTCGATTATTTCTTCGAGCATGAGTTTTTCATGCATCGCTTGCAGCATCTGGTGCTGCACCATCTCGGGCCGTTCTTCATTGCGCTGTCGTATCCTGGCGCGGCGTTGCGGGCGGGCATTCCGTTGCGCTGGCGACAGCGCTTCGTACGGCCCGCGCTGCAGGCACCGCTCGTGCGCCGGGTGCTCGACGTCGTCATGCACCCGGTCGTGGCGGTCACGCTGTTCGTCGGCTTGATCTACTTCTGGCTGCTATCGCCGATTCATTTTGTCGCGATGCTCGACTGGCGGCTTTATCGCGTGATGAACTGGAGCATGGCGATCGACGGCATGCTGTTCTGGTGGCTCGTGCTCGATCCGCGTCCGGCGCCGCCTGCGCGTCTGTCGCCGGGCAAGCGCGTGCTGGTCGTGATCGCGGCGATTCCGCCGCAGATCATCCTCGGCGCGTTCATCTTCTTTACGCCGCACGAGCTGTATCCGATCTATTCGATCTGCGGTCGCGCGTTCACGTGGCTGAGCCCGATGCGCGATCAGCAGCTCGGCGGACTCCTGCTATGGATTCCGGGTTCGATGATGAGCGTGATCGGCGCGCTGATCGCGCTGCGTCACTGGATGCGGCTGTCGTCGCGCGGACGCCTGCGCGCGGAGCGGCGCGCCAAAGCGACGCGCGGGCTCACGCACGCGGCGTCGACGACCGCGAACGGGCACCGCTGACCCGCTCGCGCTCAGAGCGAGCGCATCCACACGTGCGCGATGCCGTCTTCGTCGTGGATGTCCGAGACCGGGCTGAAGCCGAATGCACCGTAAAACCCTTGCAGATGCGCCTGCGCGTGCAGACGGATCGGCGTACCGGGCCACTGCGCACGGATATGCATGAGCGAGCGTTCGAGCATCGCGTTGCCGAGACCGATGCCGCGAAACGGCACGGTCGTCAACACCCGGCCGATGCGCATGTCGGCGTCTGCCGCATCGGGCAACAACACCCGCAGGTAGCCGGCCAGGGTCGGCAGCGCCGCATCGTCGCCGGTGCCATACGCGAGCAGATGCCAGGCTTCGACGTCGAGCCCATCGATATCGCCATACACGCAGTGCTGTTCGACGACGAACACCGCGCTGCGGGCGGCCAGCATCTCGTAGACTTCCACGCTCGTAAGGTCCACGAACGGCTTCCAACGCCATTCGAGTTGGGCGAGCCGCGCGGCGGCGGTGTGCTGCAAATCAGTCATTGGTAGCTTTCGGGGTCAATGCGCGACAGCGCGGGCAACGATCCGAATTATGCCGCGCGTGCCCGCCTCGGGCTATCGCGCGGGTCGGCTGACGACTGGTTGCGAATCGGCTGAAAAGGGATTATGGCGAAAGCGCGCGGCGGCGAGCCGACTGCCCGTGTCGGGTCGCGAAATCCGCGCACGCGCTCATAACACCGCTTGCACCGGTCGCGCGAGATGGTCGAGCAGATTGCCGGGGCCGCACAGATGCAGCGCGCCGACGACCACCAGCGTGCGCTCGCGCGCGTCCAGCAATTCGTTCAGCCGCGCGGCCCACGCGTGATTGCGCACGTCGAGGATCGCCTGACGGATGCCGCTCAGATTGAACATCGGCGATTCGACGGCGATGTGCTGTATCGCGCGCAGGTCGCCTTCCAGCCATGCGGCGTGCATCCGTTCGAGCGTGCGCTGCGGTTCGCCACGGTCGGCCATCAGCAGGTCGAGCGCGGCGGCGATGGCTTCGAGCGGAATCGATCCCAGCGCAACTGCCACGTCCTGCGCGGACTCGAGATAGCGATACGGCTTCGCCTGCGAGATCGCCGAGCGCAGCATGCGCGGCTCGACACCTTCGACGACCTGCTGCAGCAGCGTCGGCGCGGCGATCATCGCGGCCCACGGACGCAGTGTTTCAAGGGGCGCGAGCAGACCGTCGGTCGGCCAGAGTGCCCGCAGCTGCGTCCAGGCTTCGTCGCGCATCAGGGGTCGCAGTTGCGCGGCGGCGGGGTGCGCTTCGGCTTTGAGAAACGGCAGGATCGTCGCTGGGTCGGACTCGAACACGAGCGCGTCGGCCCAGTCATAGGCTCCGGTGACCCACGGCGGCGTTCGACGGCTGGTCGCGGGGAACAGATGCATCGAGCCGAGCAGCCGGAGCTGGGTGCCGGTGAGTTGAAAATACATGCGGCTTCAATGAAAACGGGCGATGACGATGCTGCGATTCTATCGCCCGATGTGCAGTCAGGCAGGAATCAAAATCAACGGCGATCAATTGCGTACATCGATAAATTCGGCGACCTATCAAACGCTTAATGCCGATTATTGGCCACCTTTGAACGACTCGAGTTCTCGCTTAACGGGCGACTTCCGGCACATGCGAGAATGCTTTATATGCGCCCCGTCGCCTGAAGCGGTCTCTCGTCGACGCTCGACATTCGCGCCGCAGCGCGTTTGTGCTTCGGTGCCCAACTGCGCGCCCGAAGTAGCACGTCTGCAACGGGCGATCCGATCGAACGATCCCGATCGCACTGGTGGCGACGTTCAAGAAAGGCCGGCGAAAAAGGAACGGAAAAAGAAAAGCCCCGACTTGTCGGGGCTTTTCTTCGTCAAAGACTGGAGGCGCGAGCCGGAGTCGAACCGGCCTAAACGGCTTTGCAGGCCGCTGCATAACCGCTTTGCTATCGCGCCGCAAACGGACTGGAACCTGGACATGGGTTCGCAGATTTATCCGGTAACCGGAGGGCGGAAGCTCTGGAAAATTCAGAACGACCGCCGTTCCAAACAAAAAGGGAAGCGTTGCTTCCCTGATGTATGGAGCGGGAGACGAGGCTCGAACTCGCGACCTCAACCTTGGCAAGGTTGCGCTCTACCAACTGAGCTACTCCCGCATTGAACTGCTTCACATCGCGCTGCGTTTTTTACTTCGCCAAACAACGCGATGCTTAGAAAACTGGAGCGGGAAACGAGGCTCGAACTCGCGACCTCAACCTTGGCAAGGTTGCGCTCTACCAACTGAGCTATTCCCGCGTTGTACTGCACTTACTGCTCGACTACGTTTCCGGTGTTTCGCGTTGCGTGCATCGGAGAAACGAGATTATGGAGAAGCGACTGAAACGTGTCAACCCCTGTGCCTGTCCGCTTTAAAGAAAATATTTCGCTCGTAGTGCGGCGGGTTCGAACAGCCTTTTGCGCGCCCGCCTCCTTCTTTTCACGCCGTCACGCAATGCCGCCGCGCTCGCGAATCTGCGGCCATGCGAGCTTCATGTAGTACAGCATCGACCAGATGGTCAGGAACGCCGCGAGATAGATCAGCCACAGCCCCCACACGCGTGTATCGACCGTCAGGCCGCGCCCGAGCGGCAGCGGGCCATAGAACAGCAGCATCGGAATCGCGACCATCTGGCACGCGGTCTTGAACTTGCCGAGCGAGTTCACCGCGACGCTCTTCGACGCGCCGATCTGCGCCATCCATTCCCGCAGCGCCGAGATCGCGATTTCGCGTCCGACGATCACGAGCGCGATCGCCGAATCGATCCGCGTGAGCTGCACGAGCACGAGCAGTGCCGCGGTCACCATCAGCTTGTCGGCGACGGGATCGAGAAACGCGCCGAATGCCGAAGTCTGATTCCATTTGCGGGCCAGAAAACCGTCGAACCAGTCGGTGAGCGCGGCCAGAATGAAGATCGTCGCGGCCGCGAGATTGCGGTGCGCGAGGCTCATCATCATGTCGGGCAAATAGAACACACCGACGACGAGCGGAATGAGCACGATCCGCAGCCAGGTCAGGAATATCGGGAAATTAAACGGCATGGGGCAGGCGCAGCGTCTGACGAGTGAGTTGCAATTGTGCCGTGTCGCAAGGCCTGCCACAAGCAAGCGGGCGCGGGGGTGGCAAACGGGTCGCGCCCGGGCGTGATTCGCCAAAGCCGGCGTATCGGCAGCGAGGCGCCTCGGGTCCGGCGCGCCGTCTTGTCGATAACCGCGCGGCGCGGCCGGCAAATTCAATGCAATTGCCGGTAGATCTGCTCGGCAAGCGCCTGCGATATGCCTTCGACGCTCGCGAGATCCTCGACGCTCGCGGCCACCACGCCGCGCAGGCCGCCAAACCGCGCGAGCAGGCGCTGACGCCGCTTCGCCCCGACGCCTTCCAGTTCTTCGAGCCGCGAGGTCTGGCGCGTCTTGCCGCGTTTGGCGCGCATGCCGGTGATCGCGAAACGGTGCGCTTCGTCGCGGATCTGCGCGACCAGCATCAGCGCGGCACTTTCCTTGCCGAGTTCAAGCGGCGTGCGGCCGTCCGCGAAAATCAGCGTCTCGAGACCCACCTTGCGCCCCTCGCCCTTCGCGACGCCGACCAGCATCCCGGTATCGAGCCCCAGCTCCGTGAACACCTGCCGCGCGATCTCCACCTGTCCCTTGCCGCCGTCGATCAGCACGATGGTCGGCAGGACGCCGCCGGCCGCGGCCGGCTCGGCGGCATCGGCGGCGAGCGACGGATCGGCCGCCGCGTCGCTTTGCGATTCGGCGGCTTCGTCGCTGGCATTCGCGGCGGCTTGCGCGACCATCTTCTCGTAGCGGCGCGTGAGCACCTGGCGCATCGCCGCGTAATCGTCGCCGGGCGTGATGCCGGTGATGTTGTAGCGCCGATACTCGGACGACTGCATCTTGTGATGGTGATAGACGACGCACGACGCCTGCGTCGCCTCGCCCATCGTGTGACTGATGTCGAAGCATTCGATGCGCAGATGCGCGAGGTCGTCGCACTCCATGCCAAGCGTGTCGGTCAGCGCGCGCGTGCGCGCCTGCTGCGAGCCCTGCTCGGAGAGCAGGCGCGCGAGCGCGAGCCGCGCGTTCTGCTCGGCCATCGCGAGCCACGCGCGCCGCTGCCCTTGCGGTTGACGCAGCACCGTCACCTTATGGCCCGCCTGTTCGCTCAGCACGTCGACGAGTTCGCGCGCCGGCGCATGGCTGACCACGAGCACCGGCGGTACCCGATTGCCGAGGTAATGCTGTGCGATGAACGCTTCGAGCACTTCCGATTCGATGCCGCCGGGCGCGCGGCCCCGGCGACGCTGCGTAGCAAAGGCCGATTCCGCGTTGCCGTCGGCGCCTTCATCGCTGAGTCCGTCCGCGCTCGCTTCGGCAGCTGCGTCGATCGCAGCTTCGTCACTGGCGTCGGCGTCTTCGTCCTCGTCTTCGTCTTCCGCTGGCATGTCGCGCGCGATCGCAAGCGCATCGGCCGTGGCACTGGCCGCTTCGGCTGACGGCGCGGCTACCTGCGCATCCGCCGAAGCGGCATGCTGATCGCCGTCTTCTTCGAGCCCGCCTTCCTCCGCCGTCAACGCGCTCTCCACGTGGGCGGGAAAGTACGCCTTGTCGCCGAGATGCCGCCCGCCGCGCACCATCGCGAGATTCACGCAAACGCGGCCACCGAGCGCGACCACCGCGAGAATGTCGACGTCGCTATCGCTGCCGACTTCGATCGCCTGCTGATGCAGCACCGTGGACAGCGAACTCATCTGATTACGCACCGCCGCGGCTTGCTCGAACTTCAGTTCGCTCGCGAACGCATGCATCTTCTGCTCGAGCTCCTTCATCACCTCGCTTTGGCGGCCAAGCAGAAAGCGCGACGCGTTGGCAACGTCGCGCGCGTAATCCTCTTCGCTGATGTTCGCGACGCACGGCGCCGTGCAACGGCCGATCTGATGCAGCAGACACGGCCGCGTGCGGTTGTTGAACACCGAGTCTTCGCAGGTGCGCAGCTGAAATACGCGCTGCAGGATCTGGATGCTCTCGCGCACCGCCCACGCGCTCGGGAAAGGGCCGAAGTACTGGTTCTTGCGATCGACCGAGCCGCGGTAATAGGCCATCCGCGGAAATTTGTGACCGGTCAGCTTCAGATACGGGTACGACTTGTCGTCGCGAAACAGGATGTTGTAACGCGGCGTGAGCGCCTTGATCAGGTTGTTTTCGAGCAGCAACGCCTCGGCCTCGGAACGCGTGGCCGTCGTCTCGATACGCGCGATGCGCGTGACCATCATCGCGATGCGCGGTGACAGCTGCGTCTTGGTGAAGTAGCTCGATACGCGCTTTTTCAGATCGCGCGCCTTGCCGACGTAGAGCACCGCGCCAGTCGTGTCGTAATAACGGTAGACGCCGGGCAGATGCGGCAGTTGAGCGAGCACCTTTTTCGGCTCGAACGTGTCGGGGGCGTCGCTTGCTTCGGGTTCGGTCATGCGGCTCGATTGGATGGGACGGTCTCGCGCTGCCTCGCCGCTTGCACCGATTGCGCCGACCGCGCTGGCTGGTGCCCGGCGTCGTGCACCGTCGGTCGTTTCGCGCGTTGCGCCATGCGGCCCGCGTGTCGGGCAAAGGACGCGCGCGATCGCGAGGGAGGCTTTAGAATCGCCAGTTTAGAACATTCCGCGTGGGTTCGGACCCGCTCCGCGTCGCCGGAGTCACCGAGCCAGCATAGCCGCCATGCCCTCCGTCGCGCCCGATTCCGGATCACCCGCCGCCCCTGCCACCCCGATCGCCTGCGATATCTTCTGCGCGGTGATCGACAACTTCGGCGACATCGGCGTGTGCTGGCGCCTGGCGCGCCAACTCGCGCGCGAGCACGGCTGGCAGGTCCGCGTGTTCGTCGACGATCTGCACGCGTTCAAGAGGCTGTGCCCGTCGCTCGCGCTCGAGCGTGCACGGCAGACGCTCGACGGCATCGTCATCGAGCATTGGCATCCGCCGTCCCATGCCGGCGATACGCTCGAAGTCGCCGATGTCGTGATCGAGGCGTTCGCCTGCGAGTTGCCGCCCGTCTATATCGCGGCGATGGCCGAACGCGCGCGTACGCCGCTGTGGATCAACCTCGAATATCTGAGCGCCGAGGACTGGATCGCCGATTTTCATCTGCGGCCGTCGCCCCACCCGCGCCATGCGCTCAGCAAGACCTTCTTTTTTCCCGGCCTCGGCCCCGGCACCGGTGGCGTCCTGAAGGAGCGCGATCTCGACGCGGCGCGAGCCGCGTTCGAAGGCTCGCCGGCCGCGCGCACGGACTGGTGGCGCAACGCCACCGGCCACGCGCCGCCGCCTGCCGATGCCACCGTCGTATCGCTGTTCGCCTACGAAAACCCGGCCGTCGACAGCCTGCTCGACCAATGGCGCGACAGCGCAAGTCCGATCGTACTGCTGGTGCCCGAAGGTCGCATTTCGGGCGCGGTCGCGCGTTTTTTCGGTTTAGCGTCGTTTGCAGCGGGCACCCATGCGACGCGCAGCAACCTCACCGCGCACGCGCTCGCGTTCACCGCACAGCCGGGGTACGACGCACTGCTCTGGGCGAGCGACGTCAATTTCGTGCGCGGCGAGGACTCGTTCGTGCGCGCGCAGTGGACCGCGAAGCCGTTCGTCTGGCACATCTATCCGCAGGCCGACGACGCCCATCTGCCCAAGCTCGACGCCGCACTCGCGCATTACACCCGCACGCTGCCCACGGACGCGCGCGCCGCGCTCGAGCGTTTCTGGCACGCGTGGAACGGCGCGGGCCAGCCGAACTGGGCGGAATTCGTGCGCCACTATCCGGCGCTGAAGCGGCGCGCCGCGGCCTGGGCGGTCGAACTCGCGCAAGCCGGCGATCTCGCCGGAAATCTGACCTCGTTCGCAAAAACTCAGTTAAAATAAGCGGTTATCCAACGGCCGACGACGCAAGCGCGGCCCGATTCGAGCAACAACCGCGTGGTCAGCCCGTTTGACCGGTCCCCTCGAAAAACACAGCAAGCGTCCCGACCTTCTAGCCGGGCGCGCAAATGTCAAAAAAGGGACGTATGTTGTGGTGTTGCAGATCGGCGCCACTCGTGTACACGCCCGAGCAGGGTAAAAATCAGGTAACGGACAGGTGAGAACGCCGGGGCATCACGCCGTGGATCTTCACCGCGCGCCGGTCGCGTTTCACGCATCCGAGCTGCGGCCGCTGCACGCGGCGCGCGGCAGGCGGTGAGTGAAACACCGACGCCGCTTGCGCCGTATGCCGTTGAGCAACAGTTAAGCTATTTATCTCGTACAGGACAGTTTTATGAAGACCGCACAGGAACTCCGCACCGGCAACGTGGTGATGATCGGCGCAGACGCAATGGTCGTGCAAAAGGCCGAATACAACAAATCGGGCCGCAACTCCGCCGTCGTCAAGATGAAGTTCAAGAACCTGCTGACCGGCGCAGGCATGGAAGCCGTGTACAAGGCGGACGACAAGTTCGACGTCGTCGTGCTCGAGCGCAAGGAAGTGACGTACTCGTACTTCGCCGACCCGATGTACGTGTTCATGGACGCCGACTACAACCAGTACGAAGTCGAAGCCGAAATGATGGGCGACGCGATGCACTACCTCGAAGACGGCATGGCTTGCGAAGTCGTGTTCTACAACGAGAAGGCGATCTCGGTCGAACTGCCGACCACGCTGGTTCGCGAAATCATCTACACGGAACCGGCTGTCAAGGGCGATACGTCGTCCGGCAAGGTGCTGAAGAACGCCAAGCTGAATACCGGCTTCGAACTGCAAGTGCCGCTGTTTTGCAACATCGGCGACAAGATCGAAATCGACACACGCACGCACGAATACCGCAGCCGCGCCTAAGCGGCGCCCTGCCTCATCCTCAGCGCCGGCACTCTGCCGGCCTGCACAAAAAGCGCTCGATTTTGGGCGCTTTTTCTTTTCTGTCCCGCCGTGTATGGTTTAGGAAAACTTTACCGGCAAGTTTCTCAAAATTACCATCGCGGCCTCCGCATTTCGCGTCGCGCGCCCCGCAAGCTGTTGATCCGTTTCACCAAAACTGTTTGGCACAATCTCTGCTAAGTGGTGAGTTACGCGAGTACCGCTGATTTTCAAAAGGGGGAGGCACCATGAACAACGACATCACTGAAGGCAAGTGGAAACAAATGATCGGCAAGGCAAAGGCCGCATGGGGCGAACTGACGGACGACGAGTTGACCAAGGCGGAAGGCCGGGCCGAGAGGCTCACCGGTCTGATCCAGGAACGCTATGGCAAAACCCGTGAACAGGCAGAACTCGAGGTGCGCCGGTTTTTCGATAGCAACCGGGATTTCTGACAGGACTAGTGAAGGAACTACAGGCGCCGGCACCGAGCGACTCAGGCGCGGTGCCGGCAGCTGTCGTTGCTTCACTGTCCAGGGACCGTTTGTCTAGCCCTGTCATCGAGCCCGCCAGAGCCCGGGTTGTGCGCCATCAGTGTTGGCGGCGCACCGGGCGTTCAACCCATTCATAAAATTGCGCTCGCCATGCCACACGCCCTGATTGTTGAAGACGATCCGAACAGCCTGTCTGGTCTGTCGGCGATCCTCGCCGCCGACGGCTTTTCTGTCGACACCGCCACCACGCTCGCCGAGGCTCGCGCCGCATTGACGCGCTTCATTCCCGACGTCGTGCTCGTCGACCTGAATCTGCCGGACGGCAGCGGCCTCGATCTGTTGCAGCATCTTCCCGCGCATCCGCCGGGCGGCGCGCTTCCGGTGATCGTGATGACCGGCAATGCGACGGTCGAGAGTGCGATCGAGGGCTTGCGGCACGGCATCTGGGACTATCTGCTGAAGCCGGTCAACATCCCGCGTCTGCGCAGCCTGCTCGCGCGCATTCCGCGGCCCTACGAGCTGACCGAGGAAGTGCAGGCGCTGCGCGCGTCGCTGCGTCAGCTCGGGCGCTTCGGCTCGATGCTCGGCCGCAGCGACGCGATTCAGCACGTGTACGACACGATCGAGCGTCTTGCGCCGACCGAAGCGGCGGTGCTGATCTCCGGCGAGGCCGGTACCGGCAAGCACATCGCGGCGCGCACGCTGCACGACATGAGCCGCCGCCGCAAAGGCCCGTTCGTCCCGTTCGATTGTCGCGAGGCGGCCGCGGGCGGCGCCACTCGTTCGCTCGAAAGCATGCTGTTCGGCCACGAACGCGCCGCGTTCGGCGGCACCGAGCAGCGCGAGCCGGGCCTGTTCGAACAGGCGAGCGGCGGCACGCTGTTCATCAATGAAATCACCGAATTGCCGCGCACGCAGCAGGAGGCCCTGTTGCGCTCGCTCGATTCGCAGACCTTCATGCGCGTGGGTGGTACCAACCAGATCGTGACCGACTTCCGGCTGATCGCGTCGACGCGCAAGCCGCCGCGCACGGCGGTCGCGGACGGCTCGCTGCATCAGGACCTCGCGCTGCGCCTCGAAGCCGCCGCGGTCACGTTGCCGCCGCTGCGCGAGCGCGGCGAAGATCCGGTGCTGATCGCGCAGGCAGTCGTCGATCAACTGAACGTGGACGAGACCGCGCACCGTACGTCCGAGGTCGCGAAGCAGGCGGGGCCGAACTTCCTGCGCGAATGCCTCGCTTACGACTGGCCGGGCAACGTGCGAGAGCTGCACGAACGCGTGCGGCGCGCGTATCAGGCATCGGGTGACGTCATCGAGTCGTTGCGCGCCGACGAGGCAGGCACGGCGAACGGCCGCGATCTGAACGGCAGCCGCGTGCAGGTCACGGTCGGCACGCCGCTCGCGGATGTCGAAGAAATGCTGATTCGCGCGACGCTCGACGCGGTCGGCGGCACGCGCCATCGCGCGGCATCGTTGCTGGGAATCAGTCCGAAGACGCTATACAACAAGTTGCAGCGCATGCGCTTGAACTGAACGATCGGATGACCCGTGCCGCGGATGCGTGCCAAAGCTCGACGGCGGCTCGCACCGTTCGACGTGAATAAGAAATGGCGCCTTGAATCGCTTCGAGGCGCCATTTCCGTTTATGCGAATGCGCTGCGCACCAGCCTCTGCGCTTCGGCGTACCGCGGCTCGGCCATCAGCTTGCTCCACGTAAGCGCCTTGCCGCGCGGCCGCATGCGCTTCAGACGCCGCCGCGATTCCTTCGACGGCGTGACGCGCAGCGCGTCCAGCACCTTCTCCGCCTGGTCCGGCTGGTTGCAGATCAACACCATGTCGCAGCCGGCCTCGAGGGCGGCTGTCGCGCCTTCGGTCAACGTGCCGCCCTGGCGCGCAGCTTCCATCGACAGATCATCGCTGAAGATGGCACCTTCGAAGCCAAGCTTGCCGCGCAGGATGTCCTGCAACCAGATGCGCGAGAAGCCGGCCGGTTTCGCATCGACCTGCGGATAGACGACGTGCGCGGGCAGCACCGCGCCAAGCGATAGACCGAGCCAGTCGTACGGCGCGACGTCGTTGCCGAGGATCGCGTCGAGCGGGCGTTCGTCGACCGGCATCGCGACGTGCGAGTCCGCCTGCGCGAAGCCATGCCCCGGGAAATGCTTGCCGCAGTTGCTCATGCCGGCGAGTGCAAGGCCGTGGTTCAAGCTTTTCGCGAGCAGCGCGACCACGCGCGGATCGCGGTGGAAAGCGCGATCGCCGATGACCTGCGAGTGTCCGTAATCGAGGTCGAGCACCGGCGTGAAACTCATGTCGATACCGCACGCGCGCAGTTCCGCGGCGAGAATGTAGCCGACCGCGGTCGTCACCTTGCTCGCGTGCAGCACGTCCTGGTCCCACAGCGCGCCCAGCTTGCCCATCGAGGGCAGCACCGTGAAGCCGTCGCTGCGAAAGCGCTGCACGCGCCCGCCTTCATGATCGACCGCGATCAGCAGATCCGGGCGAATCGCGCGAATTGCAGCGGTCAGCGCGACCAGTTGCGCGCGGCTCTCGTAGTGACGCGCGAACAGGATCACGCCGCCGGTCATCGGGTGAGCGAGACGCCTTTTGTCATCGCGATTCAGCGTTTTGCCGACCACATCGAGCATCACTGGTCCGGGTGTGGTTTTCATCGAATTTGGCTGCAAAGGAGACTAATGCAATACGAACGCGACCGGCGACGGTCGCGTTCAACGTTTTTATTCGGTGACGGCGTGCGCGTCGGAAGTTCGAGATGCCGGCTCCTCGAGCGAGGCTTCCGTTCCGCGCGGCCGCTGCGTCTCGGCGATCACGAACGACACCGCGTAATCGCGCTCGTCGCTGATCGTCACGCGCGCCGTGATGCCGCGCGCGTCGAGCCAGTCGGCCAGTTCGCCAGAGGCGACCACCATCGGCTCGCCGCTTGGCCGGTTCAGCGTCTGCAACGCGCGCCATGTCATCGGCCAGTGCATGCCGAGGCCGATCGCCTTCGAGAACGCCTCTTTCGCCGAGAAGCGCGTCGCGAGAAACGCGAGACCACGCGCCGCCGAACGGGCGTGGCGCGCGTGGTAGACGCGCAGTTCGTCGGGACCGAGCACCTTTTCCGCGAAACGGCCATTGGTGCGACTCATCACCGCTGCTACGCGGCTCACTTGAACGATGTCGGTGCCGATTCCGTAGATTGCCATGCGTGCGTCCGTCGCGAGATTGCGTTATGCGCGCGCGCCGAGACGCGCGGCGACCATGATCGCCTTCATCTCGCGCACCGCGTTGTCCCAGCCCGCGAAGATCGCGTGCGCGACGATCGCATGGCCGATGTTGAGTTCGACGATGCCGTCGATCGCCGCGATCTGCTGCACGTTGGCGTAATGCAGGCCGTGGCCGGCGTTGACTTTGAGGCCGAGCGTCGCGCCGAATTCCACCGCGCGCACGATGCGCTCGTATTCGCGCTGTTGTTCCGCGGGATCGTGCGCTTCCGCGTAACGGCCGGTATGCAGCTCGATCACCGGCGCACCCGCCTCGTGCGCGGCCCGGATCTGCGCTTCCTCGGGGTCGATGAACAGCGACACGCGCGAGTTCGCGTCCGCGAGTTGCTTGCACGCGGCGCGCACCGCCTCGAACTGTCCTGCGACGTCGAGACCGCCTTCGGTCGTGAGTTCCTCGCGCTTTTCCGGCACGAGGCACACGTCGTGCGGTTGCACTGCGCACGCGATGTCGAGCATTTCCGGCGTGACCGCGCATTCGAGATTCATGCGCGTTTTCAGCAGCGGACGCAGCGTGTGGACGTCCGCATCGACGATGTGCCGGCGGTCTTCACGCAGATGCAGCGTGATCGCGTCCGCGCCGGCTTCTTCGGCCATTAGCGCGGCGCGAATCGGATCGGGATAGGCCGTGCCGCGCGCGTTGCGCAGCGTGGCGACGTGGTCGATATTCACGCCCAGGTCGATCACGGTCGGCGAAGTCAGGAAGAAGCTCATAGGTTCTGCAGGTCGATCAGGATCTGGCGGGTAGCAAGCGGCGCGCCGCCGAGATAGGTGTTGAGCAGGAAGCGCATCAGCGTTTTGCTTTGCGCGACGGTCTGCGCTCGATGGTAATCGTCCTTTTCCATATCGAGCAAGGTTTGTCCCGACACCACCGGCCACTGCGCGGGCCATTCGTCCGATGCCTCGCGCACCCCGCGCTCGGGATCGAATACATAGCGGCGATCGGCGAGCACCGCTTGGCGCGCGACCGTGCGGTCGAGCGCCATCGCGTAACCGGTCTCGCGCAGCAGCACGCGTTCGAACGAGCGCAGCACCTGCACCGGCGGCTCATCGTGCGCGAGTCGCGTCAGCGTGACGACGTAGTGATGGAACAACTGAGGATGCGGGTCTTCGCGCGCGCAGAAGCGCACCAGCAGTTCGTTGACGTAGAAGCCGCACAGCAGCGCGTCGCCGGTCAGCGGCAGCATCCCGCCGACCCATTCGGCGCCGGTCAGCGTGCGCATTTCAGATTTGCCCGACCACGCGAGCGATAGCGGCTGGAACGTTTGCAGCACGCCGCGCAGCGCGGAGTGCGGGCGCTTTGCGCCCTTCGCGACGAGCGCGAGACGGCCGTGATCGCGCGACAGCACGTCGATGATCAGGCTGGTCTCGCGATACGGGTAGCTATGCAGTACGAACGCAGGCTGTTCGGTGATCCGGTATTCGGATGCGGAGGCGCGCGGCGCGCGACGCGCCGGCTTTTTGCCCGGCTCGCCATCGTCGGCGGATGCGCTTTTCGCGCTTTTTGCCAGGGCCGATGATTTCCGCGCGCTACGCGCGGGCGGCGACGGCTCGTGCTCCGGGTCGTCCCCAGCCGAGTCCGAATTCAGCGTCATCCACGCGTCATTCGTACCCATACGCACGAAGCCCGGCTTCGTTGTCAGCCCAGCCGCTCTTCACCTTGACGAAGGTTTCGAGGTACACCGGCCCGTCGAACAGCTTTGCCATGTCGAGGCGCGCCTCGGTGCTGATCTGCTTCAGCTTCGCGCCCTTCTGGCCGATGATCATCGCCTTGTGCGTGTCGCGATCGACGAGGATCGTCGCGAAGATACGGCGCAGCCGCCCTTCGGTTTCGAACTTCTCGATCAGAACAGTGCTCGTGTACGGCAGTTCGTCGCCGGTCCAGCGGAACACTTTCTCGCGCAGGATTTCAGCGGCAAGAAAGCGCTCGCTGCGATCGGTGAGGTCGTCCTCGCCGTAGATCGGCTCGCCTTCCGGCAGGAACGGCTTGACGGTCGCCATCAGACGCTTGATGTCGTCGGCATTTTTCGCCGACAGCGGCACGATCTCGTTGAACTCGCGCAGCGTACTCATCTGCTGCATGAACGGAAACAGCGAGTCCTTGTCCGACACGCGATCAAGCTTGTTCGCGATCAGCAGCGTCGGCACCTTCGTCGGGATCAGGTCGAGCACCTTCTGGTCGTCGGGGCCGAAGCGACCCGCCTCGATGACGAACAGGATGGCGTCGACCGAAGTCAGCGTCGACGTGACGGCGCGATTCAGCGACCGGTTCAGCGCGCCGCTATGTTTGGTCTGGAAACCCGGCGTATCGACGAAGACATACTGCGCGTCTTCGAGCGTGTGGATGCCGGTGATGCGATGGCGCGTGGTCTGCGCCTTACGCGACGTGATGCTGACTTTCTGGCCGACCAGCGCGTTCATCAGCGTGGACTTGCCGACATTCGGACGGCCGACGATGGCGACCATGCCGCAGCGAAAACCAGTGGGAGTGGGAGCGTTCATATTGGGACTACGGCAGGTTCGGTTCGGCGCGCGCGAAGCGCACGCCGATGGCAATCAATGGCCCGCATCGGCGACGCGCGTTTGCACCGCGCCGGCGACGCCGGGTTCGTGTTCGGCAGGCGCCGGAGCCGCCGAGACGACCGGTACGGGCGCAGCCGGTACGCTCGAGGCAGCAGTGCCCGGCACGGCTTCGCGGCCACGCTGACGATCTGCGCCGCGAGCGTGCGACGGAACGTCGGCTTTGACGTCGGGAGTTTTATCCGCTACGGACGTTTCGGCCGGCTTGTCGACAGGTTTCTCGCCCGTATGGATCGAAACCTTGTCGGCCCTCTCCGCTTTGTCGGATTTGTCGACGCGCTCCGGCTTGTCCTGCCCGCTGTACTCCACATGCGCAGCACGGATCACGGCCAGCGGCGCACCGGCCGCACCCGGCGCGGCACGCTCGGCTGCGGCTCTTTCGGTCGCTGATTTTTCCGCGCTGGGCTTGTCGGTATGGCCTTCGAGTGCGGCAGCCACACGCCCTTCACCGCGCGCCCCCTTGCGATCCGGTGTGCGTAAATCCAGCGCGGCCTGCACGCCGGTCACGCCCGGCACGATTTCCTGCTCGGCGTTTTTTGCTGCGCGCGCGCCCTTCGAGCGCTTCGACTTCGCAACCACGGCTGGCGCCGCGGCCATCACTTCGTCGAGCGCCTTCTTTGCGGCCGCCTGCTCGGCCGCGCGTCGGCTCGCGCCAGAGCCGGACACCTTGACCTCCAGCTTCGGCACGGTGCATTCGACTTCGAACTGCTGATTGTGCGCCGCACCATGCGTCGCAACGACCGTATAGGTCGGCAACGCGATTTTGCGGCCCTGCAGGTACTCCTGCAGCAGCGTCTTCGCGTCTTTGCCGAGTGTTCGTGGGTCGATATGGTCGAGAATCGGCACGTAAAGACGCTTAATGACCGTCTGAGCAGCGTCGAAGCCACCATCGAGAAAGATCGCGCCGAGCACCGCCTCGAGAGTATCCGCGAGAATCGACGGCCGGCGGAAACCGCCGCTGCGCAACTCGCCCTCGCCGAGCCGCAGGCCCTCCGAAATATTGAGTGCCTGAGCGATCTCATACAGGGACTGCTGCTTGACCAGATTGGCGCGCACGCGCGACAGGTCGCCTTCGTCGAGTTTGCCGAAACGTTGGAACAAAAGCGCAGCCACCGCGCAATTGAGAACGGAGTCGCCGAGAAATTCGAGCCGTTCGTTATGCGTGGAGCTATGACTGCGGTGGGTCAAAGCCTGGCGCAGCAATTCCGCATTGCGGAATTCGTAGCGCAAACGGCTTTCCAACGGAGATAGGGGCATGGGCAGAGTATAACGCGGGCACCTGACCCGGCGGAAACGCGGGGCGCCAGCGGAAAAAGCGTGGTGAAGCGACGTTACCGCAACTTCTTAAAGTAGCATGACAACACGCCGCGGCCGAGGTAACCGGCTGCCGGTTATCGGCGCGGCGTGCGAGAAGCGATCAATACGCGCGACTCACTGGAAAGAGCCGATGCGTCGCAGATCGCTGAAGTTCATCCAGATGAAAAATGCGCGGCCGACGATATTACGCTCGGGCGCAAAGCCCCAGTACCGGCTATCCGCGCTGTTGTCGCGGTTATCGCCCATCATGAAGAGATTGCCCGGCGGCACTTTGCAGATCACCCCACGCGCGTTGTACTGGCAGTTGTCGCGATATGGATAATCTTCCGCACCAACGATGAACGGCGGCACCGCCGGATTATTCAGAATCGCATTCTTGCGGCCGTCGATATCTTCCTGGAACTGCTTGGCATAACCGAGCCGCTCTTCGTCGAGATAATCGGGCAGCGGCGTTTCGGGCACCGGCTTGCCGTTGATCGTCAGCTTCTTGTCCTGATACTCGATGACGTCGCCCGGCAGACCAATCACGCGCTTGATGTAGTCGACCGATTCGTCCTTCGGATAACGGAACACCACCACGTCGCCACGCTGGACTGGACGCCCCTGCGTGATCTGCGTGTTGATGATTGGCAAACGAAGACCGTATTCGAATTTATTGACGAGGATGAAGTCGCCTACCAGCAGCGTCGGCACCATGGAGCCCGATGGGATCTTGAACGGCTCGACCACGAACGAACGCACGACGAACACAACCAGAATCACCGGAAAAAAGCTCGCCGTATATTCGAGCCACCACGGCTGACGTAGTTTGTCGTCGCGCAGACGCGCGCGCGTTTGCGCGGCATTTTCATCGGCGAAACGCTCGCCGATGCGTGCCTGCTGCCGATCGAACTCTGCGACCGCGGCTTCCGCCTCGCGGCGCCGTTTCGGCAGAAAAACCAGTTTGTCCGCGACCCATGCGACACCCGTCAAAACGACGAGCACAAAAAGAATCAGCGCAAAATTCATAGGGTTCCGTTATTCAACTTATTTGTCTTCGACACGCAGGATCGCGAGGAAAGCCTCTTGCGGGATTTCAACCGAGCCCACCTGCTTCATTCGCTTCTTGCCTGCTTTCTGCTTTTCGAGCAGCTTCTTCTTACGCGTAATATCGCCGCCGTAGCATTTTGCCAGCACGTTCTTACGCAACGCTTTAATGTTTTCGCGCGCAATGATGTTCGAGCCGATCGTGGCCTGCACTGCCACGTCGTACATCTGACGCGGAATCAGTTCGCGCATTTTCGCTGCCACTTCGCGGCCGCGGTACTGACTTTGCGAGCGGTGCACGATGACCGACAGCGCATCGACCTTGTCGCCGTTGATCAGCATGTCGACTTTCACGACGTCGGAGGCGCGGTATTCCTTGAACTCGTAATCCATCGACGCATAACCACGCGAAATCGACTTCAGACGGTCAAAGAAATCGAGCACGACTTCGCCCATCGGGATTTCGTACGTGAGCTGGACCTGACGGCCGTGATACTGCATGTTGATCTGGTTGCCGCGCTTGTGCGTACACAACGTGATCACCGCGCCGACGTAGTCTTGCGGCATATACAGGTTCACGGTGACGATCGGCTCGCGCACTTCCTCGATCTTGGACGGCTCCGGCATCTTGGCCGGGTTCTCGACCATGAGAGTCGTGCCGTCGCGCTGCAGGACTTCGTAGACCACGGTCGGCGCCGTCGTGATCAGGTCCATGTCGAACTCGCGTTCGAGACGTTCCTGCACGATTTCCATGTGCAACAGACCGAGGAAGCCACAGCGGAAACCGAAACCGAGCGCCTGCGACACTTCCGGTTCGTACTGCAGGGACGCGTCGTTCAGCTTCAGCTTTTCGAGCGAGTCGCGCAGCGCGTCGTACTGGTTCGCTTCGACCGGATAGAGCCCCGCGAACACCTGCGGCTTCACTTCCTTGAAGCCCGGCAGCGGCTCGGCCGCCGGCTGATTCACGAGCGTAACCGTGTCGCCGACCTTCGCCGCCGCGAGTTCCTTGATACCGGCGATGATGAAGCCCACCTGCCCCGCCGACAGCGACTCAAGATTCTTCGACTTCGGCGTGAATACGCCGACATGTTCAACCGGATACTGCGCGCCGGTTGCCATCAGCCGGATCCTGTCCTTCGGACGCAGCGTGCCGTTGACGATGCGTACGAGCATCACGACGCCGACGTAGTTGTCGAACCACGAGTCGATGATCAGCGCCTGCAGCGGGGCTTTCTGATCGCCCTTCGGTGGCGGCACTTTTGCGATCAGCGCTTCGAGCACGTCTTCGACGCCGAGGCCCGTCTTCGCGCTGCAATGCGTCGCGTCGGTCGCATCGATACCGATCACGTCCTCGATCTCGGCGATCGCGTTTTCGGGGTTCGCCGCCGGCAGATCGATCTTGTTCAACACCGGAACCACTTCGACGCCGAGTTCGATGGCCGTGTAACAGTTGGCGACGGTTTGCGCCTCGACCCCCTGGCTCGCGTCGACGACGAGCAGCGCGCCTTCGCACGCGGACAGCGAGCGGCTGACTTCGTATGAGAAGTCGACGTGCCCCGGTGTGTCGATCATGTTCAGGTTGTAGATCTGCCCGTCGCGTGCGCGATACGACAACGCGGCGGTCTGCGCCTTGATGGTAATGCCGCGCTCGCGCTCGAGATCCATCGAGTCGAGCACCTGCGCTTCCATCTCGCGGTCGGACAGACCGCCACAAATCTGGATGATGCGATCGGCGAGCGTCGACTTGCCATGGTCGATGTGCGCAATGATCGAGAAGTTACGAATATGATCCATTCAGTGCCGATCAAGCGAAAAGGCGCGCCCGGACAATAGCGGAGCACGCCTTGTAAGTAGGTGAAAAACCTATCTATTTTAGCCGAAAAGCCCATCGGCCGGCGCATCTTGCAGAGCGCAGGCCGAAAGACGGCGCGGAAGATGCGAGGAATTTGTCGCGGGCATCGTGGCGCGGCGCGACAAAACGCCCATGGATCGCGCGCTTCGCAATGCCGCGCGGATGCGTATCAGGATGCCGCCGCGACGCGCGACGCGTGCGCGACCAATGCCGCCCGCACGCGCGCTTCGTCGAAATGGTAGTGGCACAGTTCGACGCCATCGCAAACAAGCACCGGTACCAACTCGTCGTAACGCGCTTGGAGCAGCGGATCGCTGTCGACGTCGATCACCTTCAGCTGCGCGCCGAACTCGGCCAGCAACGGCTCGAGCGCGGCGCGCATCTGTTCGCACAGATGGCACCACGCGCGCCCATACAGCGAGAGTGACGCCGCCTTCGTCATTTCTGCGCGACGCGCGGGCGGATCGGCACAAACTGCGTGTTGTCGCCGCGACGAACCAGCAACGCGACCATCTTCTGAGCGTCGAGGTGCGAGGTCAGTTCGTCGAACTGCTTCGCGCTCGTCACGTCGGTATCGCCGACCCGCAGGATGACGTCGCCCTTTTGCAGGCCGACACGCGCGGCCGGACCGTCGACCGCGTCGATTTGCACGCCGTTCTGAATCTTCAGCGCTTTCTGCTGGTCGGCGGAAATGTCGCTGACTGCGATGCCGAGCGCGTTCGTTGCGCGCTGCTTGGGCGCCTGCGGCTTCTTCTGATCTGCCTTCGCGACCTTGTCCGGCTGCATTTCTGCGATCGTGATCGACAGGTCGCGCGATTGACCCTTGCGCCAGATCGTGATGGTCGCTTTCGTGCCCGGTTTCGTATCGCCGACCATGCGCGGCAGGTCCGTCGCGGTGTCGACCGAATGGCCGTTGAACTTCAGAATGATGTCGCCCGGCTGCACCCCGGCCTTGTCGGCCGGGCCACCCGGCTCGACGCTGCTGACGAGCGCGCCCTGTGCCTTCGGCAGGCCGAGCGAATCGGCGACGTCCTTCGTCACTTCACCGATCGCTACCGCGATGCGACCGCGCACCACTTTGCCCGAGCTCTTGAGTTGATCGGCCACGCGCATCGCTTCGTCGATAGGAATCGCGAACGAAATGCCCATGAAACCGCCGGTGCGGCTGTAGATCTGCGAGTTGATGCCGATCACTTCACCCTGCATGTTAATGAGCGGACCGCCCGAGTTGCCCGGATTGACCGCCACGTCGGTCTGAATGAACGGCAGATAATCGCCGGTGTCGCGCCCCTTCGCGCTGACGATACCGGCCGTCACCGTATTTTCGAGACCGAACGGTGAACCGATCGCGACGACCCATTCGCCGACGCGCACCTTGTTCGAATCGCCGATCGTGATGGTCGGCAGGTTCGACGCGTTGATCTTCACGACCGCCACGTCGGTGCGGTCATCGACGCCGATCAGCTTCGCCTTGAACTCGCGTTTGTCGGTCAACGTCACGTAGATGGTGTCCGCGTCGTCGATGACATGCGCATTGGTCATCACGTAACCGTCCGCCGACAGGATGAAGCCCGAGCCAACCCCGCTGTTCTGTTCGGAATCGGTGTTGTCCGGCGAATCCTGGCTGCTGCCGCCACTGCCACCGCCGCCACCACCGTTGTCGCCCCCGTGCGGCGATTGCGGCGACTGCGGCAACGGAATCCCGAAGAAGCGACGGAAGAATTCCGACATGTCGCCATCGTCCATACCCGGTGGCAGGCCGCCGCGGGTACCGCTGTTCGACACGCGTGTTGTCGTGCGAATGTTGACGACCGCCGGCCCGACCTTGTCGACGAGGTCAGTGAAGTCGGGCAGATTGGCAGCGGGAGCCGCCGATGCCACATGCGGCACAAGCGGCAAACACGCTGCCACCACTACGGCCGCGAGGAATTTGCGCACCGAGAAAGTCGTCATATCGTAGCAAGCCGAGGGATTTCAGGATTCGGAAGGGTTACTTCGGAGCTTTGTATTCTATGGCAGACGCGAACTGCTGCAATGTGGTTTGGGGCACTTCACCGAGCAGGGTAATCCAGAAGTCGCCCTGACGCTTGACCAGTACGTGAGTCGCGCCGCTATCGCCCGTTCCCTCTTTGCGCGTATTGTTCTCGACCGGCTCGACGAACACCGAAATCGCCGCAAGGCCGTCGGAAAACACGGCCTGATCCACAGGGATCGGCGGCTGCCCGGCCTCGCGCGACGCCATCGGGCGGCGCAGCTGGCGGATCTTGTGGAAGCCCGGCACCGACGGCGCGATCTGCCAACCCTGCGCGGCCATGTCGACCGGCTCGACTGGCGGACGCACGACCGTCCAGCCCGCGAGATTGCGAATGCCGTTGACGATGCCGGCCTTGTCGACCGGCACGCCGATGCGGACCTGCGAAAACGACAGCTGCTCAAGCACCTGGCCGTTCGGGTCAAGCGTCTGCGCGCGCAGCAAAAGACCGGTCTTTTTGTCAGCCCATAACTTGTACGCAAAGCGGTAGGCGTCTTTCGGGTCGAGTTCCATCACGAGGCAGTCGACGCCCGCGACGCGGTCGTCGCCGAGCATTTTCGGCTCGTAGACGGACAGCACCTGCTCCCCGTTCACAGATAGCAGCGCAGGGAACGAGTCCTTGTTCTGCCGTTTTTCGAAGACGACGATATGCCGCTCCGGTACGAACGTGTACATGTCGTCGTTATGCCGCAGCATTTTGCGGGGCTTGCCGTCGAGGCTTTCTAGCTGCTCGAACTCGCCATCGGTACGCGTGGCGTAATGTGCGATGCGCGACGTCTGCACGAAATTGCCGCGCTGATAGACGAACGCGCCCTCGTAGTTCTGCTGCTGGGCGGCCTGATGGATGCGGTCGAGCAGTTCCGCGGCCGTGTGACGGGCGGCGACCGGATCGTCTTGTGCGAAAACCCGCGGTGTAGCGGACAACAACACGGCTGCGCAGAACAGAAATGCTGGCAACCGGCCCCAGATAGTCGTTTTATTGAACCGCGGAGTCTGCATCAAACTATTGGCCCTGCGTGGAGACTGAGGCAGCGCGGATCACCGGCATCGAGCCTGCCATCGCCGGTTGTTGCGCGAATTGCTGATGAGCTTGCAGATATTGGTCGAGGCTCGCGTCGCGAATGATGTTGGAGTCCTGCGGCGCGGGCACCGAGGCCATGGCGACACGCTGCACCGCGTCTCCATGCGATTGCAGCGAAGCCAGCTGAGCGCCCGGACCACCCGGTACACCCTGCAACTGCGGCACGACAATCCAGGTCAACGTAACGGCGGCGGCGGCGACGGCAAAAGCCGGCACGACCCGACGGCGCAGCCTGAGCAGCCGGCGCGCGACCGACGCGGACGCGGCGGCTGGAGCCAGCAAATGCGGCTCGCTTTCGAGACGCGCCGCAAAACCGCTCAGAAAAGCGCTGCTCCTTGCTGGGTTGACCGCCAGATCATCGGAACGCAGCGCGTCGCCGATCAGGTGGTAGCCAGACCAGGCGGCGCGATCATCGCCGTCTAGTTCCGCAAGAAACTTGTCCAGATCCACATGCTCTTCGCCGAACAGCTCGCCGTCGACGAAGGCGGACAGTCGCTCGCTGTGCGAGCCCGCTTGCGATTGCATCGAGACCGACCCCATGATGCTCCCCATCTTCCATACCCCGTAGTGACACCACTAATCCAGATATTGCACCGCTGCCCCGCCAAGCCCGCTGAACGTTCAAAACGTCTACCAGCGCTTGCCTTCGGGTGTGTCAAGCAACGGTCGCAATTTTGCCGCAATGGCTTCGCGAGCGCGGAAAATTCGTGATCTGACTGTGCCAATTGGGCACCCCATCATCTCAGCGATTTCCTCATAGCTCAAACCCTCAATTTCTCGAAGAGTAATGGCGGTGCGCAATTCTTCCGGTAAAACCGCCATCGCAGCATTGACCGTCTCGGCGATCTGCTTGCTCATCAACATCGACTCAGGCGTGTTGATATCCCTTAGTTGGTCAGCGTCGGAGAAAGTTTCAGCTTCTTCAGCATCCGCTTCGGTCGAGGTCGGCGCACGCCGGCCTTGGGTGGCAAGGTAGTTCTTCGCGGTATTGACCGCAATCCGGTACAACCACGTATAAAACGCCGACTCGCCGCGAAACTGCGGCAACGCGCGATACGCCTTGATAAAAGCGTCCTGCGCGACGTCTTCGACTTCGGCGGGGTCCCGCACGAGACGCGAGATCAGCCGGAGAATCTTGCGGTGGTATTTGGAGACCAGAAGCGCGAACGCGGCCTTGTCGCCCTTCTGGACGCGCTCGACCAGCACCTGATCAATTTCTTTTTCGCTCACCTGATAAATCCGTTAACTATGGCGCGCATGGCGGGGGACCATTGTAGCGTCCCCCTCGTGAGGCACGTTACTACGGTAACAGCGGTTACAGTCGTTACAGTCAGGCGCCAGCCGCACGGCGGCCTAGCACGGAAAGTTCGCGGAAAACGGTGGCTGGCAGCGCGTCGGCGGTGACCAGCAGGGAGCGCGCGCGGCCGGTTGGCGCACGTGTGAGGCCGCCCCGTCGACCGCCCTCGGACTCAAGCGCAAGAACCAGCAAACGGCCACTCCACTGCGCGCAACCGACTACGCGGCCTCGCGCGAGCAACACGCCCGTACGGTTCCAGGCGGAAACCTCGCCCATCGCGATATGCAGCGCAACGGGCTGCGCCGCCTCATGCCTCGCCGCGCACAGGGCGAGCAGCGCTGCTACCGCGAGCGTCAACGGAACGGTCTGCCACGCGCCCAACCGCGGCGCGGCGCAGATATGGACGGCTAAGGTCGCGATCAGCACGAACGCCACCAACGCGGCACGCATTGCGACCGAGGGACGCAGCGCAATCCGCTGCGTCGCCCTGTCCAACGTTGCCGGTGGCGGGGAAAGCGCCGGCGAAGCCGGCGTCGTAAGCTGACGCGTCACCGGTGCTCAGGCGATCAGGCGCGCTTGAACACCAGCGTGCCGTTCGTGCCGCCGAACCCGAACGAGTTCTTCAGCGCGACGTCGATCTTCATGTCCCGCGCGGTGTTCGCGCAGTAGTCGAGATCGCAGGCCGGGTCCTGGTTGAAGATGTTGATGGTCGGAGGTGAGACCTGGTGATGCACGGCGAGCACCGTGAACACCGACTCCAGACCGCCGGCGCCACCCAGCAGGTGACCCGTCATCGACTTGGTCGAGTTGACCACCATGTCCTTGGCGTGGTCGCCGAACGCCCGCTTGATGCCGGTCGTTTCCGCCAGATCGCCAAGCGGCGTGGACGTGCCGTGCGCGTTCAGGTAGTTCACCTGATCGCCGCTGATGCCCGCGTTCTTGAGCGCGGCGAGCATGCAGCGGCGTGCGCCGTCGCCGTCTTCGAGCGGCGCGGTCATGTGATACGCGTCGCCGCTCATGCCGTAGCCGGCGATTTCCGCGTAGATCTTTGCGCCGCGCGCCTTCGCGTGCTCGTATTCTTCGAGCACCATCACGCCCGCGCCTTCGCCGAGCACGAAGCCGTCGCGGTCCTTGTCCCACGGACGGCTCGCGGTCGCAGGGTCGTCATTGCGTTGCGACAGCGCGCGCGCCGCCGCGAAGCCGCCAATACCGAGCGGTGATACGGTCGATTCCGCGCCACCGGCGATCATCACATCGGCGTCGCCGTACTCGATCAGGCGCGAAGCTTCGCCGATGCAGTGCAAACCGGTCGTACACGCGGTGACGATCGACAGATTCGGACCCTTGATGCCGAACTTGATCGACAGATGGCCGGAGATCATGTTGATGATCGAAGCCGGCACGAAGAACGGCGAGATGCGACGCGGGCCGCGATTGAGCAATTCGGTTTGGGTGATTTCGATCATCGGCAGACCGCCGATGCCCGAACCGACCACCACGCCAATGCGCTCAGAATTCTCGTCGGTGACTTCGAGGCCGCTGTCCTGCATCGCCTGGATGCCCGCAGCCACGCCGTAATGGATGAACGTGTCCATGTGGCGCGCTTCCTTACCGGGGATGTAGTCCTCGATATTGAAGCCCTTCACCTCGCCGGCGAAACGAGTCGAGAAGTTCGACGCATCGAACTTCGTGATATTGGCAATCCCAGACTTGCCGGCGACCAGATTGGCCCAGCCATCGGCAACATTATTGCCAACAGGCGAAATCAGCCCCAGGCCTGTAACAACAACACGACGGCGGCTCACGGTAACCCCTTTTTCATAGATGACAAAAGCAAAAGCCACAGCGGCCACAGGAATCGCCCTGTGTGCCCTGTGGCTGTTTAAGTCGGCAATCGCGCGAAAAGTTGCGCTGTCAACATCGCTGGCTCCGGCATCGCGCAGGGTGTGTCACTGGACACGCCCAATAGCACAGACCCTGCTGGCACCGGCAAGCGGCACGGCAGGTCGTCATGCGCGGCCCGTGCGGAAACGCAGGCGCGAATGACCTTAGGCCTTGACGTTCGCGCGAGCGTAGTCGATCGCTTGCTGAACGGTGGTGATCTTCTCGGCTTCTTCATCCGGAATTTCCATGCCGAATTCGTCTTCGAGAGCCATCACGAGCTCAACGGTGTCGAGCGAGTCGGCGCCGAGGTCGTTCACGAACGACGCTTCGTTCTTGATTTCCGCTTCCGCAACGCCCAGTTGTTCCGCGACGATCTTCTTGACGCGCTGTTCGATATTGTCCATTACCCCTCCAAGGGAAAAGAAGTTCAAAAATACAGGTGCGCGCATTTTATCAGGTTTGACCCGGCAAAAAAGCGGCGCATCGGGTTCCAGTCAACGCATGCGCCTCGCTTTTCGCAAACGCATCACGGCGCGGATAGTACCCGAAATGGGTTACTGCATATACATGCCGCCGTTCACGTGCAGCGTCGTGCCGGTGATATAGCCCGCTTGCGGCGACGCGAGGAACGCGACCGCATGCGCGATGTCTTCCGGGCTGCCGAGACGGCCAAGGGGAATCTGCGTTTTCAGCACAGTCTGCTGCTCTTCGGGCAGCGCCCTCGTCATGTCGGTATCGATGAAACCAGGCGCCACGCAATTGACCGTGATGCCGCGGCTGCCGATCTCGCGTGCGAGCGCGCGCGTCATGCCCGCGACGCCGGCCTTCGCGGCTGCGTAGTTGATTTGCCCGGGGTTGCCGGCCGAACCGACCACCGACGTGATGTTGATGATGCGGCCACCCTTCGCCTTCATCATCGGGCGCAGCACCGCACGCGACAGACGGAACACCGACTTGAGGTTGGTGTCGACCACCGCGTCCCAGTCGTCGTCCTTCATGCGCATCGCCAGTTGATCCTGCGTGATGCCGGCGTTGTTCACGAGCACGTTCAATACGCCGAATTCCTTGACCGTGCCGTCGATCAGCGCTTCGGCCGCGGCCGCGTCGTTGACGTCGAGCACGGCACCGCGGCCGCTTACGCCGGCCGCCTTGAACGCTTCCGTGATCGCGGCCGCGCCACTTTCGCTCGTGGCGGTGCCGATGACCGTCGCGCCCTGACGCGCGAGTTCCATCGCGATCGCACGGCCGATGCCGCGCGATGCGCCCGTCACGATTGCGATCTGCTTGTCGAGAGTCTTTTCCATCTGTCGGTCCGGATGCCCTTCAATTAGGGCTCATTGATTTTTGTTGATTCGTCTGCCGAGGGACGCCGCGCCAGCGCGGCAATGCTCCGCCGATACGCGCTCGCGAACGCGCGCTCAGCCTGCCGTCACGAGCTTCAGCGTTTCGTCGAGCGACGCCGGATCGGACACCGACGCGCCGACAAGATTGCCGTCGATGCGCCTGGTCAAACCCGCAAGGACCTTGCCCGGGCCGCATTCGATCACCTGTGTGACGCCCTGCGCCGCTATTGCCTGCACGCATTCGACCCAGCGCACCGCACCTGCCGCCTGGCGCACCAGCGCGTCCTTGATTTCGGCCGGCTCGTTGACCACGGCGACATCGACGTTATTGACGACGGGGATCGACGGCACCCGCACGTCGATGCTTGCGAGGTAGTCGCGCAGTTGATCCGACGCCGGTTTGAGCAGCGACGAGTGGAATGGCGCCGACACCGGCAGCGGCAGCGCGCGCTTCGCGCCCTTCGCCTTCGCGACTTCGCAGGCCTTCTCGACTGCGGCCTTGTGTCCCGCGATCACGACTTGCGCCGGCGCGTTGAAATTGACCGCTTCGACCACGCCGGCTGTCGACGCTTCCACACAGACCGCGCGCACGGTATCGTCGTCGAGGCCGAGAATCGCGGCCATGCCGCCTTCGCCTACCGGCACCGCGGTTTGCATCGCCTGCGCGCGGAAGCGCACGAGCGGCACCGCCTCGCGGAACGCCAGCGCGCCGGCGGCGACGAGCGCCGTGTATTCGCCAAGGCTATGTCCGGCGACGATCGCCGGCGCCGGGCCGCCCGCCTGCCGCCACGCGCGATAGATAGCGTAGGCCGCAGTCAGCATGACCGGCTGGGTGTTGGCGGTGAGGTTGAGATCTTCGGCGGGGCCTTCGGCGATCAGCTTGCCGAGGTCCTGGTTGAGTGCGTCGGAGGCTTCCTGAACCGTCTCACGCACGATTGCGTGATCGGCGAACGCGTTAAGCATACCGACCGCCTGCGAGCCCTGCCCAGGAAAAACGAACGCGAATTTCATATCGTCCCCAAAATCGGTTTGATCGGATGAGGCGGCCGGCCGCGGCTGCCAGATGGCGCGCGCTGTTGCGCCGGCCGCATCGGCGCCGCCAGCGGCGCCCGCGATGCGTCGTCGCTCAGTAGCGAATGACCGACGCACCCCACGTGAAGCCGCCGCCGACGCCTTCGATCAGCACATTCTGGCCGCGCTTGATGCGGCCGTCGCGCACTGCGACGTCGAGTGCAAGCGGAATGGACGCCGCCGACGTATTGCCGTGCTCGCCCACCGTGACGACCATGCGCTCCTGCGGCAGCCCAAGCTTGCGGCAGGTGCTTTGCATGATGCGGATATTGGCCTGATGCGGAATCAGCCAGTCGACCTGCTCCGGTTTCAGATCGGCTTTTTCCAATGCTTCGATCGCGACCTTCTCGAGCACGTTGACGGCGAGCTTGAACACCGCCTGACCGTCCATGTGCAGGAATGCGCTGCCGGCCACTACGCCGCCGTTCACGTTGCCCGGCGTGCAGAGAATCTTCGAGTGGCTGCCGTCCGCGTGTAGCGCGCTTGCCAGCAGGCCCGGTTCGTCGGACGCCTGCATGATCACCGCCCCGGCGCCGTCGCCGAACAGCACGCAGGTGGTGCGGTCATTGAAGTCGAGAATGCGCGAAAAGGTTTCCGCGCCGACCACCAGCGCCGTGCGATGCTGGCCACTGCGAATCAGGCTGTCCACCGTCGCCACTGCGTACGCGAAGCCGGAGCAGACCGCCTGCACGTCGAACGCGGCACCGTGATTCCGGATCCCGAGCTTGTTCTGCAGCAGGCAGGCGGTGCTCGGGAACACGAAGTCCGGCGTGGAGGTGGCGACGACGATCAGGTCGATGGTCTGCGGATCGATGTCCGCCGCTTCGATCGCGCGCTGCGAGGCGATCAACGCGAGGTCGCTGGTCGTGACGTTCGGTTCGGCGAAGTGACGCGCATGGATGCCCGTGCGCGCGACGATCCATTCGTCGCTCGTCTCGACACCTTGCCGGGCGAGACGTTCAGCCAGATCCTGATTGGTGACGCGGTTGGGCGGCAGACAGCTGCCGGTGCCCAACACGCGAGAGTAGGTTGTGGATTGAGCCATTATGCCTTCGAGGATTGCGCAGCGTAGGGCTCGGCCGGCTGGCCTGCGATCGGGCTTGCGTGACCCGCACCGCTTGCGTTGCGCGCCGCCTGTTCGAGAGAACCCGCGTTCTCTTCCATCGCTCGCGCAAGGCGCTCCAGCACGCCGTTTTTGACGGCATCATACCCGCGTTTGATAGCCCACTCAAACGCGTAGGCATCGGCGGAACCGTGGCTTTTGATCACGAGGCCGCGCAAGCCGAGCAGCGCTGCGCCGTTGTATTGCCGATGATCGACACGTTTCTTGAAACGCATCAATACCGGGAGCGCGAGCACCGCCATCACCTTGGTCAGCCACGAACGGCCGAACTCTTCCTTGATGATGTTGGACAGCATCTGCGCGAGACCTTCCGACGTCTTCAGCGCGACATTGCCGACAAAGCCATCGCAGATGATCACGTCGACGGTGCCCTTGTAGATGTCGTCGCCTTCAACATTGCCGTGAAAGTTCAGTGTACTCGCACGCAGCAGTTCGCCGGCGCGCTTGATGATGTCGTTGCCCTTGATGACTTCTTCGCCGATGTTAAGCAGCCCGATGGTGGGCCGCTCTTTGCCTTCGAGAGCGGACACAAGCGCGTGCCCCATCTCCGCGAACTGCAGCAGATGCTGCGGCTCGCAGTCGACGTTCGCGCCCAGGTCGAGCATCATCGTATAGCCGGTGGGATTGGGCAGGGCAAACGCGATGGCCGGGCGTTCGATGCCGGACAGCGTTTTCAGCACATAACGCGAGACCGCCATCAATGCGCCGGTATTGCCAGCGGAAATGCAGGCTTGCGCCTCGCCTTCCTTGACGCAGTTCAGCGCTACGCGCATCGACGAATCTTTTTTCTTACGCAGCGCGACCTCGACCGGATCGTCCATCGCGACGACCTCGGTAGCAGGCATGACGGTCAGCGCCGGCAGATCCTGAGCCTTCAGCTTCTTCAGCTGCGCACGAATCGCACCTTCAATGCCGACGAGCAGCAACTGCGCATCGGGATGCGACCGAACGAAGTTGACGGCAGCGAGAACGGTCACGGACGGGCCGTGGTCGCCTCCCATGCAATCTATCGTGAGCTTTACTGTCATGGAGTGCGACGAATTTCAGACGCTGCTTGGGGTCGCAGCAAGCGCTAAACCGCCAACTGCGATCGACACAAAAAAGCGGCAGTTGAATGCCGCCTTCTTGCCGAACCAGGAAATTGTCAAGCGAGCCGATCGCTACGCGAAACGCCACAGGGCGCATCGCAGTCAACGATTAGTCGTTCTTCGTCTTGACGACTTTCTTGCCGCGATAGTAGCCGTTCGGGCTAATGTGGTGACGCAGATGCACTTCGCCCGTGCTCGGCTCAACGGCCATCGGCGCTGCCGTCAGGAAATCGTGCGAACGGTGCATGCCGCGCTTCGACGGCGACTTCTTGTTTTGTTGAACTGCCATGACTTACTCCAAAAAAATTTTCCGAATTCTAACACAGCCCGATACGGTCTTAACCACTGGCCCAACGGCCCAATGCGCCCGCATCACGCCCCCCGCAACTGTTCAGTGCTTCTCCCCGCCCGGTTCGCCACGCTTCAGACTTTCGAGCGCCGCGAACGGATTGCGCCGCTCATTGGACTGGTCAGGCTCTTCCGCATCGCCAGCTTCGTCCTGCACAGCTTCGTCGCCCTCGGCTTCGCTGCCCTCGGCTTCGCTGCCGTCCGCGCCAGAGACAAGGCTCTCGTGCACTTCAGGGCAGACCTCATGCTTCGGCACGAGCGGCAAGGAAAGCAGCAACTCTTCTTCGATCAAGTCGATGAGATCGAACTGGCGCGTGCCTACGATCACCTCGACTTCGTCCTCGTCGAGCGGAAACTCTTCGGCTTCCGCGTCCGTACTGACGATCCGGTAAGTCGCATCGACGTTGAACGCCTGCGAATACGGCGTCAAGCACCGCTGGCATTCGAGCCACGCGGCACCGTGAATCGCCAGCCGCAGATAAGGCTGGGGACCTTCGGTGCCATCGTCCTGCAATTCCGGCTGCGTCGTCCCTTCCGCCTGCCATGTGAACGCGGTGTCGCGATCTGGCGCTTCCGACGGGACTTCGTTTAACATGCGCGGCAGCTGCGAGACGCGCACGATACCCGCGGCCTGGCGTCCGCTTCGCGCAAATTCGAACAGATCGAGCTCGTGCGGGTCGGACAGACCTGCAGGTTTGCCAAGATGTTGAGTCATGTGCGCTCCTGCGTCGGCAAGCGTGTTGCCGGGGTGATTCGCGAAGGACGATCAGATCCGCCGCGAAAATGATCCGGTTTGCAAGGCAGCCAGCGGGGCCGCGGCCGTTTCCTTAAATCTTCCGGCTGCCGAAAGCCGCGAAACGCGCCGAGACCCTTCAAGCGCAAGCATACCGTGAAAAGCCCAAAATCATATCCGTTTTGTCTTTTCGAGTCAAACACTTAAGCTCGTACCCGCGCGATGCTCGCGCGACCCCGTACGACCCGCCTCTCCCTTTGCCAGCAAACCATGTCTGACTCCTCTAAACGCACGCAACGCCTGATTCTCGCTTCGAGTTCGCGGTATCGCCGCGAGTTGCTCGAACGCCTGCGCGTGCCGTTCGACGTCATCGTGCCCGCGATCGACGAAACCCCGCTCGCCGGTGAAACGCCCGACGCAACCGCGCTGCGGCTCGCCGAAGCCAAGGCCCGCGCGGTCGCCCGAGGCCTCGCCGCCAACCAACGCGCGCTCGTGATCGGCGCTGACCAGGTCGCCACCTACGACGGCCTGCAAATCGGCAAACCCGGCACACACGACAAGGCGCTCGCACAATTGCAGGCGATGCGCGGCCGCGACGTGCTATTTCATAGCGCGCTGTGCCTGTTCGACAGCGCGACCGACTCCGCGCAAACCGTCGACGTGATCACCCGCGTGCGCTTTCGCAACCTGCCGGACACGGCGCTCGACGCTTACCTGCACGCCGAAACGCCGTACGACGTCGCCGGCAGCGCCAAATCCGAGGGTCTCGGCATCGCGCTGCTCGAAGCCATCCATTCCGACGACCCGACCGCGCTGGTCGGCCTGCCGCTGATCGCGCTGTCGCATATGCTGCTCGCGGCCCACTACCCGCTTCTGGATGCACGATGACCGGCACGCTCTATCTGATTCCGAACACGCTCGGCGAAGGCGACGCGAGCGCGCTCGATCTGGTGCTGCCCGCGCCCGTGCGCGCCCGCGCGGCGTCGCTGCACTATTACATTGGCGAAAACGCGAAAACCACGCGCGCGTTCCTGAAGAAAGTCGGCACCGAGCGGCCGATTCAGGAAATCGAAATCCGCGAACTGAACGTCAACACGCCGGCCGGCGAGATCGACAAGCTACTTGCGCCGCTGCTCTCGGGGACCGATGCGGGCCTCGTCTCGGAGGCCGGCTGCCCGGCAGTCGCGGATCCTGGCGCGTTGCTCGTGCGGCGCGCGCACGAGCGCCGCGTGAAGGTCGTGCCACTGGTCGGGCCGAGTTCGATTTTGCTCGCGCTGATGGCGTCGGGGCTGAATGGCCAGAGCTTCACATTTCACGGCTATCTGCCCGTCGACGCCGCCGAGCGCGCCAGACGTCTGCGCGATCTCGAACAACACTCGCGTAAGAACAGGCAAACGCAGATCTTCATCGAAACACCGTATCGGAATCGTGCGCTGCTCGACACACTGCTCGCGACCTGCGCGCCGTCGACGCTCATCTGCGTCGCCGTCGATCTCACGCTGCCAAGCGAAATGATCGCGAGCCGGAGCGTTGCCGACTGGAAAAAGAAGCCCGACATAGACCTGCATAAGCGGCCGGCGATCTTTCTAATTCTGGCGGCCTGAGCGCGGTCACCGGCCGCCACCGAGGACCAAGCCCCAAACCCGCGCGCAAAGAGAAAGTCCGTGAGGTCGGCCGAGCCGGCCGCCGCACGGCAGTTCCTCTATCGCTGCGAGTTCAATGCAGACGCGTATTCGCGCCGAGCGCCATTGCCCGCAGCGCTCCCGCACTGACCGCGGCGCCGAATTTGCGGGCTACACGGTCCGTGATGCTCTCTTTTACCGTGTAGTCGATGATGTCCGGCGCCTTGAAGATCTCGCGCGCGACGTAATCGGCATCGCCGAAACCGTCGGCGAGACCCATCTCGACGCTCTTCTGTCCGGTCCAGAACAGACCCGAGAACATGTCCGGCGTTTCGTGCAGACGCTTGCCGCGCCCTTGACGCACCGCGTCGATGAACTGCGCATGGATCTGATCGAGCACATTCTGCGCGTGCTCGTCCATCTTCGACGTTTCAGGAGAGAAAGGGTCGAAAAAGCCCTTGTTCTCGCCCGATGTGTGCAACCGGCGCTGAATGCCCAGCTTATCCATGAGGCCGGTGAAACCGAAGCCGTCCATCAGTACGCCGATCGAACCGACGATGCTCGCCTTGCTGACATAGATCTTTTCCGCGGCCGCGGCCGCGTAGTAGCCACCCGATGCGCACATATCGCCGACTACGACGTATAACGGTATTGACGAGTATTTGCCGCGCAAGCGCCGTATTTCGCTGTTAATCATGCTTGCCTGCACCGGACTACCGCCTGGGCTGTTGCAATAGAGAATCACGCCGGCGGTATCGGAATCTTCGAACGCGGAATCGAGTGCGGTGTTGACGTCCTGCGCGTTCGCGTTCGTGTCGGTGGCTATCTCACCGTCGAGCGAGACCATCGCCGTATGACGGCCAGTCGTGGCGACCCGCTGGCCGGAGAAGCTCAGCGCACCCCACATTGCCAAAGCTAGTAAGGCCAGCAACACGAAGCGGAAGAAAATGCGCCACCGCCGCGCGGCGCGTTGCTCGCTGATCGCAGCCAGTGCGATGCGTTCAAGCGCGGCCCGCTCCCAGCCCGGTTCGTCGGCCGGCGCACGGGGGCGGCCGGCCGGAGCCGGATCCTTTTCGGGGGTCAAGTTGTCGGGCATGCGAAGAGTGGAAGATAGAAAGAAAATCAGCGCGTGACTGGCAACAATTCGCCGTCGGGTATCCAGAATACAGCACGGCCCTCGGATGTATCGCGTTCCTCCACCTGCAACCGACGCAACCGGCCCCCACGGCACGGACCACCCACGCATTTGCCGGTATCCGGCTCGTAAATCGCGCCATGTGTCGCACACATCAAGTATAAACCCGACGATTCGAAGAACTGCCCCTCCTGCCAGTCCAATTCCATCGGTACATGAGCGCAGCGATTCAAATAGCCATGAGCGCAGCCGTCATATCGGACGAAAAACACCACGACGTCCTGCCCGCCAAGCTGGGCGTCGCGCCGGATGCCGTCGCCTCCGTCGACCAGCTCGTCGCCCGCGCAAATGCGCACGCCGAGCACGGCGGCAGCAGTAGAGGTGCCCACGCCGTCGCCGTTCATGCGTTCTCCCGCAGCCAGCCGGACAGATCGCTGACGCTGGACGCGACGAACTTCGGCGACATCGCATTGAGCGAATTCGCCGGATGCGCGCCATATGTCACGCCGATGCCTGCCATGCCGGCGTTGAGCGCCATTTGCAGATCGTGGGTCGTATCGCCGATCATGACCGTGCGCGCCGCGGCTTGCCCCAATTCTCGCGTGAGCTCGTGCAGCATTGCCGGATGCGGCTTCGAGAAGGTTTCGTCAGCGCAGCGGGTGCCATCGAACAAGCTCGTTACGCGCGCCTGATCGAGCGCACGATTGAGCCCGACGCGGCTCTTTCCTGTCGCGACTGCGAGCAGATAGCCGACATCGCGCAATTCCTGAAGCATCTCGCGCACGCCGGGGAATAGTTCGGTGGTCTGGTCTTTTACCAGGAAATGAAAGCGGTAACGCTCGGAAAGCCGCGGATAGTCGACCGGATCGAGCGTCGGCGCGGCAATCTGCAGTGCGTCGCGCAGGCCGAGGCCGATTACGTAGCTAGCGGCTTCGTCGGCGGGTACCGGCAGGCCGAGGTCGCGGCACGCCGCCTGGATGCTCCGCGTAATATGCAGGGTCGAATCCATCAGCGTGCCGTCCCAGTCAAACACGATCAAATCATATTGTTCTCTAGCCATGCACGGTCGTCTCCGGGTTGGACCCAGCGCGTAGTTCGTTGAGTTGTTCGATAAAGCCGCGGCAGTCGGCCGGCAGCGGCGCGTCCAGCTGTAGAGGCGACCCGGTGGCCGGGTGCGTGAGCTTGAGCCGGTAAGCGTGCAGAAACATACGTTTGATGCCCGGCTTCGCGTTGGCGCGCGCCAGCGCCTTGTTCAAGGCGAAATCGCCGTATTTGGCGTCGCCCACGATCGGGAGTGCCAGATGTTGCAGATGCACCCGGATCTGGTGCGTGCGCCCCGTCTTCAGTTCGGCCTCGAGCAGCGCGTAGTTTTGCCAGCGGTCGACCAGGCTGAAGATCGTATGGGAAGCGAGGCCATCGGCCTGCACGCGCACGCGGCGCTCGCCGTCGGCGGTCAGATACTTGTGCAGCGGCTCCTTCACCGCGCGGCGGCGGCCCCAGTCGCTCGCCCATTCACCGTGCACGCACGCGTAATAGCGCTTGTCCATCCGGTTGTCGCGAATCTGCTCATGCAGATTGACGAGTGCCGCGCGCTTCTTCGCGAGCATCAGGATGCCCGAGGTCTCGCGATCCAGCCGGTGCACGAGTTCGAGGAATTTCGCCTGTGGCCGCGCCTCGCGCATCTGCTCGATCACCCCGAACGCGACACCGCTGCCGCCGTGGACTGCGACGCCGGCCGGCTTGTCGATCACAAGCAGGTGCTCGTCTTCGAACAGGATGTGAAAGCCGGCCGCGGGCACGGGCACGTGGGCTGCAGCCTGATTCGGCTGGGCGACGCGAATGGGCGGCACGCGCACCAGATCGCCCGGTTCGAGCCGGTATTGCGCATCGATCCGCCCCTTGTTCACGCGCACTTCACCGCTGCGCAGGATGCGATAGATATGGCTTTTCGGCACGCCCTTGCAGACACGCAACAGGAAGTTGTCGATGCGCTGACCGGCCGAGCTGTCGTCGATTTCGATCAGCGAAGCCTGCTCGCTTGAAACCGGCCCTTCGACCGCGCCTGCAACTAATCTCTGGGATGTTTTGCCTAACTCTTTCATTCTGAATATAATTTGCCCAGCGGTCCGCGACGGCCGGCGCTGTTCGCACAGTGTCCGGGATGCGGGTGGATTGCGCGAGCGCAAGCGATAAACCGTTATTTTACTTGCGCCGGGGTCTGGTTGCTCGCCCTGAAAATGAGATGCAACAAGTTGCACGCACGAAGTCAGCACCCGGCAGGGACGTCGCCCACAGGCGCGTTCGGTCAAGGTCGGCTTCGACGGTAACGGAATTTTGGTAAAAAAGAATTTAACTTTCAGCTTCGCGTTTCCGGGTGGTATGACGCCCTGCTGGACGAAGCTGCGAGTCGCGAAAATACGGCGTGCGCCCGAGGCGTCTTGTAGAAAGTGCAAGACTTGGCGACGTCAAAAGAAGGCGAGACACCCCCAGCAGGAAAAGACGCGCCGCCTGCGCGAACTTCCCGTTGCGGCATGACCGCGGACTTCGGCCCTTCGCCCGCGCGCCCGTTTTGGCGCGCCGGCTTCACAGGACGAGGACTGATGAAGGTCTGCTGGCTAAACGCGGCGTGTCAGGCCATGATTTGAAGCCGTGTTCGCATGTGCCCTGCGGCACCGTGCCCGTTGTTATCGGGCCGGGCCCTCTCAGGCAATTCTCCCGCCATCTTTCCCGCTCCAGCGTGCTTGTGAAAACACAATAAGACGCGGCACGCCTGCCTTCTCCGCTCTCGCGACTGACAACCGCGCAGCTGGGCCGGCGAGGCCGCTCTGGAGCCGTTCAATGAAACGAATGTTGTTCAATGCGACGCAGCAGGAAGAGCTGCGCGTCGCCATCGTCGATGGGCAAAAACTCATCGATATCGACATCGAAACCGCCGGCCGCGAACAGCGCAAAGGCAATATTTACAAGGGCATCATCACGCGCATCGAGCCGTCGCTCGAGGCCTGCTTCGTCAATTACGGCGAAGACCGTCACGGCTTCCTGCCGTTCAAGGAGGTCGCCCGCCAGTACTTCCGCGATGGCGTCGATATGCGTTCCGCACGCATTCAGGACGCCCTCAAGGAAGGTCAGGAACTGATCGTCCAGGTCGAAAAGGAAGAGCGCGGCAACAAGGGCGCAGCCCTGACCACGTTCATCTCGCTCGCCGGCCGCTATCTGGTGCTGATGCCGAATAACCCGCGTGGTGGCGGTGTGTCGCGCCGGATCGAAGGCGACGACCGTCAGGAACTGCGCGAAACCATGGCGCAACTGCAACTGCCGGAAGGCATGAGCATCATCGCGCGCACGGCGGGGATCGGCCGCAGCGCCGAAGAGCTGCAGTGGGACCTGAATTACCTGATGCAACTATGGCGCGCGATCGAAGCCGCATCGCAAAGCGGCACGGCCGGCCAGCCGATGCTGATCTATCTCGAATCGAGCCTCGTGATTCGCGCGATTCGCGATTACTTCCAGCCGGATATCGGCGAAATCCTCATCGACACGACCGAAATCCATGACCAGGCGCGCGCCTTCATGGACATCGTGATGCCGGACAACGTCGGCAAGGTGAAGCGCTACCACGACGACGTGCCGCTCTTTTCGCGCTTCCAGATCGAGCACCAGATCGAAACCGCGTACTCGCGGACCGTGCCGCTGCCGTCGGGCGGCGCGATCGTGATCGATCACACCGAGGCGCTCGTCGCGATCGACGTGAACTCGGCGCGCGCCACCAAAGGCGCGGACATCGAGGAAACGGCCGCGCGCACGAATCTCGAAGCCGCCGACGAAGTCGCCCGCCAGTTGCGTCTGCGCGATCTGGGCGGACTGATCGTGATCGACTTCATCGACATGGAATCGGCCAAGAGCCAGCGCGAAGTCGAACAGCGCCTGAAAGACGCGCTGAAGCACGACCGCGCCCGCGTGCAGATGGGCAAGATTTCGCGCTTTGGCCTGATGGAGCTGTCGCGTCAGCGTCTGCGTCCGGCCCTGTCCGAAGGCAGTCACGTTACGTGTCCGCGCTGTAACGGCACCGGTCACATCCGCGATACCGAATCGTCCGCGCTGCAAGTGATGCGGATCATTCAGGAAGAAGCGATGAAGGAAAACACCGCGGCGATCCACTGCCAGGTGCCGGTCGAAGTGACCGCCTTCCTGTTGAACGAGAAGCGCGCCGAAATCAACAAGATCGAGTCGCGCTTCAAGGTCAACGTCGTGCTGATCCCGAACAAGCACCTCGACACGCCGCACTACAAGCTCGAGCGTCTGCGTCACGACGACGTGCGCCTCGACGATCCGCGCGCATCGTGGAAGATGGCCGAAGAAGCGGCCCGCGAGCTCGAATCGGAAACCGGCTACAGCAAGCGCGCCGAGGAAGTGAAGCCGAAGCAGGAAGCGGCGGTCAAGGGCATCACGCCCGAGAAGCCGGCTCCGAGCGCGCCGGTCCGTCCGGTTGCAACCCCGGCTCCGCTCGCGGTGACGCCGGCCAGCGGCGGTTTCATCGGCTGGCTGAAGAATCTGTTCGGCATCCAGCCGGCTGCTCCAGCCCCCGCCGCGCCCGCTACGACCGACAAGCAGGCCCGTCCGCAACGCGGCGAGCGCACCGAGCGCGGTGAGCGCACGGGCGAGCGCGGCGGCGATCGCAACCGCAACCGCCGTGGCGGCGCGGGCGGCCGCGACGCCGCAGCGCGCGGCGAAGGCGTGAGCGGCGGCCGTCAGGCGCAAGCTCAGCAGCCGTCGCAGCGTCGCGAGGAACGCGAAGGCCGTGAGGCACGCGAGGGCCGCGCGCCGCGTGAACCGCGCGAGGTCCGAGAAGGCCGTGAACCGCGTGAGGCCCGTGAAGCACGTGAACCGCGTGAAGCACGTGAACCGCGCGAGGGTCGCGAACGCGACACCCGCGGTGTCGAACGCGCGGAGGCCGTCGAAGGCACGGCACGCGCCGAGCGTCAGGAACGCGGTGAGCGTCGCGAGCGCGCGGAACGCGTCGAGCGTGGCGAGCGTCGCAAGCCGCAGGCGGAAGCCGCCGCGGCGCTGACGCAAACCGACGCGCAAGCCGCCGACGAACTGGCGCGCAACCGCACCGAAGCGGTTGAAAACGGCGTGCCGGTCGATCAGGAAACGGTCGCACGTGACGGCGAAGAGCGCCGTCGTCGCCGTCGCGGCCGTCGTGGTGGCCGTCGCGAGCGTGAAGAGGACGTGAATGGCAACCTCGCGGCGGACGTCGCGGAAGCAGAAGGCGACAACGTTGCGGCGAGCGACGAAGCGCCGCTGCGCGCGAAGCAGCCGGTCGAGCCCACGCGCGAGGTCGGCGAAGCGAAGGACGTGACGCCGGTCGAGGTGGTGGTCGCCGCTGTCGCAACCGAAAGCGTCGTCGTGACCGAACTGCATGCGGCAGCCGAAACGCCGACTCTCGCTGCGGAAAATGCCGCGAAGACCGAAAAGATCGTGCCGGTCGAAGAGGCTCCGGTGGCGTCGATCGAACCGGTGGAAGCGACGATTGAAGCGCCGGCGCGAGCAGAGCAGGCCGCGCGCGAACCGGTCGCGCCGGTTGCTCCGGTCGAACCGGCCGCGCATGCCGAGTCACCGTCTGTCGAGCCGGCCGCGGCACTACAGCCGGCCGCCCCGACCGAACCGCAAACCGCTCCGGCGGCGCTCGACGTCGCGGCTCCAGCCACGATCGTCGAGACACCGGCAGGCGAGCCAGCACCGCAAGCCGAGATCGTCGAACCGCACCCGGTCGTCGCCACGGAACCCGCCGTGGTCGAACCGGCGCCCGTCGCTGCGGCCCCGCAGCCGGCTCCCGTGCGCAGCGCCACGCCCGCGGCATCGGCCGACGCATTGCAGCCGATCCTCGAGCAGGCCGGCTTGACCTGGGTAAACACCGACGCCGACAAGCTGCGCGCCGCGCAGGAAGCGGCGGCGCGGACGGTCAAGCCGCCGCGCGTGATCCGTGAGCGCAAGGCCCTGCCCGCAGTCGACAACACGCCGATGCAACAGGTCGAAACGATCAAGCGTCCGCAGTAAGCCGCGTCGTTGTCCGTGAAAAAGCCCGCCCTTTCCGGCGGGCTTTTTCTTTTGGCGGCCTTTCGTGGCCGCGGGCTGCGTCTTGCCGCTCCCCGTATACCCCGACAGCGTCCGCCGCACACCTGCCGCCGCGGGCATTTCCGATAGAATCAATCATCCGCTGTCCGTTCAAGCACCTGACGAAGCATTTCATGTCCCGACGCATCATCCCCGTTGCCGATCTCAGCGCGGCGCCGGTCATCACGGGCCCAGCGCAGACGCCTACCGGCGTGCTGCAGGATGCGCTCGCGCGTCCGTTGCGCGATCTGCGCATCTCGGTGACCGACCGTTGCAACTTCCGCTGCGTCTACTGCATGCCGCGCGCGGTATTCGACAAGGACTATGCGTTCCTGCCGCACAGCGCGCTGTTGAGCTTCGAAGAGATCGAGCGGCTCGCGCAGTCGTTCGTCGCGCATGGCGTGGAAAAAATTCGCCTGACCGGCGGCGAGCCGCTGCTGCGTAAGAACCTCGAATTCCTGATCGAGCGGCTCGCCCGGTTGACCACGCCCGCGGGCCGTCCGCTCGACCTCACGCTGACCACCAACGGGTCGCTGCTCGCGCGCAAGGTGCGCAGCTTGAAGGACGCCGGCCTCACGCGCGTGACGGTCAGCCTCGACGCGCTCGACGACGCGCTGTTTCGCCGCATGAACGACGCCGACTTCGCGGTCGCCGACGTGCTCGACGGCATCGCCGCCGCGCATGCGGCCGGGCTCGCGCCGGTCAAGGTGAACATGGTCGTCAAACACGGCACCAACGACGGTGAAATCCTGCCCATGGCGCGTCATTTCAAGGGCACGGGCTCGGTGCTGCGCTTCATCGAATACATGGACGTCGGCACCTCGAACGGCTGGAACATGACCGAAGTGCTGCCTTCCGCCGACGTCGTCACGCGCATCGCCGAGCATTTCCCGCTCGTCCCGCTCGAAGCGCACAGTGCCGCCGAAACCGCCCAGCGCTGGGGCTATGTGGACGGCGGCGGCGAGATCGGCGTCATTTCGAGCGTCACGCGCGCGTTCTGCGGCAACTGCACGCGCGCGCGTTTGTCGACCGAGGGCAAGCTGTACCTGTGCCTGTTCGCCTCGACCGGTCATGATCTGCGCGCGCTGTTGCGCGGCGGCGCGAGCGATGCCGAGATCGCCACCGCCATCGCCGAGATCTGGCAGGGCCGCGCCGACCGCTACTCGCAGCTGCGCGGCACCCAGCCGGGCGAGCCGGTGGGGCGGCGCGTCGAAATGTCTTACATCGGCGGCTGAGCCGCCAAAACATGTCCATTACCCGCGAACAGATCACCGGCCTCGTGCTCGCGGGCGGGCGTGGCGCGCGCATGGGCGGCGTCGACAAGGGGCTGCAGCCGCTTCATGGCCAAGCCCTCGCCGCTCACGTGCTGCGGCGCCTCGCGCCGCAGACCGGCGCGCTCGTGATCAGCGCGAACCGCCATCCCGACACCTATGCGGCGCTCGGCTTACCGTATCGCGCGACGCTGGTCGCCGACACGCTTCCCGACTTCCCCGGCCCGCTCGCCGGCATGCTCGCCGGATTGCGCGCCGCCGGCACGGCATACTTGCTGAGCGCGCCCTGCGATTCGCCGTGGCTGCCTGCCGACCTCGCCGCGCGCCTCGCGCATGCGCTCGACGCGAACGACGCCGACATCGCCACCGTCGCGACCGTCGACGCCCATGGCGAAACCTCGCTGCACCCGGTGTTCGCGCTGATGCGCAGCACCGCCGCAGACGACCTGGCAGCTTTTCTGGCCACCGGCGAGCGCAAGGTGCGCGCGTGGTACGCGCGCCACAAGACGGTCGAAGTCGTCTTTACCGACGAGCACGCGTTTTACAATGCCAACTCGTTACAAGAACTCGCCGACCTCGAACGTCACCGAGGCCCCGGCTGACATCCGCTCCGGCAGCACGGCAACAGCCGCGCCTGTCTCCGGTCGCGACGCCCCGCCATTCATGACCACGCTCAACGACTTTTCCCGCTGCGTCGCGCAGTACGATCCTCATGCGCTACCCGTCCCGGCCGCTCAGGCGATTGTCCGGCAGTGGGCGACGCCGGTCGCGGCCATCGAGCGCGTGGCGTTGCGCGATGCGCTCGAACGCGTGCTCGCCGCCGACATCGTGTCGCCGATCGACGTACCCGCGCACGACAACTCCGCGATGGACGGCTACGCGTTCAACCACGCGGCGCTCGCCGGCGCGATGCGAGGCGGCGCGAGCCGTGTCGAGCTGACGGTCGCCGGCAAGGCGCTCGCCGGCCATCCGTTCGCGGGCCGCGTCGCGGCAAAGCAGTGCGTGCGCGTGATGACGGGCGCCTGCATGCCCGCCGGCTGCGACACCGTCGTGCCGCAGGAACGGGTGGAGCGCGACAGCGCGGATTCACCGTCGATCCGCTTCGCGGCCAGCGCGATCGCGGCGGGCGCGAATTGCCGCCGCGCCGGCGAAGATCTCGCGCGCGGACACGTCGCGCTGCATGCCGGGCGCATCGTGCGCGCGTCGGACCTCGGTCTGCTCGCGTCGCTCGGAATCGGCGAAGTCAGCGTGCGGCGGCGTCTGCGCGTCGCGTTCTTGTCGACCGGCGATGAACTGCGCTCGCTCGGCGAACCGCTCGACGCCGGCTCGGTCTACGACAGCAACCGCTACACGCTGTTTGCGATGCTGCGTCGCCTGAACGTCGACATGCTCGATCTCGGCGTCGTGCGCGACGAGCCGGCCGCGCTCGAAGCCGCGCTGCGCAGTGGCGCGGCCAATGCCGACGTGGTGCTGACCTCGGGCGGCGTATCGGTCGGCGAAGCGGACTTCACGAAGCAACTGCTGCAGACCTTCGGGGACGTCGCCTTCTGGAGCCTCGCGATGCGCCCTGGCCGGCCGCTCGCGTTCGGCCGCCTGTGGTCCGGCGCACAGGCGGGACTCGGCAAACCTGCGCTATTCTTCGGGCTGCCCGGCAATCCGGTCGCCGTGATGGTGACGTTCTATCAGATCGTGCGCGAAGCGCTGCTGCTGATGGCCGGCGCGACGCCGCAGCCGCTGCCGGTGATTCACGCGACGAGCCGTGTGGCGATGGGCAAGCGCGCGGGCCGCACCGAATTCCAGCGCGGCATCGCCGAACAGGACGCGCACGGACACTGGCACGTGCGCCCGACCGGGTCGCAAAGCTCGGGCGTGCTGAGTTCGATGAGCGAAGCGAACTGCTTCATCGTGCTCGGGCACGACGAGGGCGACATCGACGTCGGCGAACGCGTGTCGATCATGCTGTTCGACGGTCTCATCTGACGTCACCCGCGGCGCATCTCACGCACATGGTCGGCATAAGATCGGCACCACACCCGCGCACCTCATCGACACTCCACCCACTATCACTACTACGACACACTGGGGTTTGACTTACATGAAAAAACAGATCTCGTTCATCGCACCCGGGCAGACGGCCAAAGCGCTGATCCTCGTGTATCTGACGTTCTCGGTGCCGATCGTGCTGCTCGGCGTCGTGGTCGCGTTCGTGCGCTATGGCTCGGTCGAGCTCAGCACGGTGTTCAGCGCGCTGCTGCTGAACGCGATCCTCGGCTTCGTGCTGTTGTGGATCGCGTGCCACGCATACAACTGGGTCGCGTCGCGCTTCGGTGGCATCGAGATCCATCTGGCCGACACACCGGAAGAAGCGTAATGCCCGCGACGATCCGCGCGGCCACGCCCGGCCCGAATTCCAGCGCCTCGCCCCTCATTGCTCGTCAGGCTCCTGGCCCGACAGCGCATCCCCGAGCAACCCGCTCGCCTCGTCGCCAGGTAACGCCTCGACGTCGCGCAGCTTGCGGTTCATCACGCGCGTGCGGGTTTCCGCAGCCTCGATAGAACGCGTGACGGTTTCGAGCTGCGCCTTGGTCTTCGCGAGCACGTCGCCGAATTTACCGAACTCCGTCTTCACCGCGCCGAGCACCTGCCAGACCTCGCTCGAACGCTTTTCGATCGCGAGCGTGCGGAAGCCCATCTGCAAGCTATTGAGCAACGCGGTCAACGTGGTCGGCCCCGCAATCGTCACGCGATAGTCGCGCTGTAGCAGGTCCGAGAGCCCCGGCCGGCGCAGCACCTCCGCGTATAGGCCTTCGGTCGGCAGGAACAGCAGCGCGAAGTCGGTCGTATGCGGCGGCGCCACGTACTTCTCCGCGATGGCGCGCGCCTCCGCGCGGATGCGCGCTTCGAGCGCGCGCGATGCTTCTTCGACCGCGACCGGTTCGGCGCGCTCCTGTGCTTCGATCAGCCGCTCGTAATCCTCGCGCGGGAATTTGGCGTCGATCGGCAGCCAGACCGGCGTATTCGCGCCGCCGGGCTCCGTGCGCCCCGGCAGCCGAATCGCGAACTCCACGCGATCGGCGCTCTTCGGCACCGTCGCGACGTTCTTCGCGTATTGATCGGGGGTCAGCAGCTGTTCGAGCAACGCTTCGAGCTGCACTTCGCCCCACGTGCCGCGCGTCTTCACGTTGGTCAGCACGCGCTTCAGATCGCCGACGCCGGCCGCCAGCGTCTGCATTTCGCCGAGGCCGCGATGCACCTGTTCGAGCCGGTCGGACACGAGCTTGAACGATTCGCCAAGACGCTGTTCGAGCGTCGCGTGCAGTTTTTCGTCGACGGTACGACGCATCTCCTCGAGCCGCGTTGCGTTGTTCGCCTCGATGTCCTTCAGACGCTGCTCGATCGTCGCGCGCACTTCGGCGAAGCGCCGGTCGTTCGCCTCGATCAGTTGCCCGAGTTGCAGGCTCAGCGTGTCGCCGAACTGCTTCAGTGAGCGGCCCTGCTCGTCGCGCGCCTGCTGCGCCTGTGCCTGCAGGCTGTGACGCACGGCGTCGAGCTGGTGCGCAAAGCCGTCGATCTTCCCGCCCTGCACCGTCGTCATGCTGCTGAACTGCGCGGCGAGCGTCTGCTGAAAATGCGCGAAGCCGCCGCTTTGCTCGGTGCGCGACACGCGCGCGGTCTCGGCGATGTCGTTGCGCAGCTGCCGCTCGAGCCGCTCGGCGGTATGCACCTGGGCGTCGACGACGGCATCGACGCGTTCGTTCAGCATCTCGAACTGCTCGTGCTGCGCCGTGCGGTCGTGACCGCGTAGCAGTAACGCCAGTGCGATCGCGAGAGCGACCGCCAGCACCGCGACGGCCGCCACCAGAATCATCGTCATGAACGCGCCTTGCCGAGCACGTCGGGGTTGATCGGATTGGGCGGTTGACCCGCGCGCGGTCCTACGCCGAGGCCGGCGATCAGGTTGTCCGCGGCGAGATTCGCCATCGCGCGGCGGGTGGCCTCGGTCGCGCTCGCAATGTGCGGCGTCAGTACGACGTTCGGCACGTCGAGCAACGCCGGATGCAGTTGCGGCTCGCCTTCGAACACATCGAGACCGGCCGACGCGATGCGCCTGTCACGCAGCGCGTCGGCCAATGCGGCATCGTCGACGATGCCGCCGCGCGCGATGTTCGTCAGCGTCGCGCTCGGCTTCATCAGCGCGAGTTCGGGCGCACCGATCGTGTGGTGATTGTCTTTCGTGTACGGCAGCACCAGCACGACGTGGTCGGCGCGCCGCAGCAGATCCTGCTTCGACACGTACTCCGCGTTCAGTTCGGCCTCGATTTGCGGCGCGACGCGCGAGCGGTTGTGATAGATGACCCGCATGTCGAAGCCCTGCGCGCGTCGCGCCAACGCCTGGCCGATGCGGCCCATGCCGATCACGCCGAGCGTCGAGCCGTACAGGTCGCTGCCGAGGAAGCCGTCATAACTCCACTTCTGCCAATGCCCGGCGCGCAGCCAGTGCTCCGCTTCGGCGATGCGGCGCGCGGCCGCCATCATCAGCGCCCAGCCGAAGTCGGCGGTCGATTCGTTCAGCACGTCCGGCGTATTGGTGCCGAGCACGTTCGCCGCGTTGAACGCGGCCATGTCGAAGTTGTTGTAGCCGACCGCCATATTCGACACGACGCGCAGACGCGGCGCCGCGGCGAGCACCCCCGCGTCGATCATGTCGCCGGCCGTCAACGCGCCGTCCTTGTCCGCGAGACGGCGCTTTAGCTCGTCGGCGGGCAACACGTCGCCCTCGTTCCAGTCGACGTCGAAGTACTGTTTCAGCCGGTCGATTACATCGGGAAAGATCGAACGGGCAACGAGGATTTTCTGCATTGCAAGTCTCCGTATCGCACGTCGAGGGATTGCCTCGGCGTTGCAGAGTCAGCGTCCAAAAAAGAGCCAGCCGGTCAGCGCGAACAGCGGCAGCAACACGGTGCCGGACCACCCCAGATAGGCGAAAAAACTCGGCATGCGCACACCGCGCGATTGCGCCATGGCCTTCACCATGAAGTTCGGCGCGTTGCCAATATAGGTGTTCGCGCCCATGAACACGGCACCGGCCGAAACCGCCGCGAGCGTGGTCGCGCCGGTGGCCATCAACGTCTGCGCGTCGCCGCCGGCCAGGTTGAAGAACACGAGGTAGGTCGGCGCGTTGTCGAGAAACGAAGATAGCAGGCCGGTGGCCCAGAAGTACATGATGTCGCGCGGCTCGCCAGCCGGGTCGTTGACCAGATGAACGACGCCCGCGAACGCGCCGGCTTGTCCCGCGCGCAGGATCATGATGACCGGCACGATCGTCACGAAGATGCCGGCGAACAGTTTGGCCACTTCCTCGATCGGCGCCCAGTTGAAGTCGTTGCCCGCGCGGGCCGCGCGCGGCGTCAAGGCGAGCGACAGCAGCGTGACGACGATCAGCGCTACGTCGCGCACGGTGTTTTGCAACTCGACGTGCGTGCCGAACACGTCGAACGCGACGTGCGGGCGCCACAATCCGCTCATCAGCACGAGCGCGATCACCGCGGCGAGCAGCACAAGATTGATCTTGCCGTCGATACCGAGCGGCGCGCCACTGGGCGTCGGATCGAGGAACGCTGAACGCACCTCTTCGCGCCGGTGAAAGTAGTACGAGTCGAGCGCAAAGAAAGCGGCGAGCAGCATGCCGCTCACGAACAGCATCGGTAGCGCGAGATGCGTGGTGGTCCAGAAAAAGCTCACGCCTTCGAGGAAGCCGAGGAACAGCGGCGGATCGCCGAGCGGCGACAGCGCGCCCCCGATGTTCGCGACGAGGAAGATGAAGAACACGACCACGTGGGTCACGTGGCGGCGATTGTCGTTTGCGCGCAGCAACGGGCGGATCAGCAGCATCGCAGCGCCGGTCGTCCCCATCACGCTCGCGAGCAGGGTGCCGAGCGCGAGAATCGCGGTGTTCAGGCGCGGCGTGCCACGCAGGTTGCCGCGCACGCAGATTCCGCCCGCGACGGTATATAGCGCGGTCAGCAGGATGATGAACGGGATGTACTCGTCGAGCATCGCATGCGCGAGTGCGCCGAGCGCCGCGTTCGCGCCGAAGCTTACGGCAAACGGCGCGATGAAGGCGAGCGCCCACGCCGCGGCGATCTTGCCGAAGTGGTGATGCCAGAGGGCGGGCGCGATCAGCGGAACGATCGCGATCGACAGCAGCATACCCGCGAAGGGCAAGCCCCACAGCGCCGACAAACGCGCGCCGTCGAGCGTCGCGGCCTGCGCTGACGGCGAGCACAGCGCGGCCATCGAGGCAACGGCGAGCCACAGGCCCGCGCGGCCAGCCCGCGAATTCATGCCGATACAGGCCGCGCGACGGCTTGCAACCGCACACTCGACAGATACCGTGTGTGTCGCGTATGCGTTAGCTCGCCGCCGCGCGACGCGTTCAAGCATCCTGCACGACGACCACATGCACCCGGTAAGGGCCATGCGCGCCCAGCACGATGGTCTGCTCGATGTCGCCGGTGCGCGATGGCCCCGACACGAAATTAACCGCGCGCGGCAGCTCGCCACGTTCCTTGCGGATCAGGTCGAGCGCCTCTTCATGACCCGCGACGATGCGTGAGCCCGGCACGATCGCGATGTGCGTCTCCGGCAGCAGTCCTGCCGACGCATACGTCTCGGGACCCGACAGCAACACGAGCGTGCCGGTCTCCGCGGTCGCGCAGAAGCAGCCGGTGAGGCCGACCACGTCATTGTCTTGCGGTTTGCGAAATTCGACGGCAAGGCCGGCTTCGGCCCACGGCAGATCGCGCAGCGTTTGCCACGCGATGGCCTGCAACGGCAAGCCGTGCTGCGTCAGATAGCGATGCGCGGCGGCGGGTACATCGGCGAGGGCTTGAACGGTGTCGACGGTGGTCGCCAGTTTCTGTGCTTCTTCGATGAAGCGCGCGCGCAGATCGGCGGGCATCTCCGGACGCGGACCTGCTGGATGACGCGCGAGATAGTCCGCCGCGGCTTCGCGCTCGGCGGCGCTCGGCTCGGGCTCGCGCCCTTGCGCGGCGCGGATGCGCGCCAGGATGTTGCGGCGGGCAATCGATGTGTCCATGGGCGAAATCCTCGTGTCGACGGCCGTGCGATATGGCGAGGATTATACCGGCCGCCCTCCACGCGAACAGCCTGGCCGAACGGCATATTGCCGCCAGTCGACAGCACAGCGACACTGTTCGTCACGCCCCCGAATGCGAGCAGACCATGAACTGGCAAGGAACTGAAATCAGGCCGCGAAGCGCGCTACTTCGCCGCTTCTTCTGCCGACTGCGCGATGCCGAACACCTGTCGCAGATACGCGAGATATGCCTTGTCCTCGCACATGTTCTTGCCCGGCGAGTCCGACAATTTGGCGACCGGCTGACCGTTGCAACGAACCATCTTGATCACGATCTGCAGCGGGTTGTAGCCGAGGTCGTTGGTCAGATTGGTGCCCACGCCGAACGCGAGCTTGCAGCGGCCGCGGAAGCGCTCGTAGAGTTGCAGCACCTTCGGGATGTCGAGCGCGTCGGAGAACACGAGGACCTTCGTGCGCGGATCACAGCGATTCGCCTCGTAGTGTTCGAGCAGTCGCTCGCCCCAGTCGAAGGGATCGCCGGAATCGTGGCGAGCGCCGTCGAACAGTTTGCAGAAGTACATGTCGAAGTCGCGCAGGAACGCCTGCATGCCGTAGACGTCGGAGAGCGCAATTCCGAGGTCGCCGCGATATTCCTTCGCCCACATCTCGAAGCCGAAGATCTGCGAGTCGCGCAGCCGCGGACCGAGCGCCTGGCAAGCCTGCAGGTACTCGTGCGCCATCGTGCCGAGCGGTGTCAGGCTGTGCTTCATCGCGTAAAAGACGTTGCTCGTGCCGGCGAACTGCTCGCCGAGGCCGTCCTTCAGCGTGAGGATCACCTCCTCGTGCCATTGCTTCGAGAAACGGCGGCGCGTGCCGTAATCGGCGATCTTGCAGTCGGCGAACTCCGGACGAGCGCCCAGCAGTTGAATCTTGTCGAGCAGACGGACGCGGCCCACGTGATAGTCGGGCGTTTGCTGGGTGTTGCGGAAATACACTTCGTTGACGATCGCGAGCACCGGGATCTCGAAGAGGATCGTATGCAGCCACGGCCCTTTGATGTCGATGTCGATTTCGCCATTGCCTTTCGCCGACGGCGTGATCGAAATGTACTTCTCGTTCAGATGGAACAGCGCGAGAAACTCGATGAAGTCGCCCTTGATGAAGCGCATGCGCCGCAGGTAGTCGAGTTCGTCGTCGGTGAAACGCAGTTCGCAGAGCTTGCGCACTTCGTCGCGAATCTCGTCGATGTACGGCACCAGATCGACGTTCGTCGTGCGGCAGCGGAAGCGGTACTCCACGTTCGCGGCGGGGAAGTGATGCAACACCACCTGCATCATCGTGAACTTGTACAGATCGGTATCGAGCAGCGAAGTAATAATCATGATGGTGCGAACTGGACCGCTGAAAAAACGAAAAAGGGCTCACGGCACCCTTGCAACCGACGCGCTGAGCGAGCGGCGCGCCAACCTGACGCATGTTACCCGAATGCGCCGCAGCCATCGTGCCACCGGGCCCTCGCCGGCTCCTCGGGGCCGCTCGCGGCACGCCATAAACTAATCACAAAAACATATATAAGACGCCCGGCGCGGTGCTTTATGCGCCTGTTGACGTTACGTTACAATAGCTTTTTTGGCGTCCGCGCCTTCCCCGATTCCGCATGCAGGAGCTGCCTGAATGACCCACGTTGTGACCGAAAGCTGCATCAAGTGCCGCTATACCGACTGCGTCGATGTGTGCCCGGTGGACTGCTTTCGCGAAGGTCCCAACTTCCTCGCGATCGACCCCGATGAATGCATCGACTGCGCCGTGTGCGTGGCCGAGTGCCCGGTGAACGCCATCTATGCCGAAGAAGACGTGCCAGGCGACCAGCAGGACTTCGTCGCGCTGAACGCCGACCTGGCCAAAGGGTGGCCGAGCATCACGAAGACCAAGGCGCCGCTGCCGGAAGCCGACGAATTCAAGGATGTGAAGGAAAAGCTGGCGCTGCTCGCGCGCTGAGTCCGGCCACCTGTCACCTGCGTTGGCCGTTCGGATTTAATATCGTGGTGAACGCAGAGGTATTGACAGACGTGTAAGCTGACTCTAAAATTTCGCTTCTCTGCTGTTGTTGTTCTGTTCCTCGATAGCTCAGTCGGTAGAGCGCCGGACTGTTAATCCGTAGGTCCCTGGTTCGAGCCCAGGTCGAGGAGCCAAGAATTGCAAAAGCCCGTTAACCAAGACGGGTTTTTTTATGTAGATCAGGTTGTACTGCTGTTCCTCGATAGCTCAGTCGGTAGAGCGCCGGACTGTTAATCCGTAGGTCCCTGGTTCGAGCCCAGGTCGAGGAGCCAAAAATGTGAAAGGCCCGCATCCGTGCGGGCCTTTTTGTTATTGCGGCCCGATGCATAGCCTCCCGCGCGCGGTGCGCCGTTATAGGATGGCGGATTAACGGCGCACGTTTCACTCGGCTCTGGCGCCGGCCCACTCCAGGCACTTAACCGGCACGCTCATGAAATCCACCTCGCTACGCATCGCGCTCGCGACCGTCGGCGCACTGCTGCTCGCTTCGGCGCACGGCGAAGAAATCGCCAGCGTCAACACGAATTTTCACGTTACCGGCTCCGACCGCGTGGTCGTCGAAGCGTACGACGATCCCGTCGTACGTGGGGTCACCTGCTACGTGTCGCGCGCGCGGACCGGCGGCGTCAAAGGCACGCTCGGCATCGCCGAAGATCCGACCGAGGCGTCGATCGCATGTCGCCAGGTCGGGGAGCTGCATTTCACCGGCCCGGTCAAGCCGAAGGACGACGTGTTCTCGGTCAGCATGTCGCTGATCTTCAAGTCGCTGCATGTGGTGCGCGTGGCCGACACGAAGCGCAACGCCCTCGTCTACCTGACGTACAGCGACCGCGTGGTCAGCGGCAGCGCGAAAAACAGCGTCAGCGCCGTGCCGATGCCTGCCGGCACGACGATTCCGGTCAAGTAAGGGCAAGGACGGGCGATCGACGGTGCGAGCGGCGCGCGGCGCTCTCCCGCCGGCGCGCCGCCATCGTCCCGGACCGCGACCACGACCACGACGCGCTAAACTGGCCGGTCCAGCCGAACTTTCGTCATGACCGCCATCCCTCGTTTCCGCGATTCCGCCCGGTACTGGCGCACGCCGCTTCTGCCCGGCGCGGATCTGCTCACCGCCGAATATCACGACCACGAGTTCGCGCCGCATTGGCACGACGCCTACACGATCCCCGTTATCGTCGCGGGCGCGGAGTGCTACCGCTATCGCGGCGAGAACCATGTCGCCGAAGCGGGCAGCGTGCCGGTCATCAATCCGGGGGAATTGCATACTGGGTCGAAGGCGGTCGAGGCCGGCTGGCGGTATCGCGTGATGTACGCGCCGGTCGAGTTTCTCCGCGCGCTTGCCGACGAAGTCGCCGGCAAGCCGCAAGGCTTGCCTTGGTTCGCGCCCGGCGTGATCCGCGATGCCGATCTCGCGACGCGTCTCGCGCGCGCCCACCGTCTGCTCGAGGCCGGCGACGACGCGCTCGCCGCCGAAGCCGCGATGCTCGACGCACTGTCCACGCTGCTGGTCCGCTACGCGCAGACGCGCCCCGCTTACGCGCGCGTCGCTACCGACGACACCCGCGTCGCACTGATGCAGGAGCGTCTGAGCGGCGATCTCGTCGAACCGGTGACGCTGGCTGAGCTCGCGAGGGCGGCGGGTCTGTCGCCGTTCCATGCGGCGCGGCTGTTCACGCGATCGACGGGCCTGCCGCCTCACGCGTGGCGCAATCAAGTGCGCCTGCAACGCGCGCTCGCACCGTTGCGCGCCGGCGTACCGGTAACCGACGTCGCCGCCGCGAGCGGCTTCACCGATCAGAGCCATTTCACGCGGCATTTCCGGCGCACGTTCGGCGTGCCGCCGGGCCAATGGCAGGGAACGCGGCGCGGCTCGTAACGCCGTGCGACACCACCGGCGCCTGCACCACGCGCTATCAGCGTCCCACTGCAATCCGTGGGCGCCAATCAACCATCCAGCAGCCATCCCGCCGCAAGAACGTACAAGTCCGACCGCCCGTCAGCCGCTATGCTTCCGGAACCAAGGAGGCGTAGATTGACCGATTCCACCCAAGGCCCGCCCGCCCGGGCCGGCCATCTCAAAGAATTTGCCGCCGGCGCGCGCGACATCGTTCCGATGATGGTCGGCGCCGCGCCGTTCGGCGTCATTTTCGGCACGCTCGTGACATCCGGCCCGCTGCATTTGTGGCACGGCCAGCTGATGTCGCTCGTCGTCTTCGCGGGCTCCGCGCAGTTCATCGCGCTCGGACTCATCGCCGGGCATGCGAGCTTCGCCGTGATCTGGGCGACCACGTTCGTCGTCAATCTGCGTCATGTGCTGTATAGCGCCACGCTCGCGCCGCACGTCGCGCATCTGCCGAAGCGCTGGCGTTGGGCGCTCGGCGCGCTGCTCACCGACGAAGTCTTCGCGGTCGCGTGGGAGCACTACCGGCATCGCGAGCCAGGCACGGTCGGCCCGTACTATTTCTTCGGCGCCGGTGTCGCGATGTACCTGAACTGGCAGCTGTGGACCGTCGCCGGCCTGCTATTCGGCGCGGCTTTCCCGGGCCTGCAATCGCTCGGTCTGGACTTCGCGATGGTTGCGACCTTCATCGCGATCGTCGTGCCGCAACTGGTCGCGCTGCGCTATCTCGCGGCAGCCGTCACCGCCGGCACGCTGGCGTTTTTCTGGCAGGCATGGCCGTACAAGCTCGGCCTGCTAGGCGCGGTGTTCGCGGGAGTCGCGGTCGGCGTGCTGCTGTCGATGTCGCGTCCGAACCTGCGCGGCGCGCGCCGCACCGCGGGGGCCTCGCGATGAACTACGTCGTTCTGATCGTCGGCATGGCCGCGATTACGTGGCTGATCCGCGCGGCGGTGTTCGTGCTCGGCGACCGGCTCGTGTTCCCACCGCTTCTGCGCACCGCGCTCAGCTTCGTGCCCGTCACCGTGCTGACCGCGATCATCGTCCCGATGGCCGTGTCGCCGCACGGCCACAACGCCGAGTTGACCTGGCGCAACCCGCAGCTGGTCGGCGCACTCGCCGCGATCATCGTCAGTGCGCTGACGCGCCGGCCGCTGCTGACGATCGCAATCGGTCTAGTCGTGTTCTTCGTCTGGCAGTGGGCGGTGCTGAAGTAAGCGCACTCCTCCTTCGTGCTCAGCAACTGATCCGCGGTCCGTCGACACCGCGCCACGTCGCCGGCCGACCCTCAAGTTTCCCGCCACCCCGCCGATATGCAGTCGAGGTCCGCTCATCGGGAGTCGTCCCGCTGGTTACGCGGCAACAGGTTGGAATCAAGCGCGTCGGCAGCCGGCGTCGCGTCGCGTCGGTCCGTGAGTGGCCGGGCGATCTTGCGACGGCGCGCCGCGCGCGGCCGCATTAAACGGGATAACACATGGGTCAAATCACCCTGAAGCTCAAGGACGAGACCGTCGCGTCGCTGCGCAAGGACTTCGAGGCCTTTTTGCGGGTCTCGCTGAAGCTCGATCCGCAGTTCGCGACGCCGTCGTTCGAGGATTTCCTGCGCGCGAAGCTGCTCGACAATATGGTGCCGCTCACCGAGCACGCAGTGCAGCGGATGCTGCAGGGCGGTCAGTACGCATGGGCCAAACGCACGCTCGACAAGGAGTTTCCGGACGTCGTGTCGATCCTGATGCGGCAGGCGAGCGAGTTTGGCTTCGGTTTCGCGGCGCGCTCGGAATGGACGCCCGAGGAGCTCACCAAGCAATGCCGCGAGTGGGCGGCCGCGATCGTCAAGGAAGCCGAAGGCGACGCGACGCTGGTCGACCCGCTCGCCTCGCAGATCAAGAGCACGGTGCAGGACATCCAGTCGCTCGAGGAAGTGATGCAGACGCCGGCGTGGCGGCTCGTCGAATCGCTGCGCCAGCGCGTCTACGAGGCGAAGGTCGCGTGCGAGACGAGCGTGGGCAGCACCGCTCGCGAGAAGCTCGGCGAACTGCGCGGGCTGTTGCGGCTCGGCATTTCGCACGGCACGTTCCAGAAGCAGGAAGCGCAGCAGATCATGGAGTATCTGCGGCTCCTGAAGCCGGAGATTTTCGTCGAGGAGCCGTACGACGTGTTCTCGCGGCTCGCGGCATGGCTGCGCAATTTCTTCGTGCCGCCGTCTCCGGTCGCGCAGCAACAGCAGCGGCAGTCGCGCTGAGCGTGTATTGACGCGCACCCGCGCGTCAGCCGCAACGCGCCGCGCCCCGCTCAATCCCACATCTTTCTGAGCTTCGCCGCGATCTCGATCTTCGCCTGCGCGGCCGCGGCGAGCCCTGCCGCGCTCGGCGCGCTCGCCACCGGCACGCGCGGCCATGCGTAGGCATCGAACAGCGGCAGCATCGGCGTGGCGATGAAGCGGGTGCGCGACGCCCACACATGCCGGTCGCCCAGATGCGTCTGGTTGTGCACGTAAAAGCGCTGCGGCACGACGATATGCAGGTCTTCCTTCGCGCGCGTCATCGCCACGTAGAGCAGGCGCCGCTCCTCGTCGATTTCCTCGTCGCTGCCGGTGCCGAGATCGGACGGAATGCAGCCGTCGACGCCGTTCAGCACGAACACGTTGCGCCACTCCTGGCCCTTCGCCGAATGGATCGTCGACAGGATCAGGTAGTCCTCGTCGATCAGCGGCACGCCGGATTCGTCGCTGGTGGCATCGGGTGGGTCGAGCGTCAGCTCGGTCAGGAAACGCTCGCGCGACGCATACGTGCCCGCGATGCTTTCCATCTGCAGCAGGTCCGCGTGACGGATCGCGGCGTCGTCGTGATTGCGCTCGAGGTGCGGCTCGTACCAGCGCCGCACCATCTCGAACTCGGCGGGCCACGGGGTTTGCCGCCCATACACACTCGACATCAGCCGGACGAACGGATGCCAGTCTTCCCGCGCGCGCGCGGGCGCCGCAAAAGCGGCCAGTACGCCGCCCGCGGTCGCGACTGGATCGCCGCCGCCCGCGCGCGCGACGATGTCGTCGAGCAGCTTCGCCGCGGTGGCCGGGCCGACGCCCGGCAGCAGCTGGACGACCCGAAAGCCGGCGACGCGGTCGCGCGGATTCTCGGCCCAGCGCAGCACCGCGAGCACGTCCTTCACATGGATCGAGTCGAGAAATTTCAGCCCGCCGAACTTGACGAACGGGATGTTGCGGCGCGTGAGTTCGATCTCTAGCGCGGCGCTGTGATGCGCGGCTCGAAACAGCACCGCCTGCGACTTCAGCTTCACGCCCTGCTCGCGCGCTTCGAGCACCTGCTCGACGACGTAGCGGGCTTGCGCGGCATCGTCGGCGACCGTGACGAGGCGCGGGCGCTGCGCCGACGCCTTGTCGGTCCACAGATTCTTCGTGTAGCGCTCGCTCGCGAGTTCGATCACCGCGTTCGACGCGGCCAGAATCGGCTCGGTCGAGCGATAGTTGCGCTCGAGCGTGACCTGTCTCGCCGGCGGCTCGAACTGCGCGGGGAAGTCGAGGATATTGCGCACGGTCGCGCCGCGAAACGAATAGATGGATTGCGCGTCGTCGCCCACCACGGTCAGGCCGCGGCCGTCCGGCTTCAGCGCGAACAGGATAGACGCCTGCAGGCGGTTGGTGTCCTGATATTCGTCGACCAGCACGTGATCGAAGCGCGCCGACAGATCGGCCGCGATAGCGGGCTCCGCGGCCATGTGCGACCAGTAGAGCAGCAGATCGTCGTAATCGAGCACGCTCTGTTTCTGTTTCGCGTCGACGTAGGCGGCGAACAGCCGGCGCAGATCCTCCTCCCATTCGCGACACCACGGAAACGCGCGCTCCAGCACCTGGCCGAGCGATGCGCCGGTGTTGACGACGCGCGAGTAGATCGCAAAGCAGGTGCCCTTCGCCGGAAAGCGCCGCTCCTTCGCGGACAGCCCGAGCTCGTGGCGCACGAGGTTCATCAGATCGGCGGAGTCTTCGCGGTCGTTGATCGTGAACGCGGGCGCGAGACCGATCAGATCCGCGTATTCGCGCAATAGCCGCGCGCCGACGCTATGAAACGTGCCCGCCCACGTCAGCCCTTGCGCGAGCGCGGCGCGGGCCCCGACGGTGGTGGCGCCCGCGATCACGAGTAGCGCGCCGGGCGGCGCGTCCGGCGTGTCGGTCCCGTATTCGACGGCTTCGCGTTGGGCGGCGTTGAGCTTCGCGAGCCAGGCGGCGGTATCGAACGACGGAGCGAATTCGGCGACGGTGGACACGGGTCGGTTTTGCGGGTTGGAGGGATTTCAGGATGCGACGCACACTGTATATCCATACAACCCCATGCGACAAGCGCCCTTTTTTGAGCGCCTACGTGTATGAGTGAAAGGTTGACCGGCGGATGCCCGCCTGCCGGTCGACGCCGCGCGCTACTGCTTCTTCGCGTCCTTCACGTTGGCCTCAGCGCTGGCCTTGTCGGCGTCGGCCTGCGCGTCGGTTTTGGTCTTGTCCGCCTTCGCCTGGGCGACTGCGGCTTTCTTGTCGGCCTTCGCCTGTTCCTTCGCGGCCTTCTTGTCCGCATGCGTGGTGGGCGCCGCGGCCGGCGTGGCCGTCTGCGCGAACCCGGCCGACGACAGGCAACCTACGATCAGCGCGGCGTAAATCCGGTTTCGGGTCGAATGGTTGATGTTCATCTGCGATCTCCCTGACGTAAAACTGGTTAAGCGAAACTCACCCGCGGCGCGCGAGCCTCGCCACTCACGCGCCGCCGCATCGAGCCCGGTTTAATGCTTGACGTCCGCGCCATCGGCCTGCGCGGCAGCCTGCCCTTGCATGTTCATCTTCATTTCGTCATTGGCGGTCTGTCTGTCCGCCTTCTGGTTCAGCTTCGCGCCGCGCACCTGCTCCTTGTACTGGTCCTTTGCGGCCTTCTGCTGCGCCTTCAATTCCGCTTTCGAGGATTTTTTCGCCGCACGATACTCGGCGTTGGCCTTCGCGTCGGCGTCGCGCCTCTGCACGAGCGGGTCGGTCGAGCCCGAAGCCGTCAAACGGGCCGGCGGCGGAGCTTCGACGCCTTGCGCGGCAGGCGCGCCCGGGACTTGCTGCATGCCTTGCGCAGCGGGCGGCGCCTGCAAGCGCTGTGCGCCAGCTGCGGACGGCGGCGCCATCTCGGCGGTGCCTTGGGTCTGGATCTGCGCCTGAGCGCCAGGGCCTGCTGCCGGCTGCGCGGTCTGCGCGACGGCGGCCGTCGCGGTAAAAGCAGTGAGGGCGGTACCGATCAGGAGCGAACGAATCTGGGTCATGGCTATCCTCTCTAGCATTGTCGGGACAGGAGCGCACTCTCTGGCGTTGCGACGAAGGCCTGTGCCGCGCGCCCCGCCGGTGTGTGCGTCGCTGGATTCAGCGGGCTTCGCTGTTGAAGCCCACTTTATGAGCGAAATCCTTTCGATGCGACCAGCGTTACGGAAGGTTTCACTTTCCGACAACCGAATAACATCTGCTTTCATTTGCTTGCGGGCTCGTTGGGATCACTCCGGCCCAAGCGGGGCGGCCCCGCGGCGCCGCACCGCGTGCACTTGCCTTATGATGCGAACCCCTAGCCCGACCCTGTGCCCCAAGGTGCAAACGCCATGCCGAATCTGAACTTCACACTCACCGGCGAATACGTCGAACTACACAATCTGCTGAAAATCACCGGCCTCGCGGACAGCGGCGGCTCCGCGAAGATGATGGTTGCGGACGGCGCCGTGATGGTCGACGGCCGGGTCGAGACGCGTAAGACCTGCAAGATCCGCGCGGGCCAGGTCGTGCTGCTCGGCGATACGCGGATCGCGGTCCACGAAGCCTGACGGCAGTCCGGAAATTCGCAGCACGCCGCGCACCAGCATTGTGCGTCGTCCATCGACATCGGCCGGGCGAGGCAATAAGCTGTCGGTTTCGACAGGTAAACGACGGACCGCGCCACGGGCGCGAAGTCGGCTGACCGGCTCGCCGCCGCGCCGCGGATTTTCCGGCCCGCGCACCGCCCTGTGGCACACGCAGCGCGATGCAGCGCCCCCGCTTGCTCCCGCCCCTTCGCTGTCGCCACCCCTGTTGCCACCTTTCGCCGCCAGGCATCCGATGACGCAACCCAGCTTCGCCCGAACGGCCAGCCGGCCGCCCACCCTATCCCGCCACGCGGTCGACACCGCGCGGCTCGCCGCGCCGCTCGCGATCGCGCAACTTTCGCAGATGGCGATGAGCGTCACCGACACGATCCTGCTCGGCTCGCTCGGCCCCGATGCGCTCGCCGCCGGCGGCCTCGGCGCGAACCTCTTTTTCGTCGTCGTCACGCTATTGCAGGGCGTGCTGACCTCGGTCAGTGTCAGCGTCGCCCACGCGCGCGGCGCGCAGGACGACAGCCGCGTGCCGCATATCTACTGGACCGGTTTCGTGCTGTCGGTGCTGCTGTCGGTGCCGGCGTTCATCCTGCTGTCGTTCGCATCGCACATTCTGGGTGCGTTCGGCGAGCCGGGTCTGCTCGCGCACAACGTCGGCCAATACGCGGCGGTACTGCGTTGGGGCGCACCCGCGAGCCTGATCGGCGTCGGCCTGATGCGCTCGTTCCTGCCGGCGATCGGCGCGGCGCGGCGCCTGTTGTGGGTGTCGATCGTCAGCGTCGGGGTGAACGGCTTCCTGAACTACGGCTTGATTCACGGCGCGTACGGGCTGCCGCGGCTCGGCTTTCTCGGCTCGGCGGCCGCGACCACGATCACCGTGTGGCTGACCGCGCTCGTGCTGATGGCGCTGCTGCATCTGCGGCCGCGCTTCCGGCATTTCGTCGTCGCGACGCGGCCGAAATTGCCGTTGATGGGCGAATTGTTCGGCATCGGCTGGCCGGTCGCGATCACCTACGGCGTCGAGTCGACGCTGTTCCTTGCCACTGGCCTGATGGTCGGCCTGCTCGGCGAATCGCAACTAGCCGCGCATCAGATCGCGCTGAACGTCGCATCGGTCGCCTTCATGGTTCCGCTGTCGATCGGCCAGGCGGCCAACGTGCGGGTCGGCTACTGGGCCGGCGCCGGTCAGCCGCTCGCCGCGCGCCACGCGGGCTTCGTGGCGCTCGCGCTCGGTGTCGGCTTCATGTCGATGTCGGGGCTCGTGCTGATCACCGCGCCGCGCTGGATCGTCGGCCTGTATCTGCATCTCGACGACCCGGCCAACGCGCCGACCATCGCGCTCGCCAGTTCGCTGCTCGGCGTGGCGGCGATTTTCCAGATCGTCGACGGTATGCAGGCGGTGGGCTCCGGTTGTCTGCGCGGCCTGAAGGACACGCGCGTGCCGATGATCGCCGCCGCGTTCGGCTACTGGGTGATCGGGTTTCCGACCGGTTATCTGCTCGCGTTTCACGCCGGCCTCGGCGCGCGCGGCTTGTGGTGGGGTCTCGCGGCAGGCCTCGCGAGCGTCGCGCTGTTGATGACCCTGCGCTTTCACAGGCTGAGCCTGCGCCGTACGCCGACAGCGGCATCGGTCACGCCGCCGGCGCGGTCGGTCTGAGCGAACGAGCGCTATGCGCCACTCGTGAAGCACGCCCCGGCCAACGGTAAAATGCCGCCGCGCCACGCGAGCGCTTGCGCACGTGGCCCTGCCACGCCGCCGCACCCCCGCTTGTCGCGACACAACATAACCAAGGACCACTCGCCATGCTTGCCCGCATCACCCGCCTGTTCCCGCTCTGGGCCGTGCTCGTCTCGGTCGCCGCGTATTGTTCGCCGGCCTCGTTTTCCGGCGTCGCGCCGCACGTCACCGCGCTCCTCACGATCATCATGCTGGCGATGGGCGTCACGCTCTCGACCGCCGATTTCCTGCGCGTCTTCACGCGCCCCGCGCCGGTGATCGCCGGCATCGTGCTGCATTACCTCGTGATGCCGCTCGCCGCATGGGGTATCGCGAAGGCGCTGCGCATGCCGCCCGACCTGACCGCCGGCATGGTGCTGGTCGGCAGCGTCGCCAGCGGCACCGCGTCGAACGTGATGATCTATCTCGCGCGCGGCGACGTCGCACTGTCGGTGACGATCAGCGCGCTGTCGACGCTCGTCGGCGTATTCGCGACCCCGCTGCTCACGCGGCTTTACGTCGACGCGTCGATCGTCGTCGACGTGCGCGGCATGCTGACGAGCATCGCGCAGATCGTCGCGCTGCCGATCGTCGTCGGTCTCATCGTCAATCGTCTGTTCGGCAAGCTCGTGCGCAAGATCGAACCGATTCTGCCGCTCGTGTCGATGGTCGCGATCGTGCTGATCATCGGCGCGGTGGTGGGCGGCACGCAGAAGAGCATCGCGTCGGTGGGCCTCCTCGTGATGGTCGGCGTCGTCCTGCACAATGGCATCGGCCTGCTGGGCGGCTATTGGGGCGGCCGCCTGCTCGGTTTCGACGAAGCCGTCTGCCGTACGCTCGCGATCGAAGTCGGCATGCAGAACTCCGGACTCGCCGCGACGCTCGGCAAGCTCTATTTCACGCCGCTCGCTGCGCTGCCTGGCGCACTGTTCTCGGTCTGGCACAACCTGTCGGGCTCGCTGCTCGCGGGAGTGTGGGCGGGCCGCCCGGCCAAAGGCTCGACGCACGCCGATGGCGAGCGCGCGCTGCACGCCGAACGCGTCTGAAGTCGCTCTGCGCGCCGCGGTTTGCATCAGGTACGGGATCACTGAACCGCGGCGCCCCGACCAAATGAGCGGCATTCGCTTGCGTGCGCGGAACACGATTAATACGCGCCCCAATTCCCTTAGAATGGTTTTCTCGACAGCGCAGTAGGCCTTCGCTGTCGTCACGCAAAAAGCTTGCAAACAAGGGGAAAACAGCGTGCAGGGCCAATTCGAACAACATCGGCGGGCCGCGCGCCGCCGCTCCATCATCAGCACAACGAGACAACTTTTCCTGCTCAGTTGCGCGGCGGCATGTTTGACTGCCTGCGCGACCAGGCCGCCAGCCACCGCGTTCGACCGCGCGGTCACGCACGCGCTGCCCGCCACCGCCGCTACGCCGCTGCGCGAGGCGCTCGCGCCGCTCGAGGCGAAGCATCCACGGCAGTCGGCTTTTCGCGTCCTGCCGAACGGCACGGACGCGCTGCAGTTGCGCATCGCGCTTGCGCGCGCGGCGACCAAAACCCTCGACATGCAGTACTACATTGCCAACGAGGACACCACCGGCAAGCTGCTACTCGGCGCCGCGCTGTACGCGGCCGATCACGGCGTACGCGTGCGCATGCTGGTCGACGATCTGAACTTCAAGGACATCGACCGCATCATGGCGGGGCTGAACACGCACGAGAACATCGAGATTCGCGTGTTCAACCCGTTCGGCAGCGCGCAGGAAGGCATGTTCGAGCGCACCACGAACCTGTTCACACAGATCGACCACTTCACGCGCCGCATGCACAACAAGGCGATGATCGTGGACAACCAGCTCGCGATCGTCGGCGGGCGTAATCTGGGCGACGAGTACTTCAGCGCGAGCGAAACGCTGCAGTTCCGCGACCTCGACGTGCTCGCGGCAGGCCCGATCGTCGCCGACGTCTCCGCGAGTTTCGACGACTACTGGAACAGTGACCTCGCCTATCCGCTGCGCGCGCTGAACAAGCAGCAATTCGACCGTAAAGAACTCGACCAGACCCGCGACGACCTGCGCCACCACTGGCGCACCAACGCCGATCCCTACAACGCCAAACCGCTGAACGCGACGCCGCTCGCCGCGCAGATCACGAGCGGGCAGCTCGGCCTCACGTGGGCGAGCGCGGAATTCAAGGCCGATCTGCCGGAGAAGATCGCGCATCCGTCGCCGGACTATGTGAGCCCGCCGCTCGCGCGGCTGCGCGAACTGATGCGCGACGCGCACCACGACTTCCTGATCGTGTCGCCCTACTTCGTGCCGCACGCCTCGGGCGTGCAGGCAGCCAGCGAGCTCACGCATCGCGGCATCCGCATCGCCGTGCTGACCAACTCGCTCGCGGCCACCGACGCGGTCGCCGTGCAGGCCGGCTACAGCCCGTTCCGTGTGCCGCTGCTCAAGGCAGGCGTCGAGCTGTACGAATTGAGGCCGTATCAGGACACGCCGAACGTGGCGCTGGTCGGCTCGCAGTCGCGCGCGAGCCTGCACGCGAAAGCTTACGTGATCGACCACCAGATTCTCGTGATCGGCTCGATGAACCTCGACCCGCGCTCGGCCAATCTGAACACCGAGCTCGCACTCGTGATCCACAGCCCCGAACTCGCCAAGCAGGTCGCTCGCATTTTCGAGCGCGCCACCCAGCCCGATCACAGCTACCACGTGACGCTCGCCGACTCGACCCAGCTGGCTTACTTGCGCTCGATCGGCGCGCCGCTGTCACCGCTGGTGTGGACCGACGTCGAGAACGGCCAGATACGCACCTACATTTTCGATCCGCAGGCCGGTTTTTACCGGAATGCGCTAACCGGTCTATTCTCCTTATTGCCGGTCAACTCGGAACTTTGAGAAGCGGAGTCAACCATGACTGAAGACGTACGGATGGAGCGCGACACGTTCGGCGAAATCGCAGTGCCGAACGCCCGTCTGTGGGGCGCACAGACGCAGCGCTCGCTGCAGAACTTCAAGATTTCGACCGAGAAGCAGTCGCCCGAACTGATCACCGCGCTGGCTGTGATCAAGCGCGCGGCGGCCGAAGTCAACCTCGGCCTCGGCGTGCTCGACGAGCAGAAGGCCCGCGCGATCATGCAGGCGGCCGACGAGATCATCGACGGCAAGCATCCCGGCGAATTTCCGCTCGCGGTCTGGCAGACCGGCTCGGGCACGCAGACCAACATGAACCTGAACGAGGTGATCGCGAACCGCGCGAGCGAGCTGCTCGGCGGCGAGCGCGGCGAAGCGCGCAAGGTGCATCCGAACGACGACGTGAATCGCGGGCAGTCGTCGAACGACGTATTTCCGACCGCGATGCACGTGGCCGCCGCGCAGGCCATCGTCAAGCATCTGCTGCCGGCGCTGAAGACGTTGCGCGATACGCTCGACGGCAAGGCGAAAGCGTTCGCCGACGTCGTCAAGATCGGCCGCACGCATCTGCAGGACGCGACGCCGCTCACGCTCGGCCAGGAGTTCTCCGGCTATGTCGCGCAACTCGAGCAAGGCATCCGGCACGTCGAGTCGACGTTGCCGCATCTGTACGAGCTTGCGCAGGGCGGCACCGCGGTCGGCACGGGACTGAACGCGCATCCGAAGTTCGCCGACAGCGTCGCCGCCGCGATCGGCAAGCTGACGGGTCTGCCGTTCGTGTCGGCGCCCAACAAGTTCGAGGTGATGGCCGCCGCCGACGCGCTGGTGTTCGCGCACGGCGCGCTCAAAACGGTGGCCGCGAGCCTGAACAAGATCGCCAACGATATTCGCTGGCTCGCGAGCGGTCCGCGCTGCGGTCTGGGCGAGCTGTCGATTCCCGAAAACGAGCCGGGCAGCTCGATCATGCCGGGCAAGGTCAATCCGACCCAGGCCGAAGCGCTGACGATGCTGTGCGCGCAGGTGTTCGGCAATGACGTCGCGGTGAACATCGGTGGCGCAAGCGGCAACTTCGAACTGAACGTGTTCCGTCCGATGATCGCGCACAACGTGCTGCAGTCGGTGCGCCTGCTCGCCGATGGTGCGCATAGCTTTAACGAGAACTGCGCGGTCGGCATCGAGGCGAATCACGCGCGCATCGATAGTTTGCTCAACGAATCGCTGATGCTGGTGACGGCGCTCAATCCGCACATCGGCTACGACAAGGCCGCGCAGATCGCGAAAAAAGCGCACAAGGAAGGCACGACGCTGAAGGCGTCGGCGCTGGCGCTCGGCTATGTCACCGAGCAGCAGTTCGACGAGTGGGTGCAACCGAAGGATATGGTCGGGCGCACCACGTGACGAGGCGCGAGGCGGCGCGACAAATGGTGCGCAAAGGGGCGCGCCAACGGGGCGCGCAAACGGGCCGCACAAAGGGCCGTGCCGTTCGCGCCCGTGGCAGGCTTAAATCTTTCCCTGCGCGACTTCTTCCGGCTTCAGCTCGACGATCGCGTCGAGCGCTTCCTTCACGTCCATTGCGTATCTGGCGAGGCGTTTCTGTTCCTCCGTCTGCGGCACGAAGGCGGGCACCGGCACCGGATGGCCGTTCTCGTTGACGGCGACCATCACGACGAGACAGTCGGTGGTCTGCAGCAGCTCGCCGCCCTTCGGATCGCCTGCGTACACCGACACGTGGATGTGCATGCTGGTGCGGCCGGTCGCGACGATGCGCGCGCGCAGCTCAACCAGATTGCCGACAAGGATCGGCCGGCGAAAACGGATATTGCCGACGCTGACCGTCACGCAATAGCGCCCCGACCACACCGCTGCGCATGCGTAGGCGGTTTCGTCGATCCACTTCATCAGCGCGCCGCCGTGCACCTTGCCGCCGAAGTTGACCGAGGTCGGCTCGGCGAGAAAGCGGAAGGTGGTTTCCGAACGGTCCAGCGGTGCTGCGGCAACAGTGCTCATCTTGACTCCGGTCAATCGGACGCATTGAAAGGAGGCGATTATACGAGCGCAATATTGCGCACGCCGTCGATTGGGAGACGCGGCGCGCGGCGCGCCGATGGGCCGGCCGACGCTCGGGCCTAGTTGTGGACGCTGATCCCTTCGTCGATGATGCCGTACATGTTGATGCTGCCGCTGCCGGCCGAGCCCGAGCCGGCTCCGCCCCCCGCGCAGGCGCTCAATAGCAGGACCGCCGCGACGACGGCCAGAAGAGTTTTCATCACATCGAATTCCTGCACGAACAGGCTTCGATTCTAGCCTGGCGGCACGAGACAACGCGCGGGCCCGGGCCGGCACGAAACACCGCCGCATTCATTGTTCACGCCAGGCTGAAACGTCGAATCCCTGATGCGCGTAGAGTGGGAATCGCAGTGGACCGCTCTGCCATTCGGCCGCACTGCCCTTCGCCGCCCATTCAGGAGACGCGTCATGACGGCCCCCCTTGCAGACGACCAGAACCACTTCCCCGGCCTGAGCCGGATCGGCGCACTGCTCGCCGACCCCGGCCGCGCCGCGATGCTGTGGGCGCTGATGGACGGCAGCGCCCGCCCCGCCGGCGAACTGACGATGATCGCGGGGTTGTCGCCCTCGGCGGCGAGCGCCCACCTCGGACGGCTCACCGACGGCGGGCTGCTCGCGCTCGAAGTACGCGGCCGGCATCGCTATTTCCGGATCGCGTCGCCGGACATCGCCGCATCGATCGAAGCGCTCGCGACCGTTGCCCAGGTGAGCGCGCCGCAGCGCGCCGTGCCGCGTCCGGCCCGCACCGTGCCGCTCGAGATGCGCTACGCGCGCACTTGCTACGACCACATGGCCGGTGAGCTGTCGGTGCGGCTGTTCGAGCGCATGCTCGAGCGCGGGCTGCTGACGCAAAACGGCGCATCGCTCGAAGCGACCGCGCAGGGCGCCGCCCGCTTCGCCGACTGGGGCATCGACGTTGCCGCGCAGCAGACCCGGCGGCGGCGCTTCGCATGTACATGCCTCGACTGGAGCATGCGCCGGCCGCATCTGGGCGGCGCGCTCGGCGCGGCGCTGCTCGACGCGTGGTCGTCGCAGGGCTGGGTTGAGCGGACCTTGCGGCCGCGCGTGCTGCGCGTGACGCCGGCCGGCCAGCAGCATTTCGATGCGTTTCTGGCCGGCTAGACGGTGGCGCCATCCGCGGCGCGGCGCGGCGAGACCCGACGCGAGACCTTTTGTTACACGCCCGCGAATCCACCTTACAAATGAGCGGGCTTTGAAACATAAGCGGCAAGTACAGTGACTGAATGGACCCGGCCAATTGCCACGTCCGCCGGAGATCAGTCATGACACACGCCAGGCAGCCCATGCAGCAAGCCGGAATGAAAGGCCGGACGAGCGGCTATACGCTGATCGCGGCCGCCGTCGTTGCGCTCGCCGCGCAAACCGCCCAAGCGCAGCAAGCGCCACTCGCGCCGCAAACCGCGGCGGCCGTCGCGCCGGCTGGCAATCAGCCGGGCGGCGATCCGTCGGGCGGCGACCCGCCGGGGCGCATCGCGCGTCTGAACTACACGGCCGGCGCCGTGACCACCGAGCCCGCCGGCGCGACCGACTGGTCGTACGCGCAGATCAACCGGCCGCTGACGACCGGCGACCAGCTGTGGAACGACCAGAACGCACGCTCCGAGCTCCACATCGGCTCGACCGCGGTGCGCCTCGGTCAAAACACGAGCCTCGACGTGCTCGATCTCGACGACACGACCGCGCAACTGAAAATCGCGCAAGGCACGCTGTCGACGCGCGTGCGCGAACTCGCGCCCGGAACCTCGTATGAAATCGACACGCCGAACCTGGCGCTCGGTGTGAACGGTCCCGGCGACTACCGCGTCGATGTCGCGCCGGACGGCAGCAGCACGACCGTCACCGTGCGCAGCGGCGGCGCGATCGCGTACGGCGACGGCGGCCAGGTGCCGGTCGCGGCGGGTCAGCAGATCCGCTTTGCCGGCACCAGCCTGCAGCAGCTCGCCGACAACCGTGCGCCCGCGCCCGACGAGCTCGATCAATGGGCCGCGAGCCGCGACGCTACCGAAGACCGCTCGCTGTCGGCGCGCTACGTGTCGCGCGACGTCCCTGGCTATCAGGACCTTGATGCCAACGGCACATGGCGCGAAACGCCGCAGTACGGTGAAGTATGGGTGCCGAGCGCGACGCCGGCCGGCTGGGCGCCGTATCGCGACGGCCACTGGGTCTGGCAGGCGCCGTGGGGCTGGACCTGGGTCGACGACGAACCCTGGGGCTTCGCGCCGTACCACTACGGCCGTTGGGCCGAGGTCGACGGTGCGTGGGCCTGGGTACCCGGTTCGCTCGATGCGGACACAGCGCCGGCCTATGCGCCGGCGTTGGTCGCGTTCGTCGGTGATGACGAGGGCGGCGTCGACTGGGGCGTGAATCTGGCGGTCGGCGGAGTCGTCGCGGCAGGCGTCGCGTGGTTTCCGCTCGGGCCGGGCGAGCGGTGGCATCCGCATTGGCGCGATCACGACCGCTGGAGCGCCCGATACTACGACCGCGTCAATCGCACGACGATCGTCAACGAATACCACCGCAACCCGAGCATCCACAACACTTACGTCAACTATCGCGTGCCGGGCGGTGTGACTGCCGTGCCGGCGACCGCGTTCGTGCACGGTCAGCCGGTCAGTCGCTTCTCTCATCACGTCGATCCCGCGCAGTGGCGCAACGCGCGAATCAACCCCGGCGCACCGGGGATCGCGCCGGTGCGTGAGAGCTTCGGGTCGGATCTGCGGCGGGCGAATTATCGGCCGCCGGCGAGCGTGGTCGCACGGCCGGTCGTCGCGACGCGCAACCCCGTCATGCCGCCTGCCTATCACGATGAACTCGCGCAGCGCTTCGCGCAAAGCGGCGGTCGGGTGCCCGGCGCCGGCCAGCCGGTCGTGCGCACCTCGGTGCCCGCGCATATGACGGGCGCACCGGGCGCACTGACGGTGGCGAACGTGCGAGTCGTACGGTCGCATGTGCCGGGACGTCCGCCGGGAATGGCGGCGGGTGCACCCGCTTCGCCGGACGCGGCTGGCAGCAACGCGCCACGTGGCGTCGAGCAAGCCGGCCAGCGGCCCGGCGAAATAGGCGCCGCCGGGCCGCATGGCGCAGCGCCGCAAGCGCGTCCGGGCATGCCGCCGCAGATGGGCGGCAACGCGCATCCGCCGCAGCCTGGCGAGAGCGCTCGCACGGGCCTGGGCCATCCGTCGAACGGTGTGCCGCGGCCGCCGCAGGCAGGTGGCATCGATCCAGCCAACGCCGCGTACGCAGGGCAGCACGGTGCGCCGCAGGAATGGGGCGCGGTCGGCAGGCCGCAGCCGACATGGACGCAGCCACATACGCCGATGGCGCAACAGGCACCGCGCATGGAGCAGTCCGGCGGACCGCAACAGCCGAGGTTCGCGCCGCAGTCCGGTGTGCCGCATCCGCCGGGAAATCCGGCCGCGCAGCAACAGGCGCGTGGGCCCCAGGGATCTCCATCGTCGATGCAACGCGCGCCGCGCGCCGAGCCGCCGCAACAACCGCGTATCGAATCGCGTCCGATGCCGATGCCGCAAGCTCGGCCCGAGCCGCAGTTCCAGCAGGCGCAGCAACCGCGTGTCGAACCGCGTCCGATGCCAATGCCGCAAGCCCGGCCCGGGCCGCAGTTCCAGCAGGCGCAGCAACCGCGTGTCGAACCGCGTCCGCAAATGCAACCACCCCGGCCGGAACCGCGTCCCCAGATGCAGATGCCGCAGCCGCGCCCCGAACCGCGGCCCCAGCAAGTGCAGCAGCCGCGTGCGCAGCCGCAACCGCAACACGCCGAGCAGCACCAAGGCGGCGGCAATCGCGACGAGCATCACAAGAGCTGAGCTGCGCGCCTGCCGTCGCGACATCAAAAAAGCCCCGCGATGCAAACCATCGCGGGGCTTCACTTAATTCGACGGGCACGAGCGCTACCGCCCCGCTTCTACCGACGTCAAATCGCCATCGGCGCCGTCAGCGGTTCGTGATGCCGATAGCCGATCAGCGAGAAATCCGCCGGCTCGATCTTTTCGAGCCACTCCGGCTCGTACACGCCGGTCATCGCATAGTCGGGCACGCGATCCGCAATCGCGAGCCGCGGACTCTCGTACGGCTCGCGCTTGAGCTGCTGGTGCAGCATGTCGAGCTGATTCTCGTAAATATGCGCATCGCCGATGAAATAGCTGAACCAGCGCGGCGTATAGCCCGTCAGCCGTCCGACCAGATGCAGCAGCGCGGCCCCCTCGGTCAGATTGAACGGCGTGCCGAGCCCCACGTCGTTGCTGCGGATATACAGACACAGCGAAATTTCGCGGCGCGTGACGTTCGGTAGGAACTGGTACAACAGATGGCAGGCCGGCAGCGCGATCTGGTCGAGCACGGCCGGATTCCAGGCATGGAAAAGAATCCGGCGATCGGCCGGATTCTGCATGATCGTGTCGAGACACTGGCGCAGCTGGTCGATCGCCTTGTAAAGCAGTACCTTCGAGCGGCCTGCTTCATCGAACTGCGTGATCACGCGAAAACCGCGCGCCTGCGCGTCGGCGAGCTGTGCGCTCGCGCCGGCGTCGAGTACCTTGTAGGCCGGCCACTTGCGCCATTGCACGCCGTAGACATCACCGAGATCATCCGGGCCCTCGCGATACGGATTGGCGAGCCACTGCGCGTTCTGATTCGCGTTCCCGTCCCACACCTTGCAGCCGAGTTCGCGGAAATCGGCGGCGCTGCGCGAAGCACGCAGAAACCCGACCAGCTCGCCGATTGCCGACTTGAATGCGAGCTTCTTCGTCGTGACCGCGGGAAATCCCTGCTGCAGATCAAAGCGCAGCATCGCGCCGGGCATGCTGATGGTGCGGATGCCGGTGCGGTTTTCCTGCCACGTGCCGGTGTCGAGAATCGTGCGGACCAGGTCCAGGTATTGTTTCATGCAGTTTCCTTCGACGCGGCGCGAAGCGAATCAGGCGCGCTCACGGAATTGAGCAAACCTTGATTCTAACAAGCGCCACCGGACGACGCCGGGGCACGGCGCGCCGCATGGGGAAAATATCAAGGGGGGTTTAGACGGAAAGGAAAAGACCGCGGACACGAAAAATACGAGCGGCCAATACACCCGCGCGACAGCGCTTCGACGCGTCGCTTGCCACGTGGTGGCGCTGCGCCGGGTATGAGAGTCGCCAACCTCGCCGGCCGCCCGCCGCCTTACAAGTGCTGCACCGACGCCGGCAATTCGCGGTGCGGCGCCGACATCGGCTCGCCTTCCATATGACGCATGCCGTGCGAGCACAGCAGCCGGTACAGCGTCACCCGCGAGATACCCAGTTCCTGCGCCGCGTCTCCGAGCCGCCCGCGATGCCGCAGCAACGCAAGCTCGATCGCCTGACGTTCGGCCGCTTCGCGCGCCTGCGCGAGCGACACCGGCACGATCTCGACATATTCGGCCAGTTCGAGGTCGCGCGCGGTGATCGCGCGCCCCTCCGACATGACGATCGCGCGCCGCACCCGGTTGATCAGCTCGCGCACGTTGCCCGGCCAGCCGTAGTTATGGAGCGCGGCGATCGCATCGGGCGCGAAGCCGCGCAGCCGACGGCTCGCATCCTTCTTGAAACGTTCGAGCATGTGCCGCGCGAGCAGCTCGATGTCCTTGCCGCGCGCGCGCAGCGGCGGCTCGTCGATCTGCAGCACGCAGAGGCGGTGATACAGGTCAGAACGGAAGCGCCCCTCGATCATCGCCGCGGTCATGTCCACGTGGGTGGCCGAAATGATCCGCACGTCGACGTCGATCGCGGTATGCCCGCCGAGCCGCTCGACCTTGCGCTCCTGCAGGAACCGCAACAGGCTCGCCTGACTCTCTAGCGGCAGATCGCCGATTTCGTCGAGAAACAAGGTACCGCCGTTGGCCGCCTCGACCCGGCCGATCTTGCGCTGGTTCGCGCCGGTGAACGCACCGCGCTCGTAGCCGAACAGTTCCGATTGCAGCAGATGCGGCGGAATCGCGCCGCAATTGATCGGCACGAACGGCGCGTTGCGCCGCGCCGAGCGTTCGTGAATGGCAACCGCCGTCAGCTCCTTGCCGGTGCCCGATTCGCCGGAGATGAACACCGGCGCGTCGGTCATCGCGACCTTGCGGATGGAACGGAACAGCGCAAGCATCGCGTCGCACGAGCCGACCATCTCGCCCTCGGCGCCCTGCGAGCCGTCGTTCGACGCGGTTTCGCTCAACGAGATCATGCCGTATGCATGACCGACAGAATCGACGATACGGTCGCCCGAATAGGGCACCGTCACGTAATCGAAACAGTAGTCGCGCACCAGCCGGCGCAAAGCGGCGTCTTGCAGCTGGCCAGGCGTGGTGGCGGCGACCCAGCCGACGTTCGGCATCGTCAAACAGGACTCAAAGGCGGCGATTTCGTGCGGCTGGAAATCACTGGACAGATCGAGCAGGCCTCCAGCAGCCGAGCCGGTGCGCACTGCCCGGCGCGCATCGCGCGCCGATCCCACGACTTCGACATGCCAGCCGCGCTGCAGAAAACGCGTATTCAGTTCCGCGCTGGGGTCGCGCGAAACGTAAATCAGTTGCCGCGTTGCGGGTTCCATTATTCAGATCCTCTCGTCAACGAACGTTTAGGACGACGCATGCACCTGAAACTGCGGTTCAGACACGCTGACTCGTTCGGGATTCGCGAATCGCAAAACCCGAACGGCCATTCCATTCCGTGCGGACAGCTGATCCCCAAGAAAGCGGCGTGTGTGTTTGAGACGGCCTGATACGGGGCCTTTTTTAAACCGAAGCTGTTTTCGAGAGCTTACTATACGCGCGCCGCTTCGAAAACAATTATGCGAATTTAATCGATGGACCCCTTGCCCATCAAGGCTGAGCGGCCGATCACCATTTATTCAGCCGACAAATAAAAGATTAGTGGAAGCGCTTTTCGTGGCGTTCTCGCGACAGTAGTTCGTACCTCGCGGATTAACGAATTACAGGTATTTTCTGCTGATCCGTTTCAGCGCCGCAACGTTTTCTCCCGATTCGGAACGCATTAGATGCGTTTCTGCTAGCTGGCGCCAGACGTATCAATGGATTGCGAGCGATGGCACGTGTTTCGCTAAATGGCCAGCACAGGGAGACACATCATGCGACTCGCATTCCGCATCGATCTGATAAGCCGCCGCGCATCGTACTTCGCACTCTGCTCAGCCCTCGCATTCAGCGCACTTCCGGCGAGCGCCGGCACCTCCACAGCGCAGGCCGCCCCGGCGTCATCCGCCTCGCTGGCGGATTCCAGCGAGGCCGCCGTCCCCGCCTCCGCCAGCCTGCAAGCCACCACGCCGATTGCCGCGCAGGACGTCAGCCAGAGCACCGCCAAGGGGTGGAACCCGGCTGCCGATGCTGCATCGATGAACGATATTTCGCTCGACGACCAGGTGCTGTCGCGGCAACGCGGCGGCGCTGTCGGCATGTTGATGGTCGCCACGACACCGCAACTCATGCAACACAGCGACAACCAGGTGACGTTGTGGGACGAGATCGCCCCGCCTTTGCCGCTGCCGGTGCCTGTCGACGCCGCGCGCGCCGCCCAAGGCAATCTCGCGACTTACCAGCGCAAGTAGCAGAACGAAGCAGCGAACAGACAGCACGCAACCAGGCAAGGCAGGACCGGTGGCCGCGCGCAACGCAACGCGCCCCACGACGGCGGGACACAAGTAACAACAGAAAGGGGACCGGGACATGACTTCGCATCGCCACACACCGCGGGCCGCCTGCGCCCGCGCCGCCCTTCTCGCCAGCGTCCTCGTCACCATCTGCTTCGCGAGCCACGCGGATGCCGGGCAGCTCGCCAATCCGGGCGACATCATCGTCGAGCGCAGCGTCACGCCGCGCGACGCGTTCGTCCCCGTGCCGCGCGACCAGGACCCGGTCGCGGTGCGCGCCACCACCTTCCCGGCCAACTCGTTCGATCCGACCATCGCGACGCTCGTCGGCGATGCCGATCTGACGAACGCGCACGGCTCGAACGGCGTCGCCGCCGGCGGCGCGCTCGGCGGCACCGGCATGCAGGCCGTCACGCAGATCCTGAGCGGCAAGCCGACCGGCAACACGATCCCGCTGAACTCGGGCGGCATCGGCGGACCAGCGGCGGGCGTCGGCGGCACGATCAGCTCGTCGGTGACGGGCGCGCTCGCGCCGCTGTCGAACGTGCTCGGCGGCGCGCTCGGAGCTCTGAAATGAGCACGCTCCTTCGCCCCTCGCTGCAATCGCTGCAAGTCGCCTCGGCACGCCCGGCCCTGCGCGTATGCAGGTGCCTGTGCATTGGCGTCGCTGCGCTCGTCGCCGGCGCCGCGCACGCGCAGTCACAAGCGGTGCCGGTCGTCGGCGCGACCGCGACGATCGGCACCGCCGCGGGCATGGGCGTGACCGGCGCATTCGCGGTCAACCAAACGGCCGGCCTCGACAACGCGCAGGCGAATCAGATCACGGTGACGAAGGGCGCGGCGGCCGGGAACGCGAACGCGAGCGTGCAAAGCACGGCGGTGGTCGCGAATGTGCCGCGCGCACAAGCGTCGATCGAAGCGAACGCATTGTCGAACACCTCCGGCGCGGTGCTGGTGAACCAGTCGGCCGGAGCAGGCAATCTGCAGCGCAACAGCACCGAGCTCGGGGCTGCGGCGCTCGGAGTCGAGACCGTCTCGGATGGGGAGCTTTCCGCGACGGCCCCGAAAAACGGCAGCCCGGGGCAATCCAGCGCGCTTCACGGCATGCGCGAGGCAAGCATTTCCAGCGATGCCTTGCGCAACGCAAGCGGAATCGTGCAGATCAACCAGGCGGCCGGCGCCGGTAATGCCACGGCAAACAGTTTTGTGCTCCGTCCCCCGGCGGGCACTTTTTTTAACTGACCACACCCAAAGTATCGGAGCGAATCATGAAGCGCACTCTTATTGCAGCAGCCGTGCTCGTTACGGCATCGGGCAGCGTGCTCGCCGCATCGCCGAAGGCCTACCTGTTCAACTCGACGGCCGTCGGCGAGATGATCGGTGTCGAAGGCTTGGTCGGACTGTTCGGCTGTGTGCACGTGTCCAGCACGGCAGGCGCGGTGATCAACAACGACCAGTCGGTCAATGTGAACGCATCGCTCGTTCCGCAGGCGCAGACCTACACCACCGGCGCCGTGACCACGACCCTCAACAACAGCAGGACGTCGGTCAGGGGCGCAGGCACGGCATTCGCGTTCACGACGCAAAACCATACGTCGTCGAGCTCCAGCTCGCAGGGCTTCGAAGCCTCCGGCGGCTACGCGTACGGCAGCCACAGCGCGAGCCTGACGGGCGGCGGCTATGAAACGAGCCAGCAGGCAGCCGGCATCGCGGGCAGCTTCTCGCACACGAGCCAGAACTCGGGCGGCCATCTGTCGGCGGGCGGTTCGATCGGCGGCAGCTACACCTATCAGGACCATAACGCGCTCTCGCACGGCAGCGGCTCGTTCAGCGCCCGCGGCGGCCTGCAGGCCGGGTATCGCGAATCGAGCTACTCGAATTCGTCGGGCGTCGCCGGCGGCTTCGAAGCGAGCGAGGCGTCCGGACAACACCGTACGTGGGGCTTCAGCGCGAGCGAAGGCTCCGGCTATGCGATGGTCGGCGAGCACTCGTCGGGCTACTCGCGCAGCCGCGCGTCGTCGACCGACTCGTATCGCGCCGCATGGGGCGTCGACGCGGGCATGTCGAGCACCGACGTGACGACCCGCGGTTCGATCACGCAACACATCGACAACCAGGCGGCCGGCACGCTGACCGCCACGACTGGCGCGAGCGCGGCCAACAACGTGTCGGGCAACCTCGGCATCAACATCGCCGAAGGCATCAGCAACGCGCAGAGCAACGATGTGGCGCTCGCTTCGGTAGACATCGGCAACGTGTTCGGCAATGCGCAGGACTTCAACACGCAATCGTCGAGCGGCAACGCCCGGATCAATAACTTCAATCTGAACGCGTCGGTCGGCAACGGCTCGCTGTCGGGGGTGACGGGCAATGTCGGCGTCAACATCGCTTCGGGCATCGGCAACGTGCAGAACAACAGCCTCGCCGGCGCAGTGACGACGACCAACCCGCGCGAAGCGCTGACGACCGCGATGAATGCCACCGACAGCAACGCGCAAACCGCCGGCATGACGGTGCACGGGCAGTTCCAGGGCACGGCCAGCCTCGGCGCGAACACGTTGTACGGCGCGTCCGGCAACATCGGCGTGAACATTGCTGGCGGCGCGGGCAACCTGCAGCACAACGGCCTTGCCATCGCGGCGCTGAACAGCGGCAAGTAAGCCGACGACACGACGGCCGCCGGCAAGTAGAAGCAGCACGAAGGAAGCACAAAGCAGTCGGAAGGGCGCGCCGGCAGCCAGAGCAGCTGCCGGCGCGGATCGCGCAGGAGACCAGCATGACCGGGTTCAAGGGGTTCCCGGCGCTACCGTTCGCGGTAGCGCTGGCAGGTTGCGCGCTGTGCGCGGATCACGCCGCCGCACAGTCGCGCATCGACACGTCCACTTTCGTCGGCGTGCCGTTGACGAAGACCGTCCGTTCGATGAAGGACCTGCGCTACAACCACATCGTCAATCAGCAGTTCGACTACAGCTGCGGCGCGGCGGCGCTCGCCACCCTCCTGAAGTACGGCTACGGCATCGATATTCCGGAGACCGAATTGATCGGCCGGATGATGGCCTTCTCGACGCCCGAAGTCGTCGTCAGCAACGGCTTTTCGATGCTCGACATGAAGCACTTCGTCCAGACCATCGGACTGCGCGGCCGCGGCTTTCGCGTCAACGTCGACGCGCTCCACCATCTGCAGATCCCCGTGATGGTCCTGATGAACATCGACGGCTACGAGCATTTCGTGCTCGTCAAGCATGCGCAGGACGGCCGCGTGTTCATCGCGGACCCGGCGCTCGGCAATCGCATCGTGCTCGAAGAGGACTTCGCGAAGACCTGGAACGGTCTCGTGTTCGCGGTCCTCGGCAAACCCTTCAGGGAGGATTCACCGCTGTTGCAAGACAACGAGTCGCTCGCGCTGAAGCTGCGCGCCGCTGCACTGGCGGCCGGCACCGCCGCGACTCCCTTTTTCGAGTACGGCTTGAACAAGGCAGACATGTTCTGATCCCGCCATGAAGTCACACTTCACACAGCTTGGGTTCGTGCTCTGCGCCATCGCATGCGGCGCTAGCGGCCTCGCCCAGGCTTCGGAGCCCGCCGCCTCGCCCGCGGCCACCGAACTTTCGATACCGTCCGCGCCAGGCGCGCCGCCCGTGCGGGTGCAGCTCGTCGGCGACGACGTGCTCGCGACCCAGACCGGCAAATACGCGGGCGCGACGATGATCTCCGGCTTCGTGCTGAACGTCATTTCGCAGTGGCAGTTGCCCAACGGCGCGAGCGCGCTCGCCCAAGGCTCGCTGAGCGCGGTGCACGATGGCAGCGGCCAGCTCACGCGCTCCGTCAGCACGTTCGCCCGGGTGAATGACGGCGCGCTTGGCCATGCGGGCGATTCGGGCGCCGATCCGAATGCCCTGGCGCGCGGCGGCCAGAGCATCGGCGTCAATGGCGTGTCGCAAGTCACCCAGGTCGCGGGCGATCGCAACAGCGGCATCAACTCCGCACTGATCGACTTCGACAACAACGCCGTGACGCTGACGGGCTCCGCCAACGCACCGTCGGCATCGGCCAGCAATTCGACCGGCTCCGTAAAAGCCGGCATTTCGTTCGGCAGCAACGGCGTCAGCGTTGCGCTGCAGACACCCGCTGGGCTCGCCACCCAGACCATCGCGCCGAGCAACGGGCAGATCGCCCAGTTGCTGCAGATTGCAGGCAATAACCAGCAAGTCGCCAACGCCCTGCAACTGCATCTGCAAACCCAGCAGATGTCGGCTTCGATGCTTCGTCAGTCAGGCGTGTTACAGGCGCTGCAAAACAGGAGATAACGCGGCGGGCCGCCACCCGCCAGCTGCAGCACGAGCAGTAAAAAGACGGCCGCGCAAACAGCACCGCGCGGTTGGAACACCGGGGGAGCAAAAAATGAAAAAAGTGTCATCGACCAGGGCGCCGCGCATCGCCCTCGCGGCCATTCCGGCCGCCGCCATGCTATGGGCTGTTTCGCCATCGGCGAGCGCGCAGGCGCTCGCCGGTCAATCCGTGGAGGACCGTCTGAACACGCTGATGCGCGTGGTCGACGAGCAGCAGCGGCAAATCCATTCGCTCGAACGCCAGGTCACCGAACTCGAGATGGCGCAACGCGGACGCGGCGTGCCAGGCACCGGCGCCCCCGCCGGCAACGAAACGGTGGCCGAGCAGTCCGGCGCCGACGGCCTGCCGGTGCCGCTGCCGCCGCTCGCGCAGATTGCGCCAGGCGCGCCCGCGCCGACGGGCACCACCGGCACCGCGACCGGCGTGCCGGTCAAGCCGCCGACGCCGGACGGCGGCAACGCAGCCAGTGCCGGCGCCGGCGGCCTGCCCGCCGCCACCGACGGCAGCGGCGCGGTCGGCCAGACCCAGCGCGCGAGCGAGCCGGTGCGCACCCAGGCCGAGCAGGCGGTCGTGCAGCGCGAGCATGCGCCGCTCTTCGACCACAAACTGACGATGGACTTCGGCATCAGCGACACGTACTACGACCGTCGCCAGTTGCAGTTGTCGGGCTTCCTCGCGCTCGACGCGATATTCCTCGGCAACATCAACCTCGGCCAGACCAAGTCGCACCAGGTCATGGCCGACCTCGACACTCGCTACGGCGTGTCCGACCGCATCAACGTCGACGTCGACGTGCCGTACGTATACCGGCGCAGCACCTTCATCGTCGGCGGCGCGGGCGGCGCGGCGAGCACGCTGTCGGACGCGACGGTGTCGAGTCACGACATCGGCGACGTGAACTTCGGCATCTACTACCAGTTCCTCAAGGAAACCAACGCGATGCCGGACGTGGTCGGCAGTCTGCGCGTGAAGGCGCCGACCGGCAGCTCGCCGTTCGGCCAGAAAGTCGTGCAGGTCGACGCGGACAACACCAACCTGGTCGCGCCGACCGAGCTGCCGACCGGCACCGGTTTCTGGAACATCACGGCGGGTCTGTCGGTGCTGAAGACGTACGACCCGGTCGTGCTGTTCGGCAGCGTTTCCTATACCTACAACCTCGCGCGTTCGTTCGCGGACATCTCGTCGGTGCAGGGCCAAACCGAACCGGCGACGGTCAAGCTCGGCGACATCGTGCAGTTCGGCGGCGGCGTCGCGCTCGCGTTCTCCGACAAGGATTCGGCCAGCGTGTCGTTCACGATGGCACTCGAACCGGAGTCGCAGACCAAGGCGCCGGGCGGTACCTATCAGAAAGTGCCGGGCAGTGAAACCACGGCCGCGGCGATGAATTTTGGCCTGAATCACGTCGTGAACAAGCACCTGACCATCAATGGCTCGGTCTCGATCGGACTCACACCCGACGCACCGAACTTCGTGGTCGGCGTGCGCTTTCCGTACACCTTCTGACGTGCCAACGATGCGAGGTCGAACGTGCGTGAATCACCTCATATGACCCGTGAGACTTCCGTCGCGACAGCGGGACCGCAGCTGTCGCTCGCGCTGCCGAAGCAGCGCGCCGCGGTGCGCGGCGTCGAGCGACAGCTGCTGTACGTCGCGCATACGCCCGACGAAACGCTGATCGCGCATCTGAAAAGCCGTGGCTGGCCGGTCGCGGTCGCGCGCTCGGCGCACGAACTCGGGCGGCTCGTGAAGCCCGACATCGCGTGCGCGGGCGTCGTCGATCTGGCGAGCTTCGCGCCGCGCGACATCGGCGGGCTGGAGGCGAGCCTGCGTCAGCAGCAGGTCGGCTGGATCGCGCTCGCGACCGACGAGCGGCTCAACGATCCGCTCGTGCGACGCCTCGTGCGCCACTACTGCTTCGACTTCGTGAAGCCGCCCGTCGCGCACGCGACGATCGACTATCTGGCCGGCCACGCGTTCGGCATGGTCACGCTGTGCGACCCGGAACTCACGCCGCCCGCCAGCGAAGCGGGCGACGAGGAAATGGTCGGCACCTGCGAGGCGATACAGCAGCTCTTTCGCACCATCCGCAAGGTCGCGAACACCGACGCAAGCGTGTTCATCGCGGGCGAATCGGGCACCGGCAAGGAGCTCACCGCGCTTGCGATCCACGAGCGCTCGCCGCGCCGCAAGGCGCCCTTCATGCCGATCAACTGCGGCGCGATTCCGCCGCATCTTCTGCAATCGGAACTGTTCGGCTACGAGCGCGGCGCGTTCACCGGCGCGAACCAGCGCAAGATCGGCCGGGTCGAGGCGGCCAACGGCGGCACGCTCTTTCTCGACGAGATCGGCGATCTGCCCCTCGAGAGCCAGGCGAGCCTGCTGCGCTTTTTGCAGGAAGGCAAGATCGAGCGGCTCGGCGGGCGCGAATCGATTCCGGTCGACGTGCGCATCATCTCGGCGACTCACGTCGATCTCGACAGCGCAATGCGCGAAGGCCAGTTCCGCGCCGACCTGTTTCATCGCCTGTGCGTGCTGCGCGTCGACGCGCCGCCGCTGCGCGCGCGCGGCCGGGACATCGAGATTCTCGCGTATCACATCCTGCGCAAGTTCAAGACCGACAACGCGCGCAAGATTCGCGGCTTCACGCCGTCGGCGATCGAGGCGCTCTACAACTACAGTTGGCCCGGCAACGTGCGCGAGTTGATCAACCGCGTGCGCCGCGCGATCGTGATGGCCGAGAACAAGCTGATCTCCGCCGACGATCTCGACCTCGCGCAGTACGCCGAGCAGCAGACGACGACGCTCAGCGAAGCGCGCGAAGCCGCCGAGAAACGCGCGATCGAGACGGCGCTGCTGCGCCATCGGCACCGCTTGAACGAGGCGGCGGCGGATCTGAACATTTCACGGGTGACGCTGTATCGGCTGATGGGCGTGCATGGCTTGCGCGACCAGGGTGGCGCCGACGACAACGGAGCGCCCGCCGCGGACGGGCCGGCGCAGGGGTGAACGGCGGCGCGCATCGGTGCGGATCGGCGCGTCGGGTAGAATCGTCCGATTGCCCTCCTCTTTCCATTCGATGACGACGCTCACCCTGATCGTCGCTCGCGCCAGCAACGGCGTGATCGGCCGCGACAACCAGTTGCCCTGGCGACTACCCGAAGACCTCGCGTTCTTCAAGCGCACGACGATGGGCGCGCCCATCATCATGGGCCGCAAGACCCACGAATCGATCGGCCGGCCGCTGCCGGGACGCCGCAACATCGTCGTCACGCGCGATGCCGCGCGGCGCTTCCAGGGCTGCGACACCGCGACCAACCTCGACGACGCGCTCGCGCTCGCCGCGCAGGATCAGGCGCCGCAGGCGTTTCTGATCGGCGGCGCGGAACTGTACGACGAAGGGCTGCGCCACGCGGACAAGCTGATCGTCACGGAAATCGCCGCCGACTTCGACGGCGATGCGACCTTCCCCGCGATCGATCGGCACGCATGGGAAGAAATTGCGCGCGAGGCGCATCATTCGAACGCGCCGAACGACTTCGATTACGCATTCGTCACGTATCAGCGCAAGGACGTCTGAACGCTCGCGCAGCGCATCCGACAAAAAACGCCACGCAACGTTTCGTTGCGTGGCGTTTTTGTTTGGTGCGGGGCGGCGCTGGATCGGAGCGCGCCGCTCACTGTCCCGCGATCGTCATCCGCTCGATCAGCACCGAGCCGGTCTGCTTGGTGCCGCGCGTGATCGTATCGGCACCGATCGCGACGATATGGCGGAACATCTCCTGCAGCGTGCTCGCGACGGTGATCTCCTCGACCGGATACTGGATCTTGCCGTTCTCGACCCAGAAGCCCGATGCGCCGCGCGAATAGTCGCCCGTCACGTAGTTGACGCCCTGCCCCATCAGCTCGGTCAGCAGCAGACCGGTGCCGAGCTTCTTCAGCATCGCCTCGAAGTCGTCCTCGGCGCGCGTGTTCGAACTGAGCAGCGACAGGTTGTGCGAGCCGCCCGCGTTGCCGGTGGTCTTCATGCCGAGCTTGCGCGCCGAATACGTCGACAGGAAGTAGCCCTCGACGACGCCGTCCTTCACGACCGAGCGCTGGCGGGTGCGCACGCCTTCCTCGTCGAACGGCGCGCTGCCCATCGCGCGCACGACGTGCGGATCTTCGACCACCTGCACATGTGGCGCGAACACCGGCTTGCCGAGGCTGTCGACCAGAAACGAGGTCTTGCGATACAGCGCACCGCCGCTCGTCGCCTGCACGAACGCGCCGAGCAGGCCCGCCGCGAGCGGCGCCTCGAACAGCACCGGCACCTTGCGCGTGTCGAGGCCGCGCGCACCGATCCGCGCGAGCGCGCGCTGCGCCGCGTAACGGCCGACGGCTTCGGGATCGGCGAGGTCGTCGGCGCTGCGCGTCGACGTGTACCAATCGTCGCGCTGCATGTTGCGGCCGCTCCCGGCGATCGGCGCGCACGCGATGTAGTGGCGCGAATACGGATAGCCGGCGAGGAAGCCACGCGAGGTCGCCAGCACGAACTGCGAGTGCTGCGCCGACACGCTCGCGCCTTCGGAGTTCTTGATCTGCGGATCGGTCGCGAAGGCGGCGTCTTCGGCGCGGCGCGCGATTTCGACCGCTTCGTCGGCGGACAGATTCCACGGGTGATACAGATCGAGGTCGCGCGGCGCGGTTTCGAGCAGCTCGGCTTCGGCGAGGCCCGCGCAATCGTCTTCGGCGGTGAAGCGCGCGATGTTGTAGGCGGCAGCGACCGTGTCCTTCAATGCCTGCGGCGAGAAGTCCGAGGTGCTCGCATTGCCGCGTTTGTTGCCGATGAACACCGTCACGCCGACCATCTTGTCGCGGTTGTGCTCGATGGTCTCGACTTCGCCGCGCCGCACGGAGACGGACAGGCCGTCGCCCTCGGAGATCTCGGTCGCGGCGTCGCTGCCGCCGAGCGCTTTCGCGTGACGGAGGATGTCCGAGGCGATTGCCTTCAGCTCATCCTGGGTATGCGGAAAAAAGCGCTGCTTGACGTCCATGTCTGCTGCCATTGTGGTTGCCGTCCTGTTGGGGCCGCGCGGCCCTGATATGCGCACCGTATTCGGTGCGCCACGCGGGTGCGGGATGATTGCATCCCGCGATCATAGCAAGGTACGAGCCGCCGCGGGTCGGGCCGCCGCGGCAAGTTACAATACCGGCATGACACGCAAAACCCGCATTCAACCGATCGAATCCGTCGTCACGGAAGTCGATGAAAACGGCTACGATCGCCCGAGCAAGTCCCAGCTCAAGCGCGACATGCAAGCGCTGCAGGATCTGGGCGCGGCGCTCGTCGCGCTGCCGAAAGACGCGCTCAAGCGCATGCCGATGACCGACAAGCTCGACGATGCGGTGCGCGAAGCGCGCCGCATCACCGACCACGAAGGCAAACGCCGCCAGATCCAATACGTCGGCCGCGTGATGCGCTCGCTGCTCGACAGCGAAACCGCCGCGCTGCGCACCGCGCTCGACACCTACAACGGCGTCAACAAGAGCGAGACGGCGAAGCTCCATTGGATCGAACGCACCCGCGAAAAGCTGCTAGCCGACGACGCCGCGCTGACCGAGTTCATCCGCCAGCACCCGAGCGCGGACCCGCGGCAGGGCCGCACGCTGATCCGCAACGCGCGCAAGGAAGCGGAGCAGAGCAAGCCGCCGCGCTATTTCCGCGAGCTGTTCCAGTGGATCAAGAACGCGGCCGGCACGGACGACGAAGCCGAAGACGCGCATGGCGCCGACCTCGCTGCGGAAGACGACGATGACGACCGCGACGCCTGATCAACCTAAGCCACGTAAGCACCCCGACGAAATCGTGATCGGCCTCGTGTCGATCAGCGACCGTGCGTCGACCGGCGTCTACGAGGACAAGGGCATTCCCGCGCTGCGGGAGTGGCTCGGCGCGGCCTTGACGTCACCGTGGCAGGTCGTCACGCGGCTGATCGCCGACGACGCGCCCACCATTTCGGCGACGCTCATCGAACTGGTCGACGAAGTGGGCTGCGATCTGGTGCTCACGACCGGCGGCACCGGCCCGTCGCGCCGCGACGTGACGCCCGAGGCGACGCTCGCGGTCGCGACGAAGGAGATGCCCGGCTTCGGCGAGCAGATGCGGCAGATCAGCCTGAATTTCGTGCCGACCGCGATCTTGTCGCGCCAGGTCGCGGTGATCCGCGAAACCGAAGGGCACGCGGCGCTGATCATCAACCTGCCCGGCCAGCCGAAATCGATCAGGGAAACGCTGGAAGGCCTGCGCGATGACGGGGTGGTGAAGGTGCCGGGGATTTTCGCCGCGGTGCCCTACTGCATCGACCTGATCGGCGGGCCTTACGTGGAAACCAACGCCGAGGTGGTCAAGGCGTTCCGACCGAAGAGCGCGCAACGCGCACCGCGGCAGGACTGAGGTGCGAGGTTCGGGGCCTGCTCGTGCGGGCCCGCGCGTTTATTGAGCGCTCGCGGCGGCATCCGGCGCCGACGGCACGAGGAAATGCTGGCGGTAGTACTTGAGTTCGTCGATCGACTCGTGGATATCGGCCAGCGCCGTGTGCATCGCGCGCTTCTGGAAGCCCTTGTAGATGACCGGCTGCCAGCGCCGGCACAGTTCCTTCAGCGTGCTCACGTCGAGGTTGCGGTAGTGGAAGAAGCTCTCCAGTTCTGGCATCCAGCGCGCCATGAAGCGGCGGTCCTGACAGATCGAGTTGCCGCACATCGGCGACTTGCCCGGCGGCACGTACTGGCCGAGGAACTCGCGGATCTGCGCGGTCGCGTCAGCCTCGCTCACCGTCGACGCCTTCACGCGCTCGATCAGCCCCGAGCGGCCATGCGTGTTCTGGTTCCACTCGTCCATCTTCGCGAGCGTTTCATCGCTCTGATGAATCGCGAGCACCGGACCTTCGACCATCCTGTCGAGCGTCGAATTCGTCACCACCACCGCGATCTCGATGATGCGGTCGGTATCGGGCTCCAGCCCGGTCATTTCCATGTCCAGCCAGACGAGATTCATGTCGCTGCGCACGAGCGGCGGCTGTTCGGTGGATGCGAGGATGTCAGTCATGAAGGCAATCCTGATGGCCGCGCGGCGGGCTTTGCTCGAAACCCCGCCGCGCGGTTGTGTCCGTTTGGAATCGATTCGCGCGGCTCGAGCCGGGCCGGCCGCGCCGAAGCGCCGCCTGGAACGGTTGCGTTGAACCACTGCGTTAAACCGTATCTCCGCCGCGAGGCGCGAAGAAACATATAATTCTCGCATAGATACCACGGAATCCCGGATGCCTACCCTGTACTTCACCACGCTGTTCGTCATCGCCGTCGTTGCGATGGTCGGCACCAAACTCTGGCTCGCGTCGCGGCAGATCCGCTTCGTCGCCGCCCATCGCGAACAGGTGCCGAGCCAGTTCGCGAACACGATCGCGCTGACCGCACATCAGCGCGCGGCCGACTACACGGTCGAGCGCACGCGGCTCGCGATGGTCGAGATCGTCGTCGGCGCGGCCGTGCTGATCTGGCTTACGCTGCTCGGCGGCGTGCAGATGCTCGATCTCGCGCTCTCCGACTGGCTCGGTCGCGGCTATGTCGGGCAGATCGCGCTCGTTGCCGCAGTGATCGCGATTACCAGCGCGATCGACCTGCCGTTCGAGTACTACCGGCAGTTCGTCGTCGAGCAGCGTTTCGGCTTCAATCGGATGAGCAAAAGCCTGTTCTTCTTCGACCGCCTGAAGGGCGCGCTGCTCGGCATCGCGTTCGGTCTGCCGCTGCTGTTCGTCGTGCTGTGGCTGATGAACCGCGCCGGCAACCTGTGGTGGCTATGGGCGTGGGTCGTGTGGGTCGGGTTCCAGATGTTCGGTCTGCTGATTTTCCCGACCTTCATCGCGCCGCTCTTCAACAAGTTCGAACCGCTGAAGGATGAGGCGCTCGTGACCCGCATCGAGGCGCTGATGCAGCGCTGCGGCTTCGCCGCGAAGGGTCTGTTCGTGATGGACGGCAGCCGCCGTTCGGCGCACGGCAACGCGTACTTCACCGGCTTCGGCGCGAGCAAGCGCATCGTCTTTTTCGACACGCTGCTCGCGCGCCTGTCGGGCCGCGAAATCGAAGCGGTGCTCGCGCACGAGCTCGGCCACTTCAAGCGCCGCCACGTGATGAAGCGCATGCTCGTCACCTTCGCAATCAGCCTCGCGATGCTCGCGCTGCTCGGCTGGCTGACGCAATGCGTGTGGTTCTACGAAGGGCTCGGCGTGCGGCCGTCGCTCGTTGGCGGCAATAGCGGACTCGCGCTCGTGCTGTTCTTCCTGGCGCTGCCGGTGTTCCTGTTCTTCGTTACACCGCTTGGCAGCCTCAGCTCGCGCAAGCACGAGTTCGAAGCCGACGCGTTCGCGGCGACCCAAACCGATGCGCACGATCTCGTCAACGCGCTCGTCAAGCTGTATGAGGACAATGCGTCGACGCTGACGCCCGATCCGCTGTACACCGCGTTCTACTACTCGCATCCGCCGGCCTCGCAGCGGATCGACCGACTGCTGCGGCACGCATGAGCGGCCGCGCTCCCAAGAAGGCGTCGCGCGGCGCGCGCGCCGCCGGGTCCGGCATGCACGGCGCGCGCACGGGCGGCCTCGTCGTCGCCGCGCACGGCCGCCACTATCTGGTCGCTCCCGAAGACGGCGGCGCGCTACTGCAGTGCTTCCCGCGCGGCAAACGCAGCGAGGTCGCGGTCGGCGATCGCGTGATCTACGAGCCGGCTTCGGCGGATCAAGGCGTGATCGTCGAAATCGGCGAGCGACGCAACCTGCTGTATCGCTCGGATCAGTACAAGTCGAAGCTGTTCGCCGCGAACCTCGACCAGTTGCTGATCGTGCTCGCGACCGAGCCGCATTTCAGCGAGGATCTGCTCGGCCGCGCGCTCGTCGCCGCGGAGGCAAACGAGCTCAAGCCGCTGATCGTGCTGAACAAGATCGACGTCACCGATGCTCTGGAGGGCGCACGCCAGCGGCTCGAGCCGTATCGCGCGCTCGGCTATCCGGTGCTCGAAGTGTCGATCCGCATGCAGCCTGAGGCGGCTCGCGCCACGTTGACCGAACATCTGCATGCTCACGCGACGCTGCTACTCGGCCAGTCCGGCATGGGCAAATCGACGCTCGTGAACCTGCTGATTCCCGATGCCGAAGTGGCGACGCGCGAGATCTCGACCGCGTTGAACAGCGGACGCCATACGACGACGTTCACGCGGCTTTATCCTTTGCCGCAGCCGCAGGGTATGACCGGCGCGAATGACATCAACGGCGCGGCCGGCGCGCTGATCGACTCGCCGGGCTTCCAGGAATTCGGCCTGCACCACCTGACCGAAGGACGGCTCGAACGTGCGTTCCCCGAGTTCCGGCCGCTGTTGCCCAATTGCCGCTTCTACAACTGCCATCATTTGCACGAGCCTGGCTGCGCGATTCTCGAAGCGGTCGCCGACGGCCGCATCCGCCGCCAACGGCATGCGCTTTACGCGCAGCTCGTGCACGAGGCGAGCCAGATGGTCCGCTGACATGAAACTGATGCGCGCGCCGAACCTGATCATCGGACAACATTGGGTCAACGTCTTGGAGACCGCGGGCATCGCGTGCGAGTTGCATAACCGTTACTTGAACGGCGCGCTCGGCGAGATTCCGGCCGATCAGTGCGCGCCGGAGCTATGGCTCGTCGATGAACGCGATGAGACGATCGCGCGGCGGCTGATCGAAGCGGCGTCGCGAGGACCGGCGCCCGGTGCGCCGCTATGGCAGTGTCAGCAGTGCGGCGAAAGGCTCGAGGCGCAGTTCACCGTGTGCTGGCAATGCGGGACCGCGCGCGATCCGTTGAAAGGGTAGAGCGCAGTCGGCAATTAAAGAAGCCGGGCAATGCCCGGCTCTTTTGCGCGTTGTTACGCTAAGCGCATGGCCGCGTCACGCGAGCCAGACTGCGATGGTCAGCATCAACAGCAGGATCATCCACAGCACGACCGCGCGCCACACGAGCCCCACCGCCGACTGCAGCGTGCGCGGCGTGCAGTCGTCGCCGACCTGCAGCGGGCCGCCGTCGCCGGTGGCGAGTGCGTCGAGGCTCGACGGCTCCGCGAGGGGTCCGGCCAGGCGTGCGCCGAGCGCGCCGCTGCCCGCGGCGAGTAACACGCCGTCGTTGGTATCGGGCCACTGCCGCGCATGGTTGCGCCATGCGTAAATCGCATCCTCGAAATTGCCGACGATCGCAAAGCCCAGCGAGGTCAGCCGCGCCGGTATCCAGTCGATCACGAAGAACGCGCGCTGCGCGAAACTTGAAAACGCAATGGTGCGGTCGTCGGCCGGCCGCGCCCATGCGCGCGCGAGGTATTCCGCGCAACGGTACAGCACCGCGCCGGCGGGACCGACCGGAATCAGGAACCAGAAGAACACGCCGAACACATGGCGGTGCGACGCGACCACCGCATGGATCAACGTGTGACGCACGATCTCGCCGACCGGCATGTCGACAGTCTCGAGCCCGGTCCATTCGTTCAGAATTTCGCGCGCGCGGGGCACGTCGTCGTTGTTCAATGCAAGATGGATGTCGGTGAAGTAATGGCTGAACTGTCTGAAGCCGAGCGTGAAGTACAACACCACGACGTTCCACAGGAACGCGAGCATGAAATGAATCTGATACAGCACGTAGTAGACGAGCGCGACCGCGAGCGTCCAAGGCACCACCACGACGAGCCACGCGAGCAGACCGTGGCGTTGCTTGCCGGCATCGAATCCGTGCGCCGCCGACTCCGCATGGTATTGAAGCAACGCGGACACCGGATTGTTCGGCGACAGCGCGCGTACCTGTTCAATGATCAGAGCCAGCAATACGGAGAAAAAAGTCATGCGATGCGCCGTGCTTTTTAGGTTTTTACGATTGTCTTATAACGATAGCACAGGGTCGGATGAGTCTGAGCGCGGAGGCTGACAAAGCGCCGACGAGTGCGTCGTTCACGCAACTGCGCATCGTCGACGCATCGATGCGAGTCGTGTCACTCATGCGGCAAGAAAGCGGTACAGGTTGCGCAGCATCGCGGCCGTCGCGCCCCAGATGAAATGATGGCCGCCTTGCGCGGCTGCTGGCGTGGCTGTTCGCGTGCGTTGCCCGCCGCGCTGCTCGGCGGCTTCCGGAGCCACCGTCAATTCGCCGCGCGGATACGGCATCGCGAAGAAGCGGCGCTCGCCGCCCTCGTAGCGCAACAGGCGCTCTTCATGGTTGGCCGGGTCCATCAGAAACGCGAGCGGCACTTCGAACACCTCGGCCACTTCGAGCGTATCGATCTCCAGCGAGAATGGCGGGTGCACAAGCGCGATGATCGGGGACACGCGAAAGCCGGTGCCGGTCAGATAGTCGGGCAAGGCGCCGAGAACTTCGACGCGCGACGCGTCGAGGCCAACCTCTTCATGCGCTTCGCGCAGCGCCGTGGCGGTCGCATCGGCGTCGAACGGTTCCTGGCGGCCGCCGGGGAAACTCACCTGGCCCGCATGATCGTTCAGATGGTCAGCGCGCTGCGTGAGCAATACGGTAAGGCCGCGCGCACGCACGACGAGTGGCACCAGCACTGCGGCCACGCGCGGATCGAGGTCGGTATTGCGCCACGGCGCATCGGCAATTTTCTCTGGCGTCCAGGCGAGCTGCCGTTCGAAGCGGGCTCGCAGCGCATCGGGCGTTAGACGCTCGCCCGCGACCGGTGGCAGATCGGCGCCCGTCGCGATGACAGGCAAAGTTTCGGGCTCAAAGACGGGGCGGATCAATGGGTCTCTCGGATTACGGGGACATGCCGCTATTTTGACCTGGCCAACAAAAAAGCACCCGCGAGGGGTGCTTTTTCTTACAGCATTTACGCTTAGGAAGCAGCGCGGTCCTTGTAGACCAGCTTTTCCTTGATTCGAGCCGACTTGCCCGAACGCTCGCGCAGATAGTACAGCTTCGCACGACGCACATCGCCGCGACGCTTGACGACGATGCTTGCCAGCAGCGGCGAATACGTCTGGAACGTACGCTCGACGCCTTCGCCCGACGAAATCTTGCGGACGATGAACGACGAATTCAGACCACGGTTACGCTTGGCGATCACGACGCCTTCGTAAGCCTGCACACGCTTACGCGTGCCTTCAACCACGTTCACGCTGACGATGACCGTATCGCCCGGACCGAAATCCGGAATGGTCTTTTCGCCGAGAACGCGCGCGATTTCTTCCTGCTCGAGTTTTGCAATCAGATTCATCACTGACTCCTAGATCCATCTTGTCGGCGTTCGTACCTGCCTCACGCGCTTACCGTGTTCGGCTACGGCCCCGACAGAGGATGGGTTCACATCTGGCACCGCACACGCATGTACGGCACCGCCTTGTGTCCGCTCGAAAGACCGGGGCCTCACGCCTTCGGCTCTTCCTTCGCGAGACTTGCGAGCCACGCCTCGTCGGCACGGCTCAGCATTCTGTTCTTTCTGGCCTTCACGATCAGATCGGGCCGTTTGTTCAATGTGTTGCGCAATGCTTCGCGCCGCCGCCACGCTTCGATTTCCGCATGATGGCCGCCGAGCAGCACGTCAGGCACCCGCACGCCCTCGTATTCCTCGGGACGCGTGTAGTGCGGACAATCGAGCACCACGTCCGCGAAACTATCCTGCACCGCCGACTGTGAGTCGTTCAGCACGCCAGGCAACTGACGCACGACCGCATCCATCAACGCCATTGCCGGCAATTCGCCGCCCGACAGCACGAAGTCACCGAGGCTGACTTCTTCGTCGACGACACGGTCGAGGAGACGCTGGTCGACCGCTTCGTAACGCCCACACAACAGGATGAGACCGGGTTCGGCCGCGAACTTCATCACGCGCTCGTGATTCAGAGTGGCGCCTTGCGGTGACATCATCACGACGCGCGAGGCGCCGATGCCCTGCTCCAACTGCGCTGCTTTCGCGGCCCTGATCGCGTCTTCCAGCGGCCGGGCCAACATGACCATCCCGGGGCCGCCGCCGTACGGGCGATCGTCGATTGTGCGGTAGTTGTCGGTCGTGAAATCGCGTGGATTCCACGTACGCAACTCATAGCGCTGCTGCTTCGCGGCCCGGCTGGTGATACCCCAGTCGATCAGCGCGCGAAACATTTCGGGAAAGAGCGTCACGACATCGAACTGCATCGCTCTCCCCATTCAACGAAAGATTTCAAAAGTCAGCTTCCCAGTCGACGACGATCTGCTTTGCCGCCTGGTCCACCGTTTTGACAAAGACGCCGACGAACGGGATCAAGCGCTCGCCAGCGACCGGCTTGCCGTTTTTATCGATAACCGGATATTCGATGCGCAGCACCGACTGCGCGCCGTTGTCGATCATGCTGGCGACCTTGCCAAGGCGGACTCCGGCGAGATTCACCACGTCCAGCCCGATCAGATCGATCCAGTAAAATTCGTCGGCTTCGAGCGTCGGAAACTCGCTACGGCTGATGTACACGCGAGTGCCTCGCAAAGCCAGCGCCGCATCGCGGTCAGCGACGCCACCCAGACGGGCGACCACACTATCGCTATGCGTTTTGGCCTGTAAGGACGCCGCCGATTTGCGCTCCTGGCCTTTCAGCAGCCACCAGCGCTTCGCGCTCAGCAAGGCGTCGCCGCCCCGCCCGGCATCCGCGTGCGCGGCTACCTTGACCCAGCCTTTGAGGCCATAAGCGTCGACGATTGCGCCGACCTCGACCGCATCGGCCGGCCAGCTTGCCGCCGTTTCGATGCGCATTTCTGCCACGTCGGAACCGGCGTTCGCGACGTCGGTTTGCACCTCTTTCGCCTTGCCGTCGGTACGTTCGGCCGGTTTGCGGACGAAAGCGCCGAACGACGCCTGACCAGACGCCTTTGCGTGTGAAGCTGCCTTGGCGCGATCAGAGCTGCTGGAATCACGCTCGGACATCGAATACCCTCGATAACAACTTCGCAGCCTGCGTTGGCGTCTGCTTCAGTAAAACACGTTGCGCATCGCACTGCTCACGCAAACTGCGTGAGCCGCCGGCCGTACCGACGACGATACGCATCCCGGCCGCCATATCAAGCAGCCGGCTGCGCCTTTTGCGCTTCCTTCACGAGACGCTCGACGGTCGGCGACAGTTGTGCGCCAACACCTTGCCAGTACGTCAGGCGGTCCTGAGCGATACGCAGGGATTCGCCCTTCGTAGCGACCGGGTTGTAGAAACCCACGCGCTCGATGAAGCGGCCGTCGCGACGGCTGCGCGAATCGGTGGCGACGATGTTGTAGAACGGGCGCTTCTTGGAGCCGCCACGAGCCAAGCGGATGATGACCATACTAGAATCCTTGAAAACCGGGGTTCGGAACGACTGAAACACGCGATTATAGCGGGAAACTGACGCCATAACAAACACTTACCGGGATAAACTGAGGAACGGGGCTGCGCCGGCCTCCCACGAGAGGTGCGTGAATCCTCCCAAACGCCCGAATCACCTGAAGGAGCGCTTGTGCAACGCCAGCCGAACCTCCCATTCCCATTCGTTCTTTTTATCCTTTTCCGGCGCTTTGCCGGATCTGATCGCCCGGCGCGGAGCCGGATTCTACTGGTGGTGGCGGCCGCGTTGCTCGCCGCGCAGGCGTTAACGGCAAACGCCGCGCTACCCATCGCAAAAATCAAGCTGCCGCCGGGCTTTCACATCGGGGTGTTGTCGGATGACGTGCCCAGCGCGCGGGCGATGACGTTGTCGCCCAAGGGCATTCTCTATGTGGGCAGCCTGGATGGACACGTCTATGCGCTCGAGCTGCAGAGCGGTCGCGCAACGGGCCGCCACGTGATCGCGTCGGGGTTGGAGATGCCGGCCGGCGTCGCATGGCACGACGGCGCGCTGTATGTGTCGGCGGTGTCGAAAATCGTGCGCTTCGATGCGATCGACGCGCATCTGAACGATCCACCCAAAGGCGTCGTCGTCACCGACAAGCTGCCCGCGGACACGCATCACGGCTGGAAATTCATCGCGTTCGGCCCGGATGGCAAGCTCTATGTGCCGCAGGGCGCGCCGTGCAACGTTTGCCAGAAGGATCCGGACCGCTTTGCGCTGATCGCCCGCATGGATCCAGACGGTAGCCACTATCAGGTCGTCGCGCGTGGCATCCGCAATTCGGTCGGCTTCGCGTGGCATCCGGTCACGCACGAACTGTGGTTCACCGACAACGGTCGCGACCTGCTCGGCGATGACATTCCGAGCGACAAGCTCAACCGCGCGCCACGGGTCGGCATGAATTTCGGCTTTCCGTACTGTCACGGCGGCGACACGCCCGACCCCGAATTCGGCAAGGATCATTCGTGCAGCGAATTCACACCGCCGGTGGTCAAGCTCGGCGCGCACGTGGCGGCGCTGGGCATGCGCTTCTACGACGGCCCGATGTTTCCGGCCGACTACCGCAACAATATCTTCATCGCCGAGCACGGCTCGTGGAACCGCAGCAAGAAAGTCGGCTACCGGATCGTGCGCGTCATCACCGATCCGGACGGCAAGCACGCGCGCCAGCAAGTCTTTGCCGAAGGCTGGCTACAACCCGGCGAATCGGTCTGGGGCCGCCCCGCCGACGTGCTGCCGTTGCCAGACGGTTCGCTACTGATCAGCGACGATACTGCCGGCGCGATCTATCGCGTCACGTATGCGGCGCCGTAGCACGTGGATGCATGCGTATTCGGCTGACGTTCAGGCTTACTGTGAGCCAGGTCTGGCGCGTCCCGCCGCCCCCGCCTTCAGCCCGGGCGTCCGCCCTCCACGTGACCACGCGCCGGCCGCAGGCGTAGAATGCGCGTCGGTCCGCGCCCGCGGCGCGCCGCTCCTTTCGACTGCCTGTCACTCTGCCCACGCGTTCATGTCCACCGTCGCCTCGAGTTCCCCGCGCTTCAGATCCAAGACGCTCACCGCCGCGCTGGCGTTCCTGTTCGGCAGCCTCGGCGCCCACCGCTTCTATCTGTACGGCACACGAGACATCTACGGCTGGGCGCACCTGCTCGGCACGCTGATCGGCATTCCCGGCCTGATGCTGCTGATCGCGTCAGAGCGTGCGTCGATCCTCGGCTGGGTGCTCGCGTCGATTGGGGCGGTCTCGTTGTTTGCCGCGTTTCTGGCGGCGCTCGTCTACGGGCTGCGTCCGGATCAGAAATGGGATGCGCAATTCAACGCTCACACAGAACGCAAAAGCCGCTCGGGTTGGACGGTCGTTTTCGTCGTGATTTTTTCGCTGCTGATCGGTGCGTTTCTACTGATGACCAGTCTCGCGTTCGCCTTCCAGACCTACTTCGAAAGTCAGCTTGAAGCGGCCAGGTCGATTTCGCAGTAATTCCCCGTATCGGGACCAGCAGGCGTTCCAGCGCTAGAAAAGCCTAAGTTGCGGATTGTCGCGCGCCTGTGCGCTTGCCTGCTCGGGGCGTGGTGGCCCGATCCGGCGAAAGTGGGACATGTCGAGAATGCCGCGCTCGCGCCCGTTTAGCCCCAAGCGGCACACGGCCTTTTGAAAGCGCTGCCTGAGCAAATCCGCCCATAAGCCCTCCCCCTTCATGCGGGTCGAAAACGACGAGTCGTAATCCTTGCCGCCCCGCATGTCGCGCACACGGCTCATCACGCGCTCGGCCCGTTCCGGAAAATGAGCGCTCAGCCAATCCTTGAATAACGGCGCGACTTCCCACGGCAGCCGCAGCACGATATAGCTCGCATTGCTGGCGCCCGCTTGCGTGCAGGCTTCGAGCACGCGCTCCAGGTCCGGTTCGGTGACGAACGGGATCACCGGCGCGATGCTGACGCCGACCGGAATGCCCGCCTCGCTCAGCGTACGGATCGTTCGCAGCCGGCGCGACGGGGTGGCCGCGCGCGGCTCGAGCGTGCGTGCGATATCGGCGTCCAGCGTGGTGATGGTGATCGCCGCCATGAATTGCCCGCGCTCCGCCATCGGTGCGAGCAAGTCGATGTCGCGCTCGATCAGCGACGATTTGGTGATCGCCGCGAACGGATGGTTGCGCTCGCTGAGCACCTCTATCACCCGACGCGTAAGACGCAGGTCTCGCTCGGCCGGTTGCCATGCGTCGGTCGCGACGCCGAGTGCGATCGGCTCCGGTACGTAGGATTTCTTCGATAGGTCCCGCTCGAGCAGTTCCGGCGCGTTGATCTTCGCGTAGATGCGGCTTTCGAAATCAAGTCCGGGCGACAAGCCCAGATAGCTATGCGTGGGCCGCGCGAAGCAATAGATGCAGCCGTGCTCGCAGCCGCGATACGGATTGAGCGACACGTTGAACGGAATGTCCGGCGACGCATTGCGCGTGAGGATCGTTTTCGCGCGCTCCTCGAACACTTGCGTGCGCAGGACCTTCGGCTCACCGTCTTCGTCGGCTGTCTGCCAGCCGTCGTCGACGGCCTCGCGCTGGTCGACTTCGTAGCGGCCTTGCAGGTTCGTGACCGCGCCGCGCCCCTTGCGAGGCGCCGGCGGCGCGATCGGAAATTCGGGAATGTCAGAGGTGTCGGCGTCATCCACGGCGGGCCACGCAAGCAAAAGCATTGAGGAAGCGCTAAAAAGAAACTGCGTAAATACTGTACAAATATACAGTATTTACGCAGTTTGTCGAGCACTTGGTTTGCTCGCGTAATGCGCGGCTAGCCCGGTCAGCGGGCACGCAGTTACTCGCCCACTGCAATCGTCAGCGTTTCCTTGATTTCCTCCATCACCACGTAGCTCTTCGACTGCACCGCGCCCGGCAGCTGCAGCAGGATGTCGCCGAGCAATTTTCGGTAGTCGGCCATTTCGCCGATGCGCGCCTTGATCAAATAGTCGAAATCGCCCGACACCAGGTGACATTCGAGCACCTCGGGGATCTTCTGCACCTCGCGCCGGAACTGGTCGAACATATTGCCGCTCTTGTGATCGAGCGTTATCTCGACGAACACGAGCAACGCCGCGCCCAACTCGGCCGGGTTCACGCGTGCGTAGTAGCCGGTGATCACGCCGTCGCGCTCCATCCGCTTGACGCGCTCGATGCACGGCGTCACCGACAGTCCCACCCGCTCCGCCAGATCCTTCATCGCCATTCGGCCGTCCTGCTGCAGAAACCGCAGGATCTTGTGATCAAGCTTGTCGAGAGCCCGCACGGGCTGGCGCTGGGTCCGCATAGTCTTTTTTCTGAAAACGATGAAAATACGATAACAAAACCTGCCTCACTGCCAATAGTATAGCCGTTAACACTGGGCAAACGGCATTTCACCTTGCGTTGCAGCTCGTTGAATGGAGTCACATCGAATTCAGCGGCGAGCTCGCTGCCCTCACTCAATTTTCGAATACCTGGAGCAGCTATGCGAGTCGTCGTTTTGG